>DHNI01000008.1:0-413 GCA_002409455.1 Firmicutes bacterium UBA5420 | reverse complement strand
GAGACGATTAAAGCGAGTATTTTGAAGACCAAAATAAATCAGCCAGCGGTGGAGCAACAAATTCTTGATGACTTGCGCTCTATCTATGATCTTGGCTATTTTCAAGATGCGACTGCCAGCTTTGAACCGGCTATAGCAGGTGTTCAGGTAGTCTTTCACGTTGTGGAAAACCCCATTGTGCAGGAGATTAGTGTATCTGGTATTTCGGGCATACCTTTTGGTGAGTACAAGAAGCTAATGAAAACGCAACCGGGCTATATCCTGAATGTCCATGATCTGTGGGAAGACTTAAAGGCGTTGCAGGAATGGATTCTCGAAAACTACGGGTATTATGCACGCGTTGCGGATCTATCTGCAGACACTGATGGGCTAATTAGTGTTGGCTTAGTCCAAACCACCCTTAAAGATATTGT
>DHNI01000024.1:50537-54678 GCA_002409455.1 Firmicutes bacterium UBA5420 | reverse complement strand
TTTCCATGCTCATAATCACCATATCCCCATAGCCGTTTTTCGTGATGAACACCGGCTCTTTGGCCTCTTTGCAAAGGGCGGAAAGTTCGCTTGTTTTTTTTAAGTCTTTAATAGGGATAATCCGCGGCACACAATCACCCTCCTTTTAGGGCATAATTATACCATAACCTCAATCTCATGATTCGTCAGTCGCGTGTCGACAATCCAGTTCATCTATGTGTTAAGATGGACGCCCCCATAATTAGGTCTGCGGAGGTTCGCAGAGAGCAAGCGTATACCCGATTCTGCTTACACCCCACCGAATCGGTTTAAAGGCCAGTAACGAAACAAAGCTCTCCCAACGATATCCCCGTTTGGTAAGAATCCGACTGTTCCCCTGCTATCGTCACTTCTGGGCCGGTTGTCGCCCATTACCCAGACATGTCCCTCTGGCACCAGAAACGGACCCCAGTTCATCGTGGTTTTGTTATCGACATAAGGTTCGTCTAGAGCGGCACCATTAACGTAAATTACGCCGCTACGCTCCTGAATGCTATCTCCCCCCACGGCAATAATCCGTTTGATAAATCGACTACGCGGCATGTTTAGCACAATGATCTCTCCGCGGCGCGGTTCCCTAAAACGATATGTAAGCTTGTCCACCATGAGCCTCTCGCCGTGAAATAATGTATTCTCCATAGAAGCGCCATCCACCCTATACGATTGCACGACAAACACAATGATAAAGAGGGCTAGAATCACTGCGCCGCCTAAAGGGCGTATCCACTCCCGCCACAACCATGACCAATTCATCCATCGCCACCTCGATTCCAGTAATGCATTATTGCATAATATTCGAACCTCTGCGTACGAACTTGGGCATCTTAACTCCCTCCCCTGTTAACTAGGGAGGTGAATGTCCACAACTGTGACCCCATGACCACCCTCATTCGGCGCTCCATATCGGAATGCCTGCACATGAGGATGTGTAGCTAGGTACTGCTGGATCGCATCACCTAGAGCACCGGTACCTTTCCCATGAATCAATTGTACCCTACCTAAAGAAGACAAAAAGGCATCGTCGAGATACTTGTCAACCAGTGTCAGCCCCTCTTCCACCGTCTTTCCCCTTAAGTCAATCTCACTTCGAATACTACTACTCTTAGCAAGATGACTCCTTTGGGTTCCCCCGCCCTTGCGAGTTTTCTGGGCTGTGCCTTCGCTTTGAACACGCTCTACATCCTCGATCTTAACAGTAATCTTCATGATGCCCGCTTGAATCAACACATCTTCGCTTGTCGTAGGAGGCTCAAGGACAAATCCTTTCTGGCGCAGACTCTTGATGCGAACTTCTTCACCTGGCTTTAAACCCGTAGGACCTTGCGCTCTGGGTCTTTCCTTGTGTAGCTTTCCTAAGACTTCTGTCTTGGCTGCGATCTCCTCTCGATACTCCTTAACGCTCTCCTCTAGCTCGTCCCGGCCCATACGGCGCACCTGACCTAAGATCGTATTTACCTCTGCCTGGGTCTGTTCCAAGAGACGTTTCGCTTCAACTCGCGCTTCATCCAGCAGTTCGTGCCGCGCCTCGTCGAGCTCTTCCAGGGCTTTCTCATACTTGGCCTTTAATCTTTCGTATTCCCTGCGTAAGCCTTCGGCTGAGACTCGATCACGTTCAGCTTGCCTGCGATTGGTTTCCATCTCGCCAATCATGTCTTCCACCTGCATATGCTCTGATGAAAGCAATGCCTGCGCTTTTGCTACCACGTTTTCCCCCAAACCAAGGCGCCTTGAAATGGCAAAAGCATTGCTCTTGCCGGGAATACCAATAGACAGACGATACGTTGGTCTCAAGGTCTTGAGATCAAATTCGACACTGGCATTTTCTACCCGATCATGGGTATAGGCATAGCTTTTCAAGTCGGAGAAATGAGTGGTAGCGATGGTGTGAATACCTAAGCCCCGCAGGTGTTCTAAAATAGCGGTAGCCAACGCTGCTCCCTCTGTGGGATCGGTTCCGGCACCAAGCTCGTCCAACAAGACCAGGGAGTTCTCCTGCAGATTCTCTAGAATCCCTACAATAGTCGTCATATGGGAAGAAAAGGTGCTCAAACTTTGCTCGATACTCTGTTCATCGCCAATATCGGCGTAAATGCCATCAAAAACGGCCAATTCACTCCCAGGATCGGCCGGAATATGCAAACCAGATTGGGCCATCAAAGAAAACAAGCCCACTGTCTTGAGGGTTACCGTCTTACCTCCTGTGTTAGGCCCTGTGATCACTAGAACATGAAAGTCCGTACCTAACCAGACATCAATCGGTACCACATCGCCCTTTAACAAGGGGTGCCTTCCCCGCTTAATCTGAATACGTCCCTGGTCATTCATTTGGGGCTCAACGCCATCAATAGCACGGCTAAAACGGGCCTTTGCAAAGATACAGTCAAGCTCCGTTATGATGTTGAGATTATCCAGAAGAACCGAACCTTGCTCAGCAACCACAGCACTTAGACGCTTGAGTATTCTTTGCACTTCTGCTTGTTCTTCCTGCTCTGCAACGTTTAGATCATTATTGAGCTCTACGGCAAAGGCCGGTTCCATAAATAAAGTGGCACCGCTGCCTGATTGATCATGAACAATTCCTTGGAATTTGCTACGATACTCTGCCTTTACTGGAACCACATAACGCCCATTGCGCAAAGTGATAATGGGATCCTGGAGAATTTTCTGCATGGAAGCAGAATGAACCAGCGAATCGAGGCGTTCTCGGATGCGATTCGCCAGTGTACGCATTTTACTGCGGATTTTGCCAAGTTCAGGCGATGCAGAGTCTTTGACATACCCTTCCCTGTCAATACATCTCTCAATATCCGCTTTTAAGCTCGGTAGAGGGATTAAGGTTCTGGAAAAATCGGCTAAGGAGCCCTCTTCATCACTGAGATACTTTTTCAATTGGGTAGTGCAGTATAAGAAGTCTCCAATGGGTAGAAGCTGATCAGGATCAAGAATGCCGCCCAGGCGTGCCTTACCCACGACTTGGCGAATGTCGCTCGCCCCGCCAAAGGGGGCCTCCCCATGTTTCCACAGTAACCGCACGCCATCACTTGTCAGGCTCAAATCTTGGATAACATCGTTAAGGTTTGTCTTCGGGGTGAGCTCCTGGATAAGCTGGCGGCTTAAAGAGAAACTCGTCCTTTCAGCGACAAGTTCTCGCACTTTTGGCCATTCTAATACTCTAATACTCTTTTCATTCATATGTAACAACCCCCCATTACAAGACGCCACGGAAATAATGACCCTTGGTAAATTCTCCTGGAATTTCTATGTGTTCCCCGGCTAAACCGCGCCGATACAGATCCAAGGTACGGCGAATCCAGGTTGGTTCCTTTGTGCGGCCTTCAATCCTTAGGTAACGAACACCACTTGCTTTCACCTGATCTAAATGACCAAGCAAAGAAAGTTCTCTAGAGTTAAAGATGTGCATGTGACACCATCTATCAAAATAGATTGGAAAACAATAGCCCTTTTTATCACATATCTCCAGCGGGCCCTGGCTCTGACACTGATACTCGCAACCTTGATCCCGATACATACAATGTTTTGTTACCATTGATTCAAGCGGGCCATGAACCACAATGCTCGTGGGCACAGGGGATAGCTGACACAGCTCGCGAACTTGGCTGAGCTGAAGCTCCAACGATGGGGTAATCACACTTGCTCCTGCCTGCGCCAAAAGATCTGCCGCCCAAGAATTGAACACGTTGAAGGATAAATCAGTATGAATCGGACGCTCAAAGTCCTTTAACAGCTCCCAGCTGCCGAAGTTGCCGACTAGAAGTCCATCAAATTGTTGTTTGCTCAGCGACTCCTTAATTTCCGGAAGGACATGGTTTTCGGTAATCCTCTCCACGTGAGCAAATACAGGCACTCCACGTTCTTGCCCTAAGGCCCAGGCCTTAGTGAGCTCACTAAAGAGGTCTCGAGGAGCCCTTTTGTACACCTGTCCAGAAAAGTAAATGAGCCCCGCTCCCCCATTTATGGCGGCCGTGGCCGAGGCTAGGTCAGAGACGGTAACAGCTAGTTTGGGATCGCTCATCTGCGCCCGTTCCCTAAAGGGCATTGGGGCTCGTTTCACAGCCTCTAGCCTGCGATCTTGGTAGGGTTC
>DHNI01000024.1:44060-50325 GCA_002409455.1 Firmicutes bacterium UBA5420 | reverse complement strand
CTCACTGACGGGTAGATGTAGGCCCTGCTCTAACTCGATCTGCAGCTCTTTGATCTCTAAAGGGTCATTGCCCAGCCGCAGAAGCTTCTCCCTGAGAAGTTCTTCCGTGAGTCCCCCACCTGTGGAGGTGGTTGCTTCCATGCTACCACGCATGTTCACGTGATAACCATCTTCGTCTAAAAGACTTAATTCTAGGGTTTCTCCCAATCGCAGGCTCACCCACAAATGGGCTTTAATCTTTCGAAAAGCCTTCGGCGAGCGATATGTTTCTAGAGCGCTACCCACTCGTTCTTCCTTAGCGGGCGAAAGATAGGTGATCAAGTCGGGCTTCTTACCGTCCTCGAAGTAAGCGGAGGTAAACCCGCGGTTAAAAACCGTATCCAAGTCCTTGGCTTGATACGGCCTGCCATCTAGAGCCGCCCGATAGGTTCGGACAACCACCCCAACGTAATCGGGGCTCTTTAAACGACCTTCGATTTTCAAAGAAGCCACTCCTGCAGCGCCTAATCTATCCAAATGGGAAATTAACGAGAGATCTTTCGGTGACAACACATATTCGCCAGGCACAGATAGGCCATTTACGGTATAGGCTTGCCTGCAAGGCTGTGCACATTGCCCCCGATTGCCACTGCGCCCACCTATCAGACTGCTCATCAGGCATTGTCCTGAATAGCACAGACACAGAGCACCATGAACAAAAACCTCCAAGCCCACCGCTGTTTGCTCTCTAATTTCTTTGATTGCTGTCAAGCCCAATTCGCGAGCAAGAACCACCCTCGTTATCCCAAGCCGTTCGATGGATCGAAAATCCCAGGCGTTGTGCACTGTCATCTGAGTGCTGCCGTGGAGCTCCAGTTCGGGCACTTCATTTCGGGCCCTATGAATGAGTCCAAGATCCTGCACAATTACTGCATCCACTCCCCAGCGATATAAGTCAGCTAGGTACGAGATCGCTCCATCTAGTTCATCTTCCCGCAAAGAAGTGTTGACGGTGACATAGACACGTACCCCACGAATATGGCAATAATCTAGTGCCTCCTGCAACTCCTCTGGGGAGAAGTTCGTCGCTGAGGCTCTAGCACTATAGGACTTCCCGCCTAAATAAACTGCATCGGCCCCGTTTTCAACCGCAGCCCGCAGGGCATCCGAAGAACCGGCTGGTGCCAATAACTCCACAAATTTTCCTCCTTAAAACTCTCCTGCAAAATACGCATTAATGCCGGCCAAAAGTCCCAGTGCCACCTCTAGCCTATAGCTTGGCTTCGCCAAGAGACTTGCTTCTTCAGGATTACTCAAGAATCCAATTTCTACTAAAACAGCAGGCACATTTGTGTTACGAAGAACATAGAAATTACTCCGTTTGACGCCTAGATCCACGGCTTTTGTCTGGCGTACAAGGGCTCTTTGTAAGGCTTCGGCGAGGGCCAAATCTTGACTTTTATAGTAGTAGACTGAGGTTCCCTGAACGTTACTGTTATCGTTCCAATCATTGTGCAATGAGATATAGATCTGGCCACTACTGCGGTTGCTTGTTGCCACCCGAGCAGCCAGTTGTCCATTTCTTTGCCCATCGAATTGTGTTCCTGCAGAAGGGCTGGCATCCGATTGCCTCGTCATAATAACCTGGGCACCAGCCCGTTCCAGCATAGCCTTAAGTTCCCAGGCAATTGCCAGCACGTTTTCTGCTTCAGTGGTAGGCCCGACACCAACTGTACCTGGGTCGCCCCCTCCGTGGCCGGGATCCAGCACAATAACCTTACCAGAGAGGTTTTGGGTTCCCAATGAGCGATTTGTGCTACCTAGAAATGACGTTTTCGATCCAGCCAGACTAGAGACAATGAAAAGGCCCAACATAAGCAGTGTGGCCCACATGTTCGAGTATAAAATAACTGGTTTACGCACCAGCTTACCCCCTTCCTAGATCGTTGAAGTTCTAGGAAGCAGGTTGAATCCCTTTAGGCAAGTATAGGAGGTGTTCCCATGGATAGTCAAGATACCCAAGAAAACCCCGCCATAAACCCGGGGTTTTGTGATGGAAACAGCCACAAGGGCCTTTGAAACTGTTCTGGCCAGTATTGATCCACATAGTCGTATACAAAGGGCAAAAGGACTCCAATCTGCTGGACCACAACAGATTCATCCAATAGGGTATTGACGAAGCTAATATTGGCAGCGGCCAGGAAAATTAGCAAAAGTAGAACCATCGCCCCCACCTTGGCAGCCCCAAAGGCAGCGCCGCCAATGTGATCCAACACCGAAAAAGGGGTAAAGCTTAAGGCCTTAGACCAGATGTACCCAAAGAATGCTCCAAGCAAGCTAATGCCTACAAGTAGAACCACAAAAGAAATGGTCTGGGCCTGCCACGTAGACAGCTGGTAGTTCTCTAGCAAGACTAACGCTAGGTTCTGGTAACTATGATAGGCAATGATTATGGCTAAGATAGCCCCCATGAGGCTAAAAAGTTCGCGTACCAAGCCTCGTTTGAAACCTTTCAGCAGGCCGAGGGCCAGAAACACCAGAATAACAAGATCTATCCACTTTCCAATCATCAAAAGCCCCCTCTAATTGGCTTCTTCTAACAGCGCCAATAGCTCTTCATATTCTGCCGAAAGCTTTTCAAGCTCGTTAGCTAGGTTGATAGCCACCAAGATAGCCACCCTGTGGCGAGGAAGCAGAGGGTTGACCTTCTGCACTTCTTCTAAACGATGGTCAACCAAGGAGGCTAAGTTCTCAATGTACTCTTTAGAGGCTTGACCCTTGACAATATGCTCCTCGCCGAAAATCTGGACTCGTACTGAACGAACTTCATGGTCTACACTCATACCCGTCCCTCCCTCGCTTTTCAATTCTACTTCATTGATACATTTCCTCCTAGCGGATTTCTGCACCGAATTGAGCGCTCAAGCCCTTAATGCAACGTTCCATGATCGGATTGATCTCCTCATCAGTTAATGTACGCTCACCTTGAAATCGCAAGGAAAAGGCAACACTTTTCTTGTCTTCGGGAATAGGTTTCCCCTCATAGACATCAAATAACGTTATCTCCCTTAAAAGCTCACCACCAAGTTTCCTTAGATGCGCAATTAGGTCGCCAACCGCCTGCTGTCTATCCACAACAAAGGCTAAGTCACGATCCACTGCAGGGTATCTAGGGAGACTTTGAAAATGCGGCGTGGCAACAAAAAGATCAAGGATTTGTTCGAGTCTGATCTCGGCAGCATAGACCCTTCCAGATATTTTAAAGTTGCGCAGAACAGCGGGATGCACTTCACCATACACGGCGACCTCTCGTTCTGCAAAGGTAATTCGACCTTGACGGCCAGGGTGGAAGGAGGGGTTGCTGCCCTTTTCCCACACTAATTCTTGAGCGGGCAAGAGTAGTTCTAAAATCCCCTTCAAGTCATAAAAGTCATAGTCTTCTTCTTGTAGACCCCAGTTGATGTCATTGCGCTGACCCCAGAGGGCTAGACAGAGCTGCATTTCTTCTAAGGGTTGCTCCTTTAGTGGTACTGGGCCCAGATAATTAGCCCCGATTTCAAACAAAGCCACCCGTGTTTGTTGACGATTGGCATTGAGACCAATAGCCGTCAATAAACCCGGCAATAGGCTATGACGCAGTGCAACTAAATCTTCCGAAATCGGATTCTGGATCATAATCATAGGCTGATCGAAACGTAGAAGTCGATCATTGTTGTCGCTGCGCCCAAAGGTATAACTTAGGGCCTCCTGAAGACCAGCTCCAACCAGAGTGTTTCTAACGTGATCGGCCACATCCAAGCGTCTGTTCTGTCCGCCAGAGTGCGATGTATCGGCTGGAAGGGTACTAGGAAGATTCTCTAAACCCCAGATGCGAACAATCTCTTCGATCAAATCCGCAGCAATCGCAATGTCAGTGCGGTGCGATGGCACTGTAACGCTCCAGTGGCCAGGCGTCTGTTCTTGCACTAGAAATCCTAAGCGTTCCAAAATCTCTCTGCTGGATTGTTCAGGCACGCCAACACCCAAGATTCGTTCTACTTCGCCAAGCGCGAAATCAATTACCGTTGCCTCGCGATTGCTCGAATCAATGTCGATATGTCCGGCAAAGATTTGGGCCTGGGCCAAGTTCTGCAATAGATGAAGGGCACGCTTGCTGGCGAACAGGGTACCACTTGGGTCAATGCCTTTCTCAAATCTGGCAGACGATTCGGAACTAAGTCCTAGCGCCCGGCTTGTTCTGCGGATACTAAGGGGGGCAAAGCTTGCTGTTTCGAGAAGGACTTTCGTTGTACCTGGCGTGACTTCGCTCTCAAGTCCGCCCATTACACCTGCAATACACTTGGGATCCTTAGCGTCACAGATCAAAAGCATCTCCGAGGTAAGTTCACGCTTGACATTATCTAAAGTCTCCATTACCTCGCCTGGCGTTGCTGTACGGATGACGAGCCGCTCCTCGTCTAGGTGCTCAAAGTCAAAGGCATGCAAGGGTTGGCCCGTCTCTAACATTACATAGTTGGTGATATCGACTACATTGTTGATGGGGCGCATTCCGGCTCCTTTTAAGCGCATTTGCATCCACAGAGGCGACTGTCCTATGCTGACTCCTTCTAATAAGGCTGCCGTGTAACGTAGGCAACGCTCAGGATCGTCTACAGCAACACTCGTCCTTTCAGTGATGGGAATATCCAATTCGCTGTATTCTATGGGGGGCAACGTAAGAACTCCACCTGTGAGAGCTGCAATTTCTCTAGCCACACCTAACACGCTCATACAATCTGAGCGATTGGCGTAGATGGAGACATCTAGAATCACATCATCGAGTCCAAGGGTCTCTACTAGGGATGCTCCTGGCTCTAAGCCTTTTGGCAGTACCCATATTCCTTCATGATCATCACTTAATCCCAACTCTGACTGCGAACAAATCATGCCATCGGAGGTTACCCCGCGGATTTCTGTAGGCCTAATTTCAAGTCCTCCAGGCAGTCGAGCTCCACGAAGTGCCACGGCCACCGTTTGCCCCTCTGCCACATTGGGCGCTCCGCAGACGATTGTGTATGTTCCTTGTTCTCCCACATCAACGGAGCACACCTTGAGACTATCTGCTCCTGAATGTTTGGCCAACTCTCTCACATAGCCGATATAAACCCGGGGCAAATCTGGAGCAAGCCGCGAAATTCCTTCCACTTCGAGGCCCGCCATTGTAAGACGGTGGGCGAGTTCTTTTGGTTCCCACGGAATCTGCACATAATCCTGCAACCATGTATAGCTAACTAACATAAAAAGGGCCCCCTAACTGGTAAATTGCTCTAAAAAGCGAACATCATTTTCAAACAACAGGCGAATGTCGTGAATGCCATACTTGAGCATAGCCATGCGCTCTACTCCCACCCCAAAGGCAAAACCAGTCACCTCTTGGGGATCGTATCCGACCTGCCGCAAAACGCTGGGATGAACCATGCCGGATCCTAAAATCTCTAACCAACCTGTATCCTTACAGACCCGGCACCCTGCTCCAGCACACATGATACACGAAACATCCACCTCGGCACTTGGCTCGGTAAACGGAAAATAACTAGGCCGTAGGCGGATCTTGGTATCGGGCCCAAACATACGCTCAGCAAAGAGCTGCAGAGTTCCCTTTAGATCAGCAAAGGTAATACCCTTATCGACTACTAAACCCTCAATTTGATGAAACATCGGCGAATGTGTAATATCCGAATCAGCCCGGTATACTTTGCCTGGAGCCACGATGCGAATAGGCGGCTGTCTGCGTTCCATAGTATGAATCTGCACAGACGAAGTCTGACTTCGTAACAAGAGTTTTTCTGTGATAAAGAAGGTGTCCTGCATGTCTCTTGCTGGGTGATCTGGCGGAATGTTTAGTGCCTCGAAATTGTAATAATCCCATTCCACTTCAGGGCCTTCTACGATTTCATAACCCATCTGCATAAAAATTCTCTTCGTTTCATCAATAATCCGCGTAACAGGATGAATTGTTCCCCGTTTCATGGTGCGGCCCGGTAGCGTTATATCAAGGCTCTCTCCCAAGAGACGCCGTTCTTCTTCAGCATGCGATAACTCCCGTTCGCGCTGATCCCATGCCGCTTCGAGCTCATCGCGTACCTCATTTACGAGTTTTCCAAAGAGGGGTCTTTCCTCATGTGATAGCTGCCCCATACTTCGTAAGACGAGGGTAAGCTCACCCTTTTTGCCCAAAAACTTGACCCTGGCTTCGCTGAGCTGTTGTACAGTTTTCGCCTGTTCGCAGGCTTCCAGGGCACTCTTT
>DHNI01000024.1:43345-43928 GCA_002409455.1 Firmicutes bacterium UBA5420 | reverse complement strand
GGCTTCCAGGGCACTCTTTCGAATATCTTGAACTTTACCTTGCACAAAAAAACCTCCCTGCATTTGTCTATAACCACAAACAAAAAAACTCCTTGCCCCCTAACAAAGCGTTAGGGACGCAAGAAGTGCGCGGTACCACCCTATTTGGCATTACTTAGGGAATCTCTAAGCCTGCCCATCTTAGATCCTTTAACGGAGGAATCCGACAAGACCTACTTTAAGTTCAGCCTGTAGCTTAGGAGTGAATTCAACCCACTTTCCATCCAAGAAGACTCGCAGCCTATGGTCTTCTCTCTCTGGGGAGGCCATGGATATACTATTCTCCCTCATCGCCTCTACATATCTATTAATGCAACACACTCTTACTGGCTTCTAGGAGCTGCCGGTACAAAAGATAGGCACTTACCGAACCTGTCGACACAAAAATCTGCCAAACAACCTGTGGTGTTAGATTCACAAGAAAACCTCCCACGTGTTCAGTCTAATACAGAGATTATACCACAGAACCGAAGTTGTTACAACGGTGTTGACGTAGGATTTCATAGAGTAGAACGCCGGCGGCCACAGGAGCGTTGAGGGATTC
>DHNI01000024.1:37313-43096 GCA_002409455.1 Firmicutes bacterium UBA5420 | reverse complement strand
TTGCCAATGACCACAGCCATATTTTGGGGGTATCTGACGTCCCAATAATCCTTGGAATCTAGAAGATCGGCAATAACTAAGGTGCTATCATACTGCTCTACAAGATCAAGAACCGCATGTCGTGTGACCACCCAATGGGGTAGATGGAAAATCGCACCCATGCTAGAACGCAAGACCTTGGGGTTGTATAGATCAACCGAGCCCTCCACCACAAAGAGGCCCTTAACTCCAGCACCAACTGCTGTACGCAATAGTGTACCCATATTGCCCGGATCTTGGATCTCATCGGCGATGAGCATAACTCCCGCACAAAATTCCGGCCAGAATGGTTTTCTTACAACGGCAACCACGCCCTGGGACTGCACCGTATCCGTCAACTCAGCTATGACATCTTCACTGCACTCCAAGGCGTTCACTTGTTGTTCTTGGGCATGCGCGACAAGAGCCGCCCCCCGCTCGGTATCAAGAAGGCGCGATGTAAAAAAAAGCGTTTCGACAAAGGGAGTGGCAAGAGCTTCTTCTATAACCCGAACGCCTTCAAGATAAAATAATCCTCGCCTGTCTCGGTACTTCCTCTTTTGCAACTGTTTTGCGTATCGAATGCGCTCGTTTTGCTTACTAGTGATGATCAGTTCTTGATCCATAATATCCCCCTGAAAAAAACAAATACCGGGAGGATCACCCGCCCGGGATTGTTTTCAACTAAAAACTACTGTTTGGCAATAGCAACCAAATCAGCAAAACCAGATTGATCATGCACTGCAATATCGGCCAAAACCTTACGATTAACTTCTACACCATTCTTTTTAAGGCCTGAAATAAACGTACTGTAGGACATACCATTCAGCCGCGCAGCTGCATTAATTCGAGTTATCCACAGTTTGCGAAAATCCCGTTTCTTGGCTTTGCGATCACGATAGGCGTAATTCCCTGATTTCATCACGGCCTGATTGGCTACGCGATACTTTTTACTCTTATCACCATAATAACCTTTGGCAAGTTTAAGAACCTTTTTACGCCGTTGGCGAGTTACAGGTCCACCTTTAACTCTAGACATTGTCTGTTCCTCCTAATTAACCATCTATTTATAGGGCAAAAGCTCGCGTACGCGTTTGGTATCGGCCTTGCTCGCCACTTGTCCATGTCGCAATTGACGCTTACGTTTTGAAGATTTCTTCTCCAAAATATGACTCTTATGGGAACTGAACTTAACCACCTTACCGGTTCCTGTAACCTTAAACCGTTTGGCTGCACCTCTATGGGTTTTCATTTTCGCCATATTGAACACACCTCCTAATTATTTGCCTCCACAGTTTCAGCTTTCGAAGTTTCCGCTTTTTGACTATCAGTTCTGGGGACGAGTACTGCGATCATTTGGCGACCTTCCAGTTTAGGTGGTCGTTCAACTACGGCAACATCCTTAAGTTGAGTCGCTAACTTATCCAGTTTAGTCCTTGCTAAATCAGAATGAACAATCTCTCTTCCTCGAAAACGTACCGAGACTTTCACTTTGTCACCGGACTTTAAGAACCGTTCAGCTGCCTTGAATTTTACTTCAAAATCGTGATCGTCAATCTTAGGACTCATGCGAATCTCTTTGATATTCGTAACCTTTTGTTTCTTCTTAGCAGCTTTGTCACGCTTACTTTGCTCATATCTGTGCTTACCATAGTCCATAATCCGACAAACGGGCGGCTTGGCATTTGGTGCAACTTCAACCAAATCGAGTCCTCGATCCCCAGCCACATTTAAGGCATCACGCGCACTCATAATTCCGAGTTGGTCACCGTTGGCATCCACAACCCGCACCTCTCGAGCCCGAATTCCATCGTTCACTCTTAGTTCTTTGCTAATGGTGTCACCCCTCCAATATAAGAATTATACAAAAAACGGATGGCTTCCGCCACCCGTTCTACCCATACATCAAAACCCATCTGCACTGAGCAGACGAGCGAATACGAAGTATTCGCCAGGGTATAACCTTGAAAACACGGAGTTACAAGGTGAGAAGCGGTGGCTTCTGCTTAACGTCTGAAGTATAACATAGTATTTCATTGCCGTCAAGAATATGGACAGAATAGATTTACGCGTAAGACCGTCAAAAAAGCTGTAAATTGCGCAGATGCTCTAAAGACTGGGGCTTACTTAGAACCGGCTCGAAGAGGTCACCCTTCTCCCTTACCCATGCTGGCACTGTCTGCAAAGTGAAATCCCTTGGCTCATAAGAATCTAAGTCCTCCCAGCGAACTGGTGTAGAGACTGTGGCCTCTGGAGTTGGCCTAGGGCTGTATACGCCCACAATTGTCCTACCTGGATGATTCTGCATGTAATCCACATAAACCCCATGGCGATTCTTGATCAGCCGTTCTAGGGTAACCTTGTGGGGATGCAGGCGCTGCAGTGTCAGCCCTATTACCCTGACCAATTGGGCTGTAATCCCAAAATCATAACGGCTTTGCAAGGGAATATAAATATGAATTCCGGTGGCACCTGAAAGCTTTGGATAGCCATGCAAGCCCAGCTCGGCAAGGACATCCCGGCAGTACTTCCCTATCTGAACAGCTTCTGCAAAGCCTTGCGGTGCGGTTGGATCCAGATCAATAATAGCATAACTAGGAACGTTGGGTCTAGAGGTGACAAAGGTCGATGGATGAAATTCGATGGCTGCTGAGTTGGCAAGCCATGAAATTGTGGCGAGATCCTTCGCTACAATATAGTTCGTTTCTTCAATTTGATGGGTTGCGACCCAAGGTGGTGCAGATTGAGGAACGTTTTTTTGATAAAAAAACTCTCCCTCAACCCCATGGGGATAGCGAGTGACGGTCAAAGTACGATCCATCCAATGATGCTTTGTGAGTCCAAAGAGACTTGCATGGTAATCGAGCAAGTTGGCTTTGGTCAAACCGACTCTGGGCCAAAGTACCTTATCTAAATTAGAGAGCTGAAGCGATCTACCCTCTACCTGCACAATTTGCTTAGTCGCCATCTCTGTGCACCTCCATTACACAATCGTTTGGATCTTTGTCGAAGCGAAACCGCAGAAACACAGGGTGACGTAGCCGTCTAGAGGGAGTAAGCTCGAAGTATTCAATCTCCACGACCAAGCGTGGTTGACACCACACAAAATGACTGGCGTCTTGGGGTGGATTGACGCAAGGGCAGTGAACGTCATCTGGTGTAACCAGCAGTTCCATAGCCTTCCGTAGAAAGTCCAGCTCCTCGTGCCCGAGGCCACTTCCTACATTACCTAGATAGAATAAGGAGCCATCTGGTCTATATGTGCCTATCGCCATGGAGCGCACCTGTCGTTCCCTCATCTTTACGCCCACTAGAATGCCATCCAAACTCCGTCTAATCTTCTGCTTACGCCAGAGGGAAGAACGAATTCCCGGTAAATAGGGAGAGTCTCTCTGCTTAGAGACGATGCCTTCCAGGTGCTGTTTTGTAGCGAAGTCTAGACAATCTTGTGCACTTCCCGGAAGGAGGGGCGATAGCATGATGATTCCCTCATTTTCAAACAGAGTTTCTAGGCGCTCTCGGCGCTTGAACCAGGGCCTTGAGCAGAGATCTTCACTTTGGAAATACAGAAGATCAAATACGACATAGCAGATCTGGACACCAGATGTGGGGGAAGATCGTAACAAGGAGAACTCTACACGACCATCCTGGGTCAACGCGACGATCTCCCCGTCTAGAATGGCTCGAAAGCCTTTCTGTCTTGCGTAGTCCACAATCTGGGGAAAACGTTGGTTGAGGTTTCGCCCATTACGGCTCTGCAATCGCACATCGTCGCCCTCAATGTACGCTAGTATGCGATAGCCATCCCATTTAATTTCATGAACGAAGCCACGCTCGTCTGCAGGTACAGGATGTTCGACAGGAAGCATGGGCCTAAGACGCATCATCTTCAATGCTTAACCCCACTTGAATGATCACCCAGTTTATCATGCTGTGCCTGAATACTAGCCTGTAGTGCCGCAAGAAGATCGATCGGCGCCCTTTCCTCCTCTACTCTATCAATTTGCACAGTCTGCTGACCCTGGATTTTCGCTTCGATCAATTCTTGAAGTCCCAGACGACGCTCATCACTATAGCTTTCAGGATCAAAGGGTTCTGTCAGGCTTTCGATCAAAGAGAGAGCCATCTGGAGTTCCCTTTCTTGCACAGGGACACTACTTCGAGACACTAATGCTTGATCCCGAATTTCATCGGGGTAATAAATCGTTTCTAAAGCCAAAAGACCATGATACACCCTGACCACGGCTAATGAGGGCTTTGATCGAATGGTGATCTGGGCTACCGCAATCTTCCCAGAAATCGACAGCGCCTCCTGTAAAAGGGCATAGGCTTTACCACCGGTTTCAGACGGTTCGAGGTAGTAGGTTTTATCATAGTAAATAGGGTCGATCTCACCGAGATCCACAAACCGTAGAATATCTACCGTTCTGGTGGATTTCTGTGAAAAATTCTCCCATTCCTCATCCTGAATAATTACATAGCGACCTGGCTCATATTGATAACCTCGAACGATTTCATCGCCATCTACCGCTCGCTGGCAATGAGGGCATACCTTCTCATATTTAATCGGAGTATGGCACGCCGTATGTAATTGGTTAAAGCGAAGATCCTTCGCTTGGGTCGCGGTATACATCTTCACTGGAATGTTCACTAAGCCAAAAGAAAGGGAGCCATTCCACATACTTCTCATGTACTTACACCCTCTTTTTTGCTTAGTTTGATGCATAGCAAACGAAAATACCCTTGCAAATCCTAGAAAATGTGGTATCCTATGAAGGAAGATTTAACAAGGCGCGGCTGCTTTGGTAAGCAAAAGAACACTAGATTTAGATTGGAGAGAAGTACATGTCACGTTATACTGGACCAACGTGGAAAGTCAGTCGCCGTTTAGGGTTTTCTCTAAGCGAGACTGGAAAAGAACTGCGCAAACGTCCTTACCCCCCAGGGCAGCACGGTCAAAATCAGCGCCGCAAGCTTAGCAACTATGGACTGCAGTTACAGGAAAAACAAAAGCTACGCTTCCTTTACGGATTAAGCGAAAAACAGTTCAAAAACCTCTTCCAAGAGGCTTCCAAGATGCAGGGTATCACCGGTGAAAACTTTATGATTCTCTTAGAATCCCGTCTAGATAACCTTGTCTTTCGATTAGGATTTGCTCGCACTCGAGCAGGTGCAAGACAACTTGTCACACATGGACACATCACAGTAGATGGCAAGAAGGTTGATATCCCTAGTTACCGCTTGAGCATTGGACAGGTCATTGGTCTTAAAGAGAAGAGCCGTAACTTGGTCGTCGTAGAAGATGCACTAGAGGTTCGCCCGAATGTTCCTGAGTACCTCAGTTTTGACGAGAATGCTCGCACTGGCGAATTCATCCGGCTTCCACGGAGAGATGAGCTTAGCCCAGACATTAATGAAGCTGAAATCGTCGAGTTCTACTCGAAATAGGCATAAAACGCTAAGACCCAGACTAAGTCTGGGTCTTTTTTCCTTTTTAAATGCAAAAAAACGGCTCACGCCGTTTTCTTATTTTCCACATGCTTTGCAAACATTAACCTTATCCTTCTCCCAGAGTAACTTTACTCCAGTCTTTTTGCATGAGGGGCAGGTCCCTCTCCAGCCTAGCGTTTTAATATTCTTACCTCTTTTTGCTTTAGCCATGAATTGACTCCCCCCTTCAATAATTTGCATAAAAATGGAGGCGGCACCCAGATTCGAACCGGGGAATAGAGCTTTTGCAGAGCTCTGCCTTACCACTTGGCTAT
>DHNI01000024.1:36951-37156 GCA_002409455.1 Firmicutes bacterium UBA5420 | reverse complement strand
CTATGCCGCCTCGAGCCACTAAAATATTACCATTCTTACGTGCCCGTGTCAAGAGGTGGGATCTAAGAGATTTCTTTACGGGCCTGGCGCATTGCATTTCACATCCTCCATCCTCGAACCATAGTATGCCAGTGTGAGATAGGAGGTTATTGCTTTGATCTGGATATCCGTAACTCTTCTTGCTGTTGCAGTTAGTTTTGATTCG
>DHNI01000024.1:25092-36745 GCA_002409455.1 Firmicutes bacterium UBA5420 | reverse complement strand
ACCTATGGTATGAATCGCATTGCTATACCCTTATGGTCAAAGTTGATTTTGAGCATTGTCTCTGGTCTGTCTGTGCTCATTTCCATGACAATTGGTTGGTTCCTCGAACAACGCATCAATCCAGGTTTGGCCACCACTTTGGGTGGGCTCATTTTTATCCTTCTCGGACTATATCATCTTTGGCGCAATTATCGTCCGGCCCATTTCCGCGTTTTGGTCAATTGGCGTATCCCCGTTTTGGGCCTTATCATTCAAGTCTTCCAAGAGCCACTCTTGGCTGACAGCGATCACTCACAGACGATTTCCAGCGAGGAAGCCGTCATTCTTGGTGGAGCCTTGGCGCTAGATGCCATAGCTGCAGGATTCGGTGCCGCCATGCTTGGCCTACCCATATTCCACACAACTATCGCAGTTATGGCCGGAAGCTACTTCTTTATCGCCCAAGGGTTGAGAACTGGAACTGCTCTGGCTTCCTCTTCGCTAACGAGGCGCGATCTGCGTTGGCTCCCCGGGGCTTTGGTTCTTAGCATCGGCCTACTAAAAATCATCGTTGGATAAGTATATTTTTCGACTCCAAGCCTCATAATACGAGTAAGGTAGGGCTCCGTATTGGGGACAGCCCAGCAAACCAAAGGGAAACGACTGAAACGTAGACAAGGCGAAACGCCCATGAAAATGGCTAGAGCTCACCTTCCGTTTCTTTTTTGGTGACCAATAACCATACACTGATGAATGCCGTACATTCATCAATGTGCCAGTATTTGACGCCAGTTGGGTATGTCTAAGCCGTCGTTTCCCGGGTCTACGCCAAAAAGAGGAGCAATCTGCTCCTCTTTGCTTTGTCATGCTATGATGCCGCTGGCTTGTCCTTGTAAGGAAGAACAAGATTCAGGATAATTCCGGTCACAGCGGCTAAAGCCATGCCCTGAAGCGATAGCCCACCAATGCTGAGCTCCGCTCCACCAATCCCGAGTACCAAGACTACCGAGGAGATGACCAGGTTGCGCTTATCGCCATAATCAATACCGCTTTCCACCAGGGTTCTTAGGCCTGAGGCGGAAATAATGCCAAAGAGAACAATGGATACTCCACCCATAACAGGTGAAGGAATTGTGGATATCAACGCCCCCATCTTCTGTACAAAAGACAAAGCCACAGCTATAATCGCCGCTGTTCTGACAACAGAGACATTATAGATGCCCGTGATGGCTAACACGCCGACGTTCTCACCGTAGGTCGTATTTGGAGGGCCTCCCCATAGTCCTGCCCAAGACGTGGCGATGCCATCGCCCAAGAGTGTACGGTGCAAACCAGGTTTACGATAATAGTCTTTCCCGGTGATCTTACTCAGGACCAAAACATCGCCCAAGTGCTCGGTAATAGAAACCAAGGCGACAGGGATAATCATGGCCAAGGCTGCCATATTGAACTTAGGAGCCATAAATTTCGGTAGGCCAATCCACGCAGCCTCTTTCACTAGAGAAAAGTCTATAATGCCCTGGGTCAGGGCAAAAAGATAACCAGCGATGATTCCTATCAAAATGGGAACCACAGCGAGAAAGCCCTTAAAGAACATTGTGCCGACGACAGTGACCAACAAAGTGAATAAAGCTACACGCACTTCAGGACTGGCCAAAGATCCGCCATCAACAAAACCGGCCATATCTACCGCGGTACCTGCCAGACCCATTCCAATGACAATAATAACGGATCCAATCACAACAGGGGGCAACACCCGATCAATCCAATTGGTTCCCAGCCTCGAAATGATCAAAGCTACGATGGCATACACTAAACCAACGACCACCCCGCCACCTAGCGCGTAAGGCAGTCCATGCTGGGCAGTTACAGCAATAATCGGGGCAATAAAAGCAAAGGAGGATCCTAAGTAAGCTGGAACCTGGCCCTTGGTCAATAATTGAAATATGAGCGTACCCGTACCAGATGTAAAGAGAGCGACCGCTGGATCTAATCCTGTTAATAGAGGAACCAACACTGTTGCGCCAAACATGGCAAACAAATGTTGGAAACCAAGAGCTAAATGCTGTCCCGTACCTATTTGTATCTCATTCTCCACTTTCACGTTCATAATGCTCCTCCTTTGAAGTCTCACTGGACTTGTTTAAAGGTCCTGTTGTTCTAAAATGAGTACTCGTTCATCTTCATCCGTTTCGTGTAACCGTACTGCCACAATTTCCTTGTTCGACGTCGGCAAATTCTTGCCCACATAATCAGCCCGAATGGGCAGTTCTCGATGGCCTCGATCAATTAGTGCAGCAAACTGAACCCGCGCCGGCCTGCCTAAATCTATAATTGCATCAAGTGCTGCTCTAGCTGTTCTGCCTGTAAAGAGTACATCGTCCACGAGAACTACGACCTTCCCCGTAACATCAACTGGCACCGATGTATGGTTTAACACTGGTTGTTCGGCTACCGAAGAGAGATCGTCGCGGTAGAGAGAAATGTCTAGAATACCTACCGGAACCCGAATGCCCTCAATTTCCTCGATGATCTGAGCTAAACGTTTGGCTAAGGGCACTCCTCTCGTGCGAATTCCCGCCAACACTAGGCCTTCTGTACCCCTATTACTTTCTACTATTTCGTGGCTAATTCTAGTCAACGCCCGCCTGATCTGTGCACTATCCAAAATCTGCGCCTTTTCTTTGAAAATCCTCTTTCCCTCCTTTCACAAAAAAAGCCTCTTGCGCACAGACCGCGGCAAGAAGCATCAATCTCCGTTCCTTGCCAGCCTCTCTGTGCCAACTTAAAGGACCATCTTCTAACAAAAGAGTATCCTAAAAAAGAGTACTTGTCAATTCATTTGCCGAGCTTTTTCAACGATCTTCATAAACTCAGCATTTGGGTGGGATTCAAATTGCATCACCTCACCGCTAGGGTGCCTAAAAGCCAAAAAATTCGCATGGAGAACTTGACTTGTGGCACCCAGGTTGTGATGCTTGAACCCATACAGCCCATCTCCTACTAGGGGGTGATGGATCTTGGCAAAATGCACACGAATCTGATGGGTGCGCCCTGTCACTAGGCGGCATCTCACGAGGGAATGCTTCGAAAAATACTCTTCCACCCTAAAGAAGGTTTGTGCGGAACGGCCAGAGGAAAGGATGGCCATTTTCTTGCGATCCTTAGGATGCCGTGCTATGGGCTCATCAATGCATCCTTCAGGGAGAGACATGACCCCTTGTACTAATGCTAAGTAATGGCGCTCTACCAACCGATCTTTGAGCTGCTTAGCCAAATATGCATAACTGTCGTTTGTCTTCGCTACCATCATCAAACCGCTGGTATCTTTATCAAGTCGATGCACAATACCAGGACGATGTTCCCCTGATCCATCAGCCAACGTATCTACCTGCGCGAGCAGTGCATGCACGAGCGTTCCTTCGAGATTCCCCGCCCCAGGATGAACAACTAGGCCCTTAGGCTTATTAATGATGACGAGGTCTCGATCTTCATAGATGATTTCCAAAGGAATGGATTGGGGCGTTAAGGTTAAAGCCTGTGTATGGGGAACAATTACGGCAATCTGGTCGTCCTTTTGAACAAAATAGCCAGCCTTAACTGCATCTCCATTTACGGTGATGAAGCGCCGATCAATGAGCCGTTTTACCTGCGAACGGCTTTCTTTTAGGCGATCCGCGAGCCAGATATCCAGGCGCTCACCTAAATCATCCACTACGGTGAACTGATGCATCTCACCTGCTGGTACGGTCATGGATGAGAACCTCCCAGAAAAGTAGCGCGACTCCTAGAACGATGGCAATATCTGCCACATTGCCCACAAAAATCCTAACATCCAGGAAGTCAATGACGGCTCCAAACCGTAAGCGGTCGATGAGATTGCCGATAGCTCCAGCTAGGGCAATCACGACACCCCACCTAACGAAGGCACTTTTTGCCATGATCTTATTCCATTGCGTGACAATAAAGAGTAAACAGATCACGGCAATGGCCGAAAGCAGGGCAACTTGTCCTTGAAGAAACCCAAAAGCGGCCCCCCTATTTTGCACGTAGGTTATGTACAAAAGAGGAGGGATAAGCGGAATACTCTGTCCTTCAGCCATGTTCGCCATCACTAAGAACTTGGAGAGCTGATCAGCTAATAAAGCCAAGCCGGCCATAATTACATACTTCAATAGCATGGCCCCTTCCCATATCAATTACTGGATAATTCTGCGTTAGGAAGGATATCCCTGCCATCTTCAGTGTTTCTCTGTATAACTAGAGGTTCCATAACGGGCTACAGCCTCCCATGCATCTTCGCCATCAAAGATCACACTATCCTCTTCATCGGTGAAGGTGCGGCCAAATGGCGGAGCGAGCAATTCTTCTTCCACCGGGCGGTTATCTACGTCCCGATCCTCTTGTTCGCGTTTACAGCGCACGCAGAGCAGTGTGCGTGGCAAAGCTAGCAGCCTTTTCTCTGGAATGGATTGCCCACAATTGTGACAATAACCATAATCCCCTTCACTAATGGCTCTTTGAGCTTCCTCAATCTCGGCGATCTGCTGGCGTGTGTTTTCAAGTAGTCCTAAATCTTTGCTGCGCTCATACATTTCACTGCCAACATCACCGGGATGATTGTCATAAGCAGAAAGCTCACTGATTGCTTCAGTCATAGACACTCCGAGGCCACCGGATCCGGCCAGCCTCGCTTCTACCTCAAGTAATTCCTTCTTTTCTGCCTCGAGTTTTTTGTGTAGATTCCGCAAATGCTGCTTCTTCATGGGTACCTCCTAAGGCCGAATGGCCAATTCATTTTGCACGATGCGAGTGATCTCCGCAATGAACTCACCCACGATGGGCAAATTTAGGGATGCAACTTTCCCCATGACATACAGAAAAAGCGCACCCACAATGGTAAAGCCAATGGCTAAGCCAAAGCCCCGGGCAATACCGGATAAAAAGCTTAAGTATAGCATGCGCCTTGGTTTCTGGTATAATTCTATATACTCGGCGATGCTCGCTTTTTCCAGTGAATGCGTCAATTTCTCCGTTTTCACCACGAGGTTCTGCAATAGACTGCTGTTAATGCGGTCTGCCACGTGCACCCTCCCCTTCTGTTCTTAGAGTATGCAAAACCCCCTCTTGTATTCAACAGGGGGTTTTGTTTACTCGTTCTTAGACTAAATGGCGTCTGAACAGCGCTGGCAAATCTGGGGATGCTCGGGATTGGCACTCATCTCAGCGAAATATTTCCAGCAGCGTTCACATCGTTCACCGCTGGCCCGAGACACATCGACGGCGAGGCCTTCTTCAGCATAAAGGGCCGCTTGACCCTCCTGGAATGGCCGAACTTCAACAGCAGAGACAATAAATAGGAGGCGCAAATCCTCGGCAAAGGACTGTAGAACTGTACTATGGTGTTCATTGGCATAAATGACCACATGAGCCTCATTTGCTGCCCCGATCACCTTATCAGCCCTGGCAAGCTCTAAACCCTTCGAGACCACTCGGCGAATTTCCAGAAACGCTCCCCATCGCTCATCAAGCGCCGGATCCGAATATGCATCAGGCAACGCATGCCAAGTGGTGTGATGTACACTCTTTTCGGGGCGCACCGATTCAGGAAGATGTCCCCAAATTTCCTCGGCAGTAAAAACCAAAATAGGAGCCAAAAGCTGCGTTAACTCCTTCATGATAATCAAAAACGCCGTCTGAGCAGAACGCCTTTGGGGGCTATTGGCTCCATCGCAATAGAGGCGATCCTTTAAAACATCGAGATAGAAACCACCTAAATCGACAGAAGCAAACCTGTGGGCGGCGTGGTAGGCAATGTGAAAATCACACTTTTCGTATGCCGCGCGCATCCTCTCACTCAGCTTAGTGAGCTGCATCAACGCCCAACGATCGATTTCCTCCATGTTTTCGTAGGGCACGCTGTGCAAAGCAGGATCAAAATCATGAAGATTACCAAGCATAAAGCGCGCGGTATTACGGATCCGCCTGTAGGCGTCCGAAAGCTGTTTGAGAATATCTCCGGAGATGCGCACATCACCGCGAAACTCAGCAGAAGCCACCCAAAGGCGCAGTACATCCGCTCCGTATTGATTCCACACTTCCTCCGGGCCCACGACATTGCCTATAGATTTGGACATTTTCTTGCCCTCCCCATCCACTACCATGCCATGGGTGAGCACAGCCTTATATGGTGGCTGGCCGGTGGTTGCCACTGATGTTGATAACGAAGACTGAAACCAGCCACGGTGCTGGTCACTACCTTCTAAATACAGATCAGAGGGCCATGACAATTCATCACGAGTGGTCAGAACTGCCCTATGGGACACCCCCGAATCAAACCATACATCCATCGTATCCGTTTCTTTCCTAAAATCCGCACCACCACATGCAGGGCAAGTGTAGCCTTGTGGTAAAAGCTCCGTAGCGGACTTTTTGAACCAAGCATTGGAACCTTCCTTTTCAAACACCTCAGCTATATGCTCAATTAGCTCAGGAGAGACAATCGATTCGCCACAGCTACAGTAAAAGACTGGAATAGGCACACCCCAGATTCTCTGTCTGGAAATGCACCAATCGGCCCTATCAACAACCATACCGCGAATACGGTCGATACCCCAACTTGGAATCCACTCTACCTCGTCAATAGCTTTTAGCATCCCAGCTCTAAACGCATCAACAGAGACAAACCACTGCTCTGTAGAACGATACATCACCGGATCTTTACAGCGCCAGCAATGGGGGTACGAATGCTCCACAAAGTCTAGCTTTAGTAGCACTCCCGCGTCTTCAAGATCCTTCACTACCGCCTTGTTGCCCTCATCCAAGGTCAAGCCTTGATACGATCCCGCCTCATCAGTGAACTTTCCCTGACCATCCACAGGAGATAAAATCGGTAAACCATATTGCAAGCCGACTACATAGTCTTCATGACCATGGCCCGGAGCGGTGTGAACACATCCAGTTCCAGCCTCTAGCGTGACGTGATCGCCGAGAATGACTAGCGAATCACGATTCATGAGAGGATGTGTACAGATGATGCCCTCTAACTGAGAGCCTTTAAACTCAGCAAGAATGCCTCCGGAAGTCAAGCCAAGTTCATCTAAAACGCCCTGAGCCAATTCTTTGGCGAGCACCAACTTACCCCGCTCTGTTTGAACCAAGACATACTCGTATTGCGGATGCAGTGCAATGGCCAAGTTGGCAGGAATCGTCCACGGGGTAGTAGTCCAGATCACAAAATAGGTATCTTCTTCTGCAAGAACACCTTGACCATCCTTTACAGGAAAGCTCACAAAAATGCTCGGAGAGCGATGATCGCCGTATTCAATCTCGGCTTCGGCTAAAGCTGTTTGACAATCAGAGCACCAATATACAGGCTTCAGCGCCTTATAGACATAGCCTTTTTCCACCATTTCCCCAAACACACGAATCTGCGTTGCCTCATAAGCAGGGTTTAGGGTCAAGTAGGGATTATCCCAATCGCCCCACACACCGAGACGCTGAAACTGTTTGCGCTGGTTATCGACCTGTCCCATGGCATAGGTCGTACAGTGATCTCGAAATTCCGCTGCAGACATACCTTCCCTTTTGGAACCCAAAGAGCGTACCACATGTAACTCAATGGGAAGTCCATGCGTATCCCAACCTGGTACGTAGGGCACATGGTAACCAGCTAAGTTACGAGAACGCATTACAATGTCCTTCAAGATTTTGTTGAGGGCTGTTCCAATATGAATATTACCATTGGCATACGGTGGACCATCATGCAAAATATACATCGGTCTGCCCTGGGCCTCACTCAGCTTCTGCAGCTCACCATAATAGTCCTCTTTTTGCCACTTTTCCAACATAGCAGGCTCCCGAGCAGGCAAATTGCCCCGCATGGGAAAGTCCGTCACCGGTAACTGCAATGTCTGTTGATAGACTGATCCCTTCTCCATTTCGACTCCTCCCTTGATCACCATAACCAATAAAACAAAAAACTCGCCCCAAAAAGGGACGAGAAAGCCGCGGTACCACCCTAGTTAAGGCACAACAAAACTGCCTTCACTTTGTAGCGATAACGGTGCCACCGTCTCAGCTTACTGTACTGTCGCAACTTGTATTGCGCCCTTCAGCAGGCAACTCCCGGGTGATTTTCCTGCGCTGGTCTTGGCGTCCGCTTTCACCTTTCCGGACTCTCTGGAGCCAATCCCAAATCGTACTGTCCCGTTCATCGTTTTTCGATATTATCGCCATTATACCCAAGAAAGATGCGTTCGTCAACTGCTACCCCTGCTGCCTACTTCTCAGGTGGGGGCCCTTCGTTAATGCTTGTAGAAGCAACCTCACGATAAGGTCGCGTTGCCTCTTGCTTGTCAGCATCGTCGCTGAGGAAATTCCAGATGGTCTCCATGGTCAAACGGATCTTCTCCCTAAGTTGGCGCTCTGTCCGTTCTGTCCTTTGTAGACGCTCTTCAGCATCAGCTAGTAAATGCTGGGCCTTCAGACGGGCCTCAACCATAATCCGTTCCGCCTCGGATTGCGCCACGTTGACCACATTATCGGCCTCTTGTCTTGCAACAGTCTTGGCCTCCTGAACAGTCTGCTTGGTCAACGAAATTAGATCTAAAATATCCTGCTCTTGATTACCATGACCTTCAAGTTTCTCCCGCAACGTCTTGATCTCCTCGTGCAGCTTACGATTCTCTTGGTATACCGTTTCGTACTTGACCACAATACTCGCGAGAAAATTATCCACCTCTTCAGGATCATAGCCCTTAAAGGTCCGCTTAAACTCCATATTATGAATATCCATAGGTTTGAGCATGCCTCTTGTCACCTCCTTAAAAATACCGATGTAACACTATACTAGTGCGTCCCTTACGAGTTGTGCCGCCAACCTCAGAGACTACCACTCGTCCCCGCCCTCGAATAGAAAGAACATCTCCTTGTGAAATAGCAAGGGCTGGATTAGAGACTGGTTTCCAGTTCAATTTTACCCGCTCACCTTTTATCTCTCGTACCATCTTAGAACGCGACGTCCCATACCCTTCAGCAGCCACTGCATCTAAGCGCAATGACGCCACCGTGCCCTTGATCTCTTTAATGCGTTCTGGCTCCACAGAAAGCTGTTCTTCATCAATTTCTTTCAGAATAATAGAGGTTCTACCTACTTGCGTCCAATTGCTCAGCAAATAGTCCGCCACCTCAGAGGCGACAATGGCCTGACATCCTCCCTCAAAAACGATGATATCACCAACTTTGCCGCGTTTAAGGCCAGTACCGAGAACAGAACCAAGATAGTCGCCATGGGTAACCTCATGGAAGGAGAAGTTAGCTTCAGCTTGAAGGACGCGAAGGGAAGAGGGTATCGTCTCCATCAGATAAAAGCTGGGGTAAATGATCAGACGAGCTCGTTCAGCCTTTTTATAACCGCCTTGGGTCAAAAACCCTACTTCTGGAATGCTCCCCAAGACACTTTGGGCCACCCTGCGTTCATATGGATCGTAAAAGTCGGTCGTTTGTGGACGATTTGTTTCCCAGGCCTGGCGAGCTAGATCAAGGATATGCCGCCCCAACACCTGTTCATCGTCGCCTCGCAAATGCCCTAGCAGTTGCTCCTTATTCACATGCGTCAATCCTTCCTACCGTGATTACTATAGCATCACTAAGATTAACAGCCGTCGAAATAGAGAATAAGCCATACGTAAGACCAAAAACATAATCAGGGGAGACAGATCAATATTACCCAAGGGAGGAATGATTCCCCTAAAAGGCCGTACTACAATGTCGGTGGCCTTATGGATAAACCGAATGACCGGATGCGAGTAATCCACATTAGGAAGCCAGGATAGCAAGAACCTGGCAATAAGTATCCATGTATAAAGCTCAAAGAGGAGATCCGCTACGGCAATAATTCGCATGTACTCATCACTCACCTTCGTTTTTGATCATCTCAAAAAAATCGGACTCCAAGTCACCCTCGATCGAAACCGATGCCGGGGTGAAACAGAAGATGGTGTCCCCTAATTTCCGCATATTGCCCTCAAGGGCATATGTAGTGCCACTCATAAAGTCCACAATTCTCTGGGCCTCACGTTTGTCCACTAAATGAAGTCGCAAGATCAAAGATTTTCGACTCCTTAAGTGAGCCACATATTCCTTTACATCTTCATAGTTGCGAGGCTCCATGATGTACATCTTATTCTGGTTGACATGACCTCCAGCTAGGCCAACAAGAGCAGGCTTGCTTCTGGAGGATGCCTCTGTCTGTTTCTTGCCACGCTCACGTCTCAAGGGCACCACATCATCTTCTGGCGGCCCTTGGATCTTCCCCATATTGTCGTCATCTTCGTAGTCTTCGGTGACACCCAATAACACCTTCAACTTATGGACAAAATCGCTCATGCTGAATCCTCCTTCGCGAGCAGAGCCGAGCCAATCCTCACTAACGTGGCTCCCTCTTCGATCGCTACTTCAAAATCATTCGTCATACCCATAGATAAGATGTCCCATGTCACACCTAACTCATGCTGTACTTGATCATACAGACGCCTAGTTTCTCGGAAAAACGGTCTTGTGGCCTCTGGATCAATCAGAGGTGCCATTGTCATCAAACCTCGAACACGCACATTAGGGCAATCCTGAAGCACCCGTTTGGCAAAATCGGCAGTCCCTTGCCGCGATAATCCAGTCTTGCTGTCTTCACCTGAAACATTCACCTGAATCAGTACATCTTGGATCTTCCCCCATTGTAGGGCTCTTGCATTTATTTCTCGCGCTAAGCTCCAGCGATCAAGGGAATGGATCAGTGCAAATTGTTCACAGAACCGCACCTTATTGGTCTGGAGCCTCCCTATGAAATGCCATTGCGCTTCAGGGAAACGCTCTAGGCGAGGTTGGGCATGTTGAACCCTGCTCTCACCTAACGTGTTCAAACCGGCATTGATGAGCTCCTGAACTTCCTCATCTGATGCATACTTTGTGACTCCCAACAACTGAACCTCTGACTCCAAACGCCCACTGAGCTTAGCCGCTTGCCAAATGCGGGCTTGTACACTTTTCAAATTCTCTTTGATACTCATTATTTCCACCTTATCATTCTTTTTCCTGCTAGTTAGACTAGATGTAGGATTATAACCAAAACCCCAGCTATCCAGGTATAATAGGAAAACCATACTAATTTCCCTTTTTTTACTAAATCCAACAAAAAGTGAATGGCCACATAGCCTGTGAGCGCTGCCGCAATGAAACCAGCGCCCAGTGCCCCAGTGCCAATCATGGCTGTTCCTGCCAAAAGATCATCAAGGGAAAAAACTAAAGCCCCCAAAATCGCCGGTATAGCCAGCAAAAACGAAAATCGCGCCGCACTTTCTCGGTCAAGGCCGCGGAATAAACCCATGGCAATGGTGGTTCCAGAGCGAGAAAGCCCCGGAAGTATAGCCAGTGCTTGACCACAACCAATCACTAAAGCGTCCTTGGATGTAACTTTCCCTAGTTCCTTGTTCTTCACTTCATGACGATCCGTCACATACAAAATCGTGCCTGTTACGATCAGCATAAATCCAACAAAAAGACTGCTGCTGAACAACTGTTCAATTTGTTCCTTCAAAACAAATGCCACAACCACTGTCGGAAGGGTACCCATTACAATAGCCAATAGTAGACGGCATCCGGGATCGCTTTTCACTAG
>DHNI01000024.1:23543-24889 GCA_002409455.1 Firmicutes bacterium UBA5420 | reverse complement strand
TCGAAAAGCAACCAACACTGCAAGCAAGGTCCCTACATGAACGATCACCTCAAAGACTAGAGATGATTCTTGAACACTAAAGAGTTGCGAAAACAAAACGAGGTGCCCTGAAGAGCTCACGGGCAAGAACTCTGTAAGACCTTGAATGATGCCAAGTACAATAGCTTGAATCGTGGTCACGTCCCCACTCCTTCCGAGTATTCTTACTTATTCTTGTTTCGCGGTCGGATTCCTGCCCACACCCAAGCTAGACTGGCCAGATAATCCAAAAGAGGCAACGCGACCAGAGCAGTTATCGCATTGAAAAACGTATGGGCGTGGGCTACTTGGCGGGCAGGATTTTGGGAAAAAAGTTGAATCAAACGCACGAATAAGGGATAAACAGGCAAGATCAATAAGACGCCCCCAAGATTAAAGAGAAAATCACCATAAGCAGTAGCTTTGCTAGCTTTGCTCCTTCCTAAGCTTGCCAGGAGCGTTGTAATAACTGTCCCCACATTACTTCCTAGCGCTATGCCAATGGCCGCAGAGGGGGTGAGTAGGTTGTGCCCAGCCAAACGTATCACCAGTCCCGTTACTGCTCCGCTAGATTGAACTATACCCGTGAGGATAACACCCACGACACAAGCCTGCAAAGGAGTTTTGGTCAATTCAACTAGGGTTCTTTGGACTATAGGAATCTGCAAGAACGGCGTCAGTACCTTGGTGGTATAGGTCAAGCCAAAGAAGACGGCTCCCATACTAAACGCAGCGGTGCCTAGAGACCTACGTTTTGCTACATAAATTAGGAGCATACCTCCAAGAAGGAGTGGAATGGCAACCTTTTCCACAGGTAAAGCTAGAATCTGCCCTGTGACAGTTGTACCAATATTTGCTCCAAGCATCACTCCAAGGGCCTGCCCTATACTAAGAACACCGCTATCCACCAATACCACCATCGTTGAATTCACAACACTACTACTTTGAATTAAGCTAGTTATGGCAAGGCCAGTGAAGAGACTCCTTTGCTTCGTGGAGGTGAATTGGGTTAAGAAGGCGCGCAACCGAAAGCCCAAAATACTGCTCAGTGCATTTCCGAGCAGCCTTAGACCCAACAAGAAAATGCTGATTCCTAGGATGAAGTTCAGAGCAAACAAAAAGATTCTCATACGTGACCCTATGAGAATCCTTTTCCCTTTAGACTTCGTCTAAGCGAATTACCGCCCCAGGCTGACAATGCGGTGATAAATAGTGCTGTGGATCGGTGCTATGTAAGCGAATGACCCGTGCTTGGAATCCCTCAAGTTGTTCCACTTCCAAGGTCAAACCTTTCAAATTAAGCATCATCGTAGGAGTTGGCGCTTCGT
>DHNI01000024.1:14000-23405 GCA_002409455.1 Firmicutes bacterium UBA5420 | reverse complement strand
TGGCGCTTCGTCAATTCCATCCAGAACGTCTTCCATGGGGAGTACGGTGTAAAGTACCATCACTGGATACCTCCGTTTCTGTCTGGCCGAACCATCTGCGATAAACGGGCTAGAGCGGTGCCGAGTCCACCAACCTCTTTAATGAGTCCCACCCGCACAGCCTCTTCCCCTACGAGGACTGTTCCCACGTCACGCACCAGTTCGCCAGTCCGAAACATCATATCCCTAAGCACTTCTTTTTCTATTCGAGAATGCTGCACAATAAACCGGATCACTCGATCTTGCATCTTGTCTAAGTATTCATAAGTCTGTGGCACACCGATGACCAAGCCACTTAAGCGAATGGGATGAATGGTCATAGTGGCAGTTTCAGAAATGAGGGAGTAGTCTGCTGCCACTGCAATAGGTGCACCAATGGAGTGACCTCCGCCTAGAACCAATGAAACTGTGGGAGTTTCCATGGTTTTTAGCATTTCTGCAATGGCCAAACCAGCCTCTATATCACCCCCCACAGTGTTTAAAACAACGAGCAAACCTTTGATCTTGGGATTCTGTTCAATAGCCACCAACTGCGGAATAACATGCTCGTACTTCGTTGTTTTGTTTCGTGGTGGCAAAACCATATGGCCTTCAATCTGCCCAATGATACTTAGGCAATGAAACGGTTGGGCCTCCAATTCTGGAGCCTGTGGCGGAGTAATCTGCCCGAGTTCTTTGATGGTCTCTAGTGAGGCCTCCTCTGGTGGTGTGGGCTCATCAGGCTCTGCCGGTTCATAATGTTCAAACATAAAGCTCCCTCCTTCCCTACCAACTAGTATGGTAAGAAAAGAGGGACCTTAAACCCCATCGACTTAGATTTCCATAATAATCGGCAGAATCATGGGTCGGCGCTTGGTCTTTTCCCATAGATAGCGATTCAAGCTATCACGAACTGCGCTTTTCAGGGCACCCCAGTCTGTATTACTTTGAGCAATGCAATTGTCCAAGGCGTCCTTCGCCTTTTCACGGGCTTCGTCCATTAGGGCCTCTGATTCGCGCACATACACAAATCCCCTAGAGACGACATCTGGCCCAGCCACAACCTTACCAGTTTTCCTACTCATGGTGACAACGACAATCAAGATTCCGTCCGTTGAGAGTTGACGCCGATCTCGCAGAACAATGTTGCCCACATCTCCAACGCCCAAACCATCAACGAACACTTGGCCAGAGACAACTCGCTCTTTGATGTGTACTCCTTCGGCACCGAATTCCACCGGTAGACCTATTTCGCCAATGATGATATTCTCCTTCGAAACCCCAGTGGCTTCAGCCAATTCGGCGTGTTTCAGAAGCATACGGTGCTCACCGTGAATGGGGATAAAATAGCGTGGCTTGCAAAGATTCAAGAGCAGCTTAAGTTCTTCCTGCTGAGCGTGTCCTGATGTATGGATCCCTAAATGTGGCTCATAGACAACATTGGCCCCTTCTTTGAACAGCTGGTTGATGATGCGACCCACTGCCTTTTCATTCCCCGGGATCGGTGAGGCAGAAATAATCACGGTATCACCAGGAGAAATGGAAATACGGTTATGCTCTGCCATAGCCATACGGCTTAGGGCAGCCATGGGTTCGCCCTGACTTCCCGTCGTTATAATCACCGACTTTTCTTTGGGCAGCTTATCCAATCTATCCAAATCGACCAAGATACCCTCTGGGATATCCAAGTAACCGAGCTCAGTTGCAACCTCAACAACTTTAATCATGCTACGCCCCGTAACGCTAACACGGCGACCCTCGCGTGCAGCAGCATCAAAAATCTGCTGAATGCGGTGGACGTTCGAGGCAAAGGTAGCAACTAGAATTCGCCCTTCGGCATTACTGAAAATATGCCGGAACGTCTCCCCTACCCTTTTTTCGGAAGCAGTGTACCCTGGCCGTTCCGCGTTCGTCGAATCAGACAGAAGGCACAAGACCCCTTGCTTGCCAAGATTAGCAAAGGCATACAAATCAGCCACTTTTCCATCATACGGAGTCTGATCAAATTTGAAGTCGCTACAATAGACGATAGCCCCCAACTTAGTGTGGAACGCCAAAGCAACAACATCGGCAATACTATGGTTAACATGGATAAATTCTACATCAATATTCCCAATATGAATTCTATCTCCGGCCTTGATCTCCCTCAGGTCTGTACTTCGTTCTAGACCGTGTTCGATGAGCTTGACCCGCAAGAGAGCTAAAGTCAGCTTGGTACCGTACACAGGCACATTAAGCTGGCGCAAGACATACGGTACGCCACCAATGTGATCCTCGTGCCCATGCGTCAAGAAGATACCCTTAATGCGACTAGCGTTCTCCACAAGATAGGTAATATCTGGAATCACCAAGTCAACACCTGGCATATCGTCTTCCGGGAACATTACACCGGCATCTACGATGGCAAGATCTCCTCCGATCTCTACCACAGTCATGTTCTTGCCGATCTCGCCAAGGCCGCCTAAGGGCAGTATGCGTATTTTGTTTTTATCAATCATGCAGTGTAAAACACCTCCAATTTACTATGACTTCTTTGATTAAGCATAGAGGTTGACCACCGCTTCCGCCTGTGGGTGGTCGCATTTCACTAAACCGAACAAGTCATGCATTCTTATATTATACACAGTGTCAGAGAAATAATCAAACCGGGCAGAAATTTCAATACCCCCCACTGGTGGCAATCACCAAGTAGGGGGTATGTAATAGCCTTCTCTTACGAGCCCAGGCCCATTTTGGAAAGAATCTCTTTAATGGTCTGAGCCTCTTGTTCTGTGAGATCCACTAACGGTAGGCGCAAAGGCCCCGTCTCAAAACCCATAAACTCTAACGCCCGTTTTACCGGTACGGGATTGGTCGTCAAAAACATCGCCTTAAATAGTGGCATAAGCTGCAAATGAATCTCCATAGCCTCTTCCGTCTTGCCAGCACCAAAAGCTGAGATCATAGCTTTTATCTCTCGACCTACAAGGTGACTCACCACGCTTACCACCCCTGCCCCTCCAACGGACAATATGGGGAGTGTAAGCGCATCATCACCGGAATAGATAAGAAATTCGTCTGGCACCAGTGTCTTCAAAACACTCACTTGTTCCAAGTTGCCACTGGCCTCTTTGATGGCCACAATGTTGTCAATCTTGGCAAGCTGCGCTACGGTCTCCGGGAGAATATTGGAATTAGTACGTCCTGGCACATTATAGATCATAATCGGCAGAGACGTTTGAAGGGCCACGGCCTTGAAGTGCTCGAATAGTCCCTGTTGAGAAGGCTTATTATAGTAGGGTGTAACGAGCATGATCCCGTCAACTCCCGCGTTCTCGGCGGCCTTGGTAAGCGCAATGGTATCCTCGGTGCTATTTGACCCCGTTCCGGCAATGATTTCCACCTGACCACCTAAGGCATCTGTCACTTCGGAGAACAACTTCACCTTTTCTTCAAAACTCAATGTAGGACTCTCACCTGTGGTTCCACTGAGTACCACCCCGTCCGAGCCATTTTCGCCTAGACGCTTGGCTAAGTCTACTGCTGCTCTATAGTTCACCGAACGATCTTTGTTCATAGGTGTGATCATTGCTGTAAAAAGTTGACCTGACTTCATGAGCTGAACCTCCTCTAAATACGATCAAGTTGAAATTCCCTGTACAATGCCTGTACAGCCCTTGGTACATGTTCTTCTAATACCAAACAAGAAATATTTGCGTGGGAGTCGGTAGTTTGGTAGATGGAGATCCCTTCGCCTTCCAGACAATTCACTACGCGCGCCATAACCCCCGGAACTCCATGCATACCCGCCCCAACCACAGATACCTTGGCAAAGCCTGCCTTAATCTTAACATTTAATCCCAGCGGGGTCAAAACATTGTGTGCTGTACTCGCCTTGGCTTGATCAATAACAAAAGCAATGAGATCGGGAGACAAATAAATCAGATCAACACTAACCCCAGCTTCAGCTAATATTTGAAACACCTTCGCCCCCAGGCCCGAACTATGGAAGTCACTGGCACCCTCGATTCGCACCTGCGCCCGCTTGCCAAGATGGGCAATGCCCGTCACAACCCGATCGGTAATTTGTTCTCCACCGAAAGCCGTTTTTGCCCTTACTCCACGGCCTACTGTAGTTCCACCTTTAGAGTGTACTACGGAGCGAATCTGCAAAGGAATGCCTTCTTCCATCGTAATCTCCGCGGCTCTAGGATGCAGTACCCTGGCCCCCATATGCCCCATTTCTACCACCTCGCGGTAGGACATAACCTTCAACGTAGGGGCATCCGGAATCAATCTTGGATCAGCAGTTTTTATTCCATCCACGTCGGTAAAGATCTCAACCCGTTCTGCCTTAAGCACGACCCCCAGCACTGCAGCAGTGGTGTCACTTCCTCCCCGCCCCAGGGTTGTCACCTTACCTGCCTCTGTTACCCCTTGAAAACCTGCCACTACAGGCGTTTTTCCTGCGCCCAGAAGTTCCCATAATTTATCACTTTGCACACCTGTAACTCGTGCTCCTAGGTGCACATCATCTGTGGTTATTCCGCACTGCCAGCCTGTAAGGGCCACCGCAGGCAAACCTAGCTGCTCTAGGCCCTCTGCAAACATGCTCGCCGAAATAATCTCTCCGCAGGATAGAAGTAAGTCTACATTAGCACCTCTTGCCCCGGGATTGGTCTCATAAATTAGATCTAAGAGCGTATCGGTGGCATAAGGGTCACCTGCGCGACCCATGGCCGATACGACCACAACAGGGGAGAAACCTGCTTCTGCCGTCTCCACAACCCTTTGCAGAGCCTCACTGCGCATCGCAGAGGTAGCTAGTGAACTACCTCCAAATTTCTGCACAACAATTCTCATTCCCCCACACCTCACCTCTTCGTAAAGGCACCCATTTCGTTCGCATACTCCGCAATCTGCACAGCGTTCAAAGCCGCGCCCTTTCGGATCTGGTCACCAGCGACCCAAAGATTAAGGCCGTTTTCCACGGTGCGATCCCGTCTAATGCGTCCCACAAAAATCTGATCCTGTCCCGATGAATAAAGAGGCATTGGGTATTCCTGCGTCCCAGGTTCATCAATGACCTCGATTCCAGGCGCCTTGCGCAAAAGCTCACGACACGCTTCAGGTGAGAGAGGAGAAACTGTTTCTATATTTATACTCTCGCTATGGGAACGCATGACTGGAATTCGAATTGCTGTGGGTGAAACCTTCAGATCAGGATCCTTGAACAACTTCTGGGCTTCCCGAATCATCTTCCACTCTTCTTTCGTGTATCCATCTTCATCAAAGACATCAATTTGGGGAATAACGTTAAAGGCAATAGGGTAATGTTTGGGAGCACTAGCAACGGGAAGAATGGACGCCTCAAGTTCTCGCCCAGCCACATAGTCCTCGGTCTGGCGACGTAATTCATCCATACCCCGTCCGCCAGCACCAGAGACCGCCTGGTACGTAGAAACAACAACGCGTTTGATACCGGCCTGATCTAGAATGGGTTTGAGCACGATGGCCATGATGATGGTAGAACAGTTAGGATTCGAGATAATGCCCTTATGATTAAGGATCTCCTCAGGATTCACCTCGGGGATGACCAAGGGAACATCGTCGCGCAAGCGAAAAGCACTCGTGTTGTCAATGACAAGGGCGCCCGCCTCCACGGCAGGGGTGACCCAATCTTGGCTCACCTGACCCCCTGCCGCAAAGAAAGCAACATCTACACCTTGAAAAGCCTCAGGGGTAGCCTGCTTGACGGCATATTCCTTTCCCCCAACCAAAACTCTGCTTCCAGCTGATCGAGCCGAAGACAAAAGTGTAAGGTTCTTCATGGGGAACTCCCGTTCCACCAGAAGATCAAGAAGTTCCTGGCCAACCATCCCTGTTGCACCTAATATTGCTACATGTAGACCGTTCATTGAAATCTCTCCTTACTTATCGGACTGCTCTAAGCTGTCTTTCTATTAGAATAGGCTGCAATTGCCTACCTTGTAATGCGTATTCTATTGTTGGAATAATCAGATCCATATCGGCCACAAGCGACCTTGGTTTGGCCTCAGGATTATCTTGACCGAAGGGGACAAAATAAACGTGTTGAACGCTCAAAAGCGTCCCAATATTCTTTGCGTTAAGCCCTAGGGCGTCATTGGTAGAGATAGCTAAGATCAAAGGTTTCCCGTTTCTCAATTGAGTTTTGGCAGCCATGAGTACTGCTGTATCCGTGATCGCATTCGCCAGCTTTCCCAAAGTATTACCTGTGCAAGGCGCAACCACCAGACAATCAAGTATTTTGGAAGGTCCCAAGGGTTCTGCCTCGACGATGGTAGTAATAACTGGCCTGCCAGTTAGCGCAGCAAAATGTGCGATAATTTCCGCACCAACCCCAAAACGGGTGGTAGTTTCGGCCACTGTCTGCGAGGCTATGGGATGGACCTCAGCTCCCACATCCCCCAGTTTTTTCACCTGCGGCCAGATATCTTCGTACGTACAATGACTACCCGTCAGGGCAAATCCGATATTTTTACCTTTTATAGTCATCATGACGCTCCTCTCCTAGCAATTTTTCAAGCAGGTGAGGAATCGTCTTGATTAAAATTTCCGCAGCAGTTTTCGGCGCTACTCTCCCAGGCAATGATAAAGCGTGGATGGCTTGAATTCCGAGTTCTTTTGCGGCGGCAAAATCTGTACCTCCAGGACCGGAGGCAATATCCACAATCAACGCCGTAGATTCAAGAAGCCGTAAATAGGAACGTGGCAAAACCATAGCCGGAATTGTGTTGAAGATAATTTGGAAATCTGCCCTCGATGATAAGGCAGCCAGTGGCAATGCATCGCAGTTCAGGGCTACAGCTCGCGCCAGATCCATGGCAGAACGGGAACTCACCGTAACATCGGCACCAAGGCCGACCAGAAATTGCGCCAACGTGGTTCCACAGCGCCCCAAGCCAAGAACGAGGCAACGAGATTTATGAATCGTAATAGCGGTGCTTTCCATAGCCACCTGGATAGCACCTTCCGCGGTAGGTATGGAGTTTAATACTGCAATTTCATCAATCTCAGCCATTTCAACTAGAACTAGCCCGTATTGGGTGGCTAACCCCCGAATCAAAGGTTTGGCAACACCTATTAGCAGGGGTGACTGAGATGGGATCAAAGGAATTGCTTCAGCCAAGTGAATTGGCTTTCCCTTCGTTCCGATATTAGCTGTGATCCATCCCTCAGCATCAGTGTTACTCATGGGGGCGATGACCGCCTGCGTCGCGCGGACAGCTTCTGCAGACTCTTCAAAATGCAAAGCTCTTTTCAGCAATCCATCCCTGGGAAAGCCCACAAGACGCAAATCCGCCCCCAAGGCAACCAACGCTTCAGCCAGACCAACTTCGCGTTCATCACAACCCAGCATGGTTATGGGTACACCTGCAAGTTGACTAGCCATGAAAAACCCTCCTCACCGTAACTCACTAGTACTATATGTCGGTGAAAAGAATATGTTCTAGTCCTATAACGACTCCTTTAATGTTGGGTAGTTGCCGGATTGCCAATAAAACCCCTGGCATAAAGCTCTCGCGATTGTTAGAATCATGACGAATCGTCAACGTCTGCCCTGGTAACCCTAAAATTACCTCCTGATGCGCCACCAAGCCCGGCAAGCGCACGCTATGAATGGGAATCTCCTTGTCATGCGCCTCCTGCATAAGTCTTCGGGTTCGCAAGGCGGTTCCTGAGGGGGCATCGAGTTTTTGTGCATGATGATATTCGATGATTTCAGCCTGTTCAAAAAACGCCACTGCCTCCCGAGCGTATTTCATCATAAGGACGGCACCTATGGCAAAATTGGGCGCAATAATGGCCTTCCAATTTTCTTGCAAAGCCCTGACCTGCCACTCCTTCAATGCAGCAGCACTAAGACCTGTCGTACCGATGACCATGGGCATATTGTGAGCGAGACATGTTTCCATACTTCGGCTCACAACTTCGGGAGTGGTAAAATCAACCACCACATCAGGCGAGGTGGCCTCTAGGGCTTCCTCAAGATTAATGAATGTTCTTATACCTGTCAAGATCCCTCGGCCCGAAGGGTCTACGCCCCCCACCAAATGTAGATCAGAGGAGCTGTGCACTGCTTTGCACACTTCACTTCCCATCTTTCCAGCCGCGCCATTTACCACAACTCGCATGTCTTTCCCTCCTTAGCCATTCCAGTCCATTCTATATCTACGTCAAACATTCCTGCCAAGGTCTAGACAAGAAAAAAGGCCGCCTCCCTGGCAGCCTCTTTAGATGAATCTAGTTGGTGCTCTCTCCTCCGCCATGGGATTCTACATCCTTAGCCCCATTTTGCCTGAGAATAGAGCTGGCGTCATTTACCTTATCCTCGCTCGTCTCAATTACCGCAAGTATGCCACCTTGTTTCAGATCTTGCTCGTACTGGCGTCCTCTCTCCTCAGGGATACCGAGGTCAATTAAACCTCCTGCTACGCCCCCTGTAACGGCTCCAGATAACACTCCAGCCAGTGGGCCTGCGGCCACAATTGGACCTATTCCGGGTATGGCCAATGCGCCAACGCCAGCTAAAAGCCCTGCCACTCCACCTAGCGCCCCGCCCCATGTAGTTCCATCTGCAATGGAATCGGTGCCACCGAAGTCCGAACCAGTCTCCATATCTCGAGACATGCCTTGGCCCTGACCCTGACTATCTTTAGCTAAGATAGAGATTTCGTTATCCCTAAACCCTTTATTTCGCAGAGCCTTCACTGCATCTTCCGCAGTATGAATGTCACGAAAAACACCAATGACAGTTGACAAAAGAATTCCCCCTTTTATTTCTTGAGACTAGCTTACCCAATAAAAGGGGGCTTATTCACTTCTTTAAACCTAGAAAACTGGCCACCGCCTCGGCTTCTCCTCGATCTTCTTCATGACATCAGCGTAGTCTTGAGCCGTGGTCAAATCAACGATGATCAGGTCTCGCCCTATCTTTTTGATACCCCGCCAAGGAATGACAATGAGCTTGGGCTTAAACCAGCGATGACCATAGGGAATTACGATGGACTCTACTTCACCGCTACGCAGATTGATAATTAGATCCGTATGATCCACCACTCCGAGTCGAATCCCTTCGTCAATGCAAATCATCTCTTTGCCCGACAACTCTGAATAACGCATACTATCCCACCTCGCCGCCTCGGCTCAACATATGTGGCAATAGGAGCCCCTAGAACTTCCATCCCCATGATATGCAAAAGCTTCTAGGATTGTTAAAACCCGAGGTCATATTGCCCCGATCATACTGGCCGACCTCCAGCCGAAAAGAGTTGCCTTTACCACCACTTTGGCTTTGGGCGAGAATGGAATAATGCGATCGTTGAAGCAGAAAATCATATTTTACAATGAAGCGCCACTCAAAAA
>DHNI01000024.1:13420-13759 GCA_002409455.1 Firmicutes bacterium UBA5420 | reverse complement strand
TACTATTTAACGGATCAAGCTGAAAGAGAGTGTCTCCCTGATCATAGGAGATGACAAAGGCCGGCGTTGGTTGAATACGCCACTCTACACCAGTGCACTTATCTTTAAAATCGAATTTCCAGGAGAGTTGGTTGTAATCCCGGGTTTCGTCTAGATTTCTGTGGCGCCGCACATTCAATCCAAGTCCAAAACCATCATGATCGCTAGATAGGTGTAGCTGCCATCCTTGGCGATTGGGGGTGTACCTATTGGTCTTGGCCAAAAGGCTGAGAAAACCAGGATCAATTTTCTGAATAACAAGGGTAGCTGATAGATCCGAACCATTTTGTTTGAGCTCGA
>DHNI01000024.1:430-13276 GCA_002409455.1 Firmicutes bacterium UBA5420 | reverse complement strand
ACCATTTTGTTTGAGCTCGAAAACCGACCCTTGACTTTCCTCACCCTTGGAGTCGATCTGCCATCCCCTGGCTCCCACCACATCAAAGGTACCAAAGCTTCCTTCAGCCTGCAAAATCCCCGCGCTTCCACTTTCTAAGGCACCTGCAAATCGCATCTGCATACCTATTAAAGACAGACTACCAACCTCTAGGACACTCTCCGCAAAGAGGGCATCCACAACGTCTTTATTCCTGAAAGGTATCTTTCTTACGTAACCCATGCGTAGTTGCTGGGTCTGCAGGGAGGCAAAATAGCTTTCCTCCCCGTAGTTGTTCTTGTTAATCATCCGAAAGCTATCCGCTGAGGTGAAGTGGTCTTGGTTGTGATTCACAATCACTTGCACCTGTGGGGTAAGCGGAAGTGCAAGGGCCCAGCGTGTAGCCCCTTCGGGACGGATGGGCTGAGACAACCCGATACTTGCGTCAAATCCCCACGTCAAGTCACACCAGGGTAAATCCTTCTTTAGATCGAGAGTCAAGGCCGAACTGACCTCTCTAGTTCCTACCGTCCAGGTGAGTTCGCCGGCGTAGTCCACTGCCTGAGTACCACTAGAACAGATCAGCAAGCAAAAAAGGGCAAAAAAGACCCCGCGCATGTACACAAAAGAACATCTCCTTTGGACATCTCCCTGGGCGCGGAGTATTTAGATTATATCACAATCAACTATTTTTTCCAAGCATATCCTTCTCTTGTCGTAGCTCCTTCTTGGCGAGAGAAGTTTTCCTTGTTCTTACGAATATAAGCCTGATAGAGTTCATCGGGGCCTATGCCAGCTTTCAGGCACATGCTCACGAAGAAATGCAATACATCCACAATCTCTTCGGTAAGCTGCTCGTGGTTAATCTCTTTGGGATCCTTCCACCATTTGAAGTTCACTTCATTTAAGATTTCACTCAACTCAGACATAATGGCTAAGACTTCCTTCTGAATCCAGACCTCGGTACTGTAATTAAGATCCCTGTGTTCAGCTATGGCGTCATCAAACTGTTTCTGTAAGCGGAAGATCTCCCTCAACATATCTTCTGACACGTCTCTCCTCCTTAATCAGATGCCTTGGCCCAAGTCCTACCCAACTCCACGTTTGGGGATTGTAGATAAGCCTGGCCAACTCCAGCAAATCTTCATATTCTACTTGCTCGATATGGCTTATAGCCTCTTCGGGAGTGGTAATACACCCTTCGTCCATTTCACCCTTGATCAAGCGAGTCATGCGGTTACTGGTGCTTTCGAGCGATAACACCAAACTACCCTTCATTTGACCCTTCGCCCTTTCTACCATCTCTGGTGTGATCAGCTGGGGTATGTTCAGAAATAGTTCATGGAGCACGTCCCATACCTGGGCCCAGTGCTGGGGCCCAAAACCTGCATATACCCCGTAAGCACCCGCGTCATCAAAGAGCGAGGTAAAGGAATAGGTATTATACACCAGACCCCTTTCTTCCCGTAGCTCCTGGAAAAGCAGGGAGCTCACACCACCGCCGATCATAGTATCTAAAAGAGATAAGGCATAGCGCCTTTGGTCGTGACGACACAGGGCCGGGCCCCCAAGACATAGATGCACTTGCTCTATATCCTTGTTCTGAAAATACCCCTGTGTTGGTCGGTGGTTTGCCTTGCCGAGCCGGGGCATGGATCCCTGGGGCAGAAAATCGAAGGCCGCTGCAAAGGTATCTACCACCTGATCATGGCTGATATTTCCAGCACTGGCGATGACCAAGCGATTACCTGTGTAGTGCTCTGCTAGATACTCCCTGATCATCTCGGGAGTAAACCCACTAATCGTAGCCCTCGAGCCTATTATGTTCCTACCTAGGGGATCCTCGGGCCACAAGATATCTTCAAACAAATCATGGACAAACTCTTCAGGAGAATCTTCATACATACGGAGTTCTTCTAGCACTACATTCTTTTCCTTGCTGACATCGGAAGGAGAAAACAAAGAGTGCAGTAGCATTTGCTGCAGAAGCTCTGATGCAATGCCATAATGCTCATCTAAAACTTTAAAGTAATAGCAGGTTTGTTCCTTGCCGGTAAAAGCATTAAGATAGCCACCCCGCTGATCCATAATCTCAGCTATGTCTTTAGCAGAATACTTTTGTGTTCCCTTAAACATCATGTGCTCAATAAAATGGGAAATCCCCCATTCATGCTGCTTTTCGTGACGGCTACCCACCTCAAACCATGCTCCAAGGGTGACCGAGCGTATATAGGGCATGTACTCGGTGATTATTCTAATTCCGTTAGGTAGAACGGTTCTTTGATACATTCTATCCTCCAGTACGGCTGGGCAAATCGACCAGAACGTGCTTTTCTTTCCACTGATTTTTCGATACTACTATGATACCATAGATTCATCAGAGCAGAAAGGGGGGATCCTTGTGAACCAAGGCATCATTGCAGCCATATTGTCCATCTTATTCTATCTCACGAATCTACTAAGCGGAGGCCAGGGACAACCAATTCATCCCGTGGATCCGCCCATGACGCAACAATCTTACGCAGTCCTAGGACAGACGGGCACAATCACAGCTGATCGGGTGACCGTTCGACACAGCCCTGGCACAGAGGGAAAACCGCTAGGAACTGTAACAAGGAACACAACGATTACCATCTTAGATCAGTCTGAGAACTGGTATAAGATTCGTCCCCGCATTGGCACAGAAGGTTGGATTCCAGACTATGCCGTTTCCATTGCAAATATAGAACGCAAAGAGGTCACACACGAGTTTCTAGGGTTTTATCCTGGCGGGGAGGAAGCCTACGAGAGTCTCCTTGAAAATGGAACCAAACTCACGGGTATAGCACCCTTAGGCTGGAGGCTTGATAGTTACGGAGGGCTGAGCGCTGACTTTGACGCGGAAGAGATGGGTCGTAGTTTATACTTCGCTGGCAATCAAGAAATGGATACCTACGCCAACGTCGATGTAGGTTCAAATCCGTCGCGACTTTTGAATACTGCCTATCTTCAAGAAAACAGTATTAATCAAATTTATGACACCTTGGAAGAGTGGGGTCTAAAGGGAGTCTTAGTTAATGTCGCCTATGTTCCTGGGGAAGAACAGCCCCAGCTCTTTGAATTTCTAGGACAGTTGGCAGAAAAGCTGCGCCAGGAGGGACGAAAAACAATCATTGCTCTTCCCTGGGATGCTACTATAGATTACAAAGCCGCCGCAGACGCGGCCGACTATATCGTCTTGGCCAACGGGGCACGCACTGCAAACCACGAACCCGGTCCTGTGGCACCCATCCCTGAGATGGAAACCATGCTCCAAGAAATTGCCCAACTCGTACCAACGAACAAAATCATTCTTTCGCTCTCCACAGGCGGCCTCCATTGGACCAGAGCAGGTCTTCCTTCAACCCTTTCCCACAAAGAGGTCTTAGAACTAGCAGCCCGTGAGGGCGCGAGTGTCAAGTGGGATACCAGCTCAAAAGCCCCATACTTTCAGGATAGTGCTGGGCGAGAAGTATGGTTTGAGAACCGCTACAGTATGAAGTACAAGATCGACTTAGTCGAGAAGTACAAACTCGGTGGCCTTGCCCTAGTAGACTTAGGACTCGAAGACTCTGACATCTGGACACATTTGTAGAGCGTTAATCTGCTAAAAGTTCGGTCACAGTCACACACTGAAATCCCTTTTGCGCAAGATAATCTAAGATGACCGGAAGTGCCTCTAATGTGGGCTGTGTAGGATGCATCAAGACCAGCGCTCCATTGACTATCTTCGCCTTGACGCGATCAATGATCACGGTGGGAGCAGGCCTCTGCCAATCCACCGTATCTACAGTCCACAACACTGTCTTGTAGCCTAACTCCGCCGCCACCGCCACCGTTTGTTGGTTAAAGTCTCCCGAGGGAGGCGCAAACACCTGGGGCCGCTGGCCGCTAGCCTCTAAAATTAGATCTTCTCCTTCTTGAATGAGCCTGGCGGTTTCTGCCCGGCTCATTTCGCTAGGTGAACCGTGCCAACCACCATGGTTGCCTATTTCATGACCCGCCCGGGCAATGGTCTTTGCTAAGCTAGGCGTGGCTTTGGCCCAGCGCCCTGTGGGAAACCAAGTCGCACTCACCCCGTAGTGAGCAAAGACCTCAAGCATGCCTGGGATAAACTCATCGCCCCAATCCACATTGATCATTAGAGCCACCCTGGGTTCCGTGGTGGGGCCCCGATAGATGGGCTCAAAATGAGCACGGGTTATGGAGGGCAAAATTAAGACGGTAACTAAGTCTACTTTAGCACGGGCTGGTGCAGCCAAGAGGGCATCTACCGTACTTTGCACATCGACCAGTTGCCCTATGACCTCTGCTGTGATCTCCCCCGTTTGCCAATTACAGCTCGCATTGCTGGCCTCAACAAAGGATGTTTCTGCTAAACTGGCCACCACATCATATAACTCTTCCTCGAGAAGACCTTCTACTAGCTGACCTGCCAACGTCACTCCTTTCTTCACACCATATAAGGTGCGCTGCGCTGTCCTAAAGAGTCCAGGACCTAAAAGCGCTAACGCAACAATCAGGAAGGCCAGTGCAAACAGCACAATTCCCCGCTTTGTAATGATCACCTCAACTACCCCCTTTGCCAGGATGCTGGGTTCCAGCATGATCAATGTAAAAGTCTCCTTGGTGCAAAATCCGAGAGACGGGAAGGATCGCATAGCCTTGAGCAAGCAAATCGGGAATGAGACGCCGAATAGCCCCAGGAGTACCTGGGGCTGCGTTATGGAAAAGCACGATGGCACCAGGTTTGACCTGTTCCATCACGCGATCATAGATCTGGTTGCTGGTGAGATTCTTCCAGTCTAGTGAATCTACCGACCACTGGATCGTGTGGTATCCAAGGGAGGATGCCACTGATATCACCTGATTGTTATACTCTCCGAAAGGTGGACGAAAGAGGGTTGTGCGCTGGCCAGTCAAATCCCTAATTAGATCCGCGTTTTTCTGCAGTTCATAGGTAATTCCCTGTTCGCTCAGTGTATTCATATGAGGATGGGAATAACTGTGATTGCCAATTTCGTGACCAGCCTCGGCAATTTTCGCAACATAATCAGGATGTTTGTCTACCCAGTATCCTGCTAAGAAAAAAGTCGTCGTTATCCCATGATTATCCAAAATGCCCAGAATCTCATCGGTTAATTCTGTACCCCAGGTAGCATCAAAGGAAATGGCAACCTGCTTCGCTGACGTCTTTACACTGTAAATGGGAACCAGTCTGCTCCGAGAGGTAACAGCTACAATAAGTGGCTCTCGAACCTGCGGTATCAGACTCATAAAAGCTAGTACGAGTAGCACGAACACATACCACCACTTAATCCTGATAACGAAAACGCGCATAACATCACCCCTGGTAATTCTATTACCTAGAGTGTGAAGTTATGATTCCCGATCTTTTTGATCACGGGCTTGCTAGCCCAATAATCTGCTGCCTGGGTCGCGTGGGGATTGTAGAAAAACAAGGCCCCACCTGTAGGGTCTTCACCACGCAAAGCTCGATTTACGGCCTCGGCACATGTATCGCCAACTGTATCTGGCAAGGCATTTCTTTCAATGGGCGTAAACTGGCCCGGCTGGTGCATAACGTCCCACACGGTGTCAGGAAACCTACTGCTTTGCACTCTATTTATGATTACGGCAGCCACAGCGATCTGCCCTTCCAACCCCTCACCTCTCGCTTCAGCGGAGACTAGGCGAATCAAAAGTTCTTTCTCTTTGGCTGTGATATTCACAATCGTCTCATCGGAACGAAGTGTGCTCACTTGCGCATGTGCAGGCAACCGCAACTGGGTACCTACCTGCATGGTAGTAGGATCTTTGATCTTGTTTAGATCCGCAAGCTCCTTCCATGAAATGCCATAATCGCGGGAAATATCATAAAGGGTATCCCCAGCCTTAACAGTATGGGTTGGCAGGGAGTTCGCCCTACCGATGGAAAAAAACAAAAGTAAAGCCCCTAAAACTAAAAGAATATTACGCATGATTCCTCTCCCTAATTGTCTGGTGCATCATTATTCCACAACAAACCGATTTTTCCTTCAGCGTCCCAGTTCATCTAGGTACCGCAAAAACCGATTAGACTCAATAACCTTAGAAAAGGAGACCTTTTCTGAAAGGGCGTTTAAGGCAACAAGGACTAGTGCCAAAATCACCTTGCCAAAAAGAGGACAGGAGATGACACAAGCAAGGCCAAGACCCGCTCCCAAAGGATTTGAACCCACGTCGCCCATCATCACAACCCGCCGTAGATCCCAAGACAAAAAACCTCCTACAGCCCACAGCATTCCCAGGAGGGGACCTAAAACTTGAGGCTTTAGAAGAAAGAACACAAAACCGAAGAGAAGAAACGTCTTTGCTGCACGCCCAGGGCGCAGATCGAATAAGTTGAGTAGGTTTGCCATGAGAGCTATAATCACGCCGTTAAGCACAAGCTGAAACCAGCCTTCACTAAGCTGGGAGGCAACTGCAAGAGAAGCCGCCATCCCCACCCAGGCTTTAAGGGCTCCAGTTGAGATATTGCGCGATCGGAAATGACCTCCAAAACCCTTTCTCGATTGTTCACCGTAGACATCGTCCACAAGCCCGAGTATAGCGAAAAACAATATTACCAAGGCGAAGAGCAAGGCATATCGTTCCGAATCCGCCCGCACTACCATGATTAAAGCACTTGGTATAACAAAGGCAACGCCAAGACCGGTGGGAACTGCTTCTCCCAGATAGTTTTGCCTAAGCTGGCCCGCGAAAACGGGCAGTAAGAGTGGTACTGCCCCGAAAGACAGAACTCCAGATATGGCCCACCACATCATAAGTGCCACCCCTTTCTCCAACAATGCCATAGAGCTCTCAATACTTGTATGAATTGGCGGCCTCTATGCCACAGCCCCTTGGGGCCCCTTCCAAGGGCCCGGTGTTTCATGGCCAGAGGAATCTCAGAAAGTCTAAAACCATAATGTAGCGCTCCGACCGTTAGCGCTACCTCTACCCCGAATCCTGCAAAGAAATCCCCTACGGCTTGGAGAACCTGCGTTTTTATGGCTCGTTGTCCAGAGAGTGGACTAACAACCTCGTGTCCCGTAAGGAGCTTCACACCAAGACTTGCAGCGTGGCGTGCAATGCCAAAACCCATCTTGGCGCTGGATGAACTTTGCACCGCACCAAAATGCGCTATCGTCATGTCTGCTTGATCACGTACAACCGGTTCTAAAAGCGCCCCAGCCAGACCCGCCGTGGATCCCAAATCAGCGTCTATTAAGAGATAGACATCGCCTTTCACCTTATGCCTTCCATAGTTTAAGGCAGCGCCCTTACCCTGATTGGCTCCTAGTTGTAGAACAGTCACTTGCTTCGATAAGGAGCACCCTGAAGCTAAAACAAACGTAGCATCTTGCGATCCATCATCAATAACAACAATCTCGTCCACAAGCTGCAGGCCCGCAACTGCAGTGAGGGTTTGCACGATGGTATCAGCCTCATTGAAAGCCGGAATCAACGCTACAACTCTCATGGAAAAAGCCCTTGAGCATTCCTTTGTCTCCCATAGTGACCTTGACTTCCTCGAGCTAACCCCATGATAAAAGCGAGCTGTCCCATGGGTGTATCAATACTATCCACCATCAGACTCAGGGGTAGATCGTCCAAAGCGGGCTTACTTTGTATGTCCCAAACAAAAGCCAAGGTGGCGCTCGCTTTCATTAGTTCATCTATGACCTTGACCGTCTCCCTTGATAGGGCGTTATCTGCCAATGGGAAGACAAAAACCGTATCCCCTGCAGATGTAAGATCAGGCAAATCGGATGAATTTGCCTCCTGAACATGTGCGCCGGCCGACTTGAGGAGTTGAACTAAAGGAGCAACCTTTGTTTTCTCCATATCAACAAAGACAACTGTTCTTGCCTCTAGCATATCCCTGGAAACAGCATCCAATACTTGCACCCAGGCTTCGTTCGCTGCGTCCAACTCGACTTGAACTTGGGCCAAGCTTGCTTGCGCATCCCTGAAACGTTCCTCAAGCTCTGTAATGAACGTTGCTTGTTCATCTACCAAGGCATGATCGGGATAAAGAGCACCCCCAATCAAAATACCCAGAACCAAAGAGAAAAAAACCGCCACTAAGGAGGCCACGTGATACCGAAATCCGAAGTTCATCTAAAGCCACCCCGCAATAAGACGCAATTGAAGCCAGAAAAGGCGTACATAGTGTCGCCACGGCGAAGCCAGCCCCATAAAGATCAAAATAGGGATAAGGACTACCAATATGACCGGTGCGATCTTCAGCGGGGTGCTCGAACGGTACAGCTCACTTACCTTCTTTGCGTCAAGAAGAATGGGTCCAATTTTTAGACGCGTCAAGAACGTTGATGCCATTCCAGGTCTCCCCTTTTCAAGAAAATCGATCATATTCGAATGGGAACCGACTAAGACAATGAGCTCAGCTCCTTGTCCATGAGCCAAGAGAAGACCTAAGTCTTCACTCGTACCCGGAGCGGGGATCACGTGAAAGAAGACTCCCAAACATTCAAGACGCTCGCGGCTTGGGCAGTGGCCATCAGGATAGGCATGGGCAATGAGTTGGGCTCCCGAACGAAGGGCTGCATCACTTACGCTATCCATATCACCGATGATGATATGTGGCCTGTAGCCAGCGGATAACAGAGCGTCTGCACCACCATCAACTCCCACCAAAATCGGTTTTGCCTCTTGAATGAAGGCGCCGAGCACGCGCAAGTCTTCCTTATAACCAATACCACGTACCACGACAACCACGGGTTTTCCACGCAGATCCCATTCCATATCTGGGAAAGCAATATCGCCCAGAATGACTGCCTTTTCCTTCATAGCATAATCAAGCGTATTCGTGACAAAGCGATCGAGCTCATTTGCTAAATTGAGTTTAGCTAGTCTTTGTCGCTCCTCGATAACATAGTCAGTCACAATAGTACCAACGGCAACAACCTTCCCATCACGCACGACTTTCCTTCCCTGGATTTCTACAACATCCCCATCCTTTAGGATCTGGAAGATCGCATCCCCCACGTTATCTAGAAGGGGCAGTTTGTGTTCTGAAAGCAACTTAGGCCCTAGATTGGGGTAGCGACAAGTAAGGGAACAGCGGGCATTAATGACAGCAAGAGCACCGGCCTCTATTAGCCCCGCTGCGCCCACAGCATCAAGATCCTCGTGGGCAATTACGGCAATTTCCTTCGGTTGCAGTACTGTAGCTAGTTCTTTTGTCCGCTGTCCCAATCTGACTTTCCCCTGCATCTTTCAACCCCCTTAGCAGCAAAAAGAGACGGTAGCTACCGTCTCTTCTAGTATGTCTTGTTGCCGATGCATTTAGCCACTTTGGCTGACTTCCAAGCCAACCAAATCAACCATTTTCGCGATAAAGGCTGAATTGGTCGGTTTACCCTTGTTCTCCCTAACATAGGGAAAGAACTTGTAGAGCTGCTCCACATTCCCCTTCTCCCAGGTTATATCCAAAGCGTAACGCATAGCCCGCTCTACCTGGGCACCATTCACCTCAAAACGCTGGCCAATAGCGGGATATAGATGCTGAGTCACAGAATTCAGCCAGGATGGGTGCAATGACCCCAGCCATATTCCTTCCACGAGATAACGATAACCCTTGTAATGTGGGGGTACACCCATCTGCTCGAAGTAGCGGGTGCAAATCTCCTGAACCTGGCGCCGCGTCAACTCTCGAGAGGGCTTACCCCTCGAGTCTCCCACTAACTGCCTAATCCTCTTCTCTAAAACAACCAGATCTACAGGACGCTGGATAAAATAGTCTGCACCCAAATGCACGGTCTGGGTTAATGCTTGTTCTGAGGTGGCCTCAATAGATAGTAAAATCACTTTGACTTGATCCGATGAGAACCTTACTCTGATCCTTTCGAGAACAGCTAGGCCTCCCTCAGGCTGTAGATCCATGTCTAACAAAATTAAGTCAGGCATGTCCAGATCAAAGGTCTGGAGAAAGGACGTCGCGCTACGGAACCTTTGATAATCAATATCACCGAGCCTACTACAGTACTCGTCCATGGCCCGAAGAAACAAAACATCATTGTCGAGGTGAACGATACGAATCATGGCCTCACCCTACCCGACCAGCTAGTAAAAAGGTCTTTGAGATGGGTGAGTAGTGAAAATTCTTATCTAAACGAAATCGTTCAATCTTTCCGGTAGAGGACATGTGGATCCTCGGTCCAGAGCATTCTAGCTTTTCTTGGCCTATAAGGATTGTTTGATCATTGTAGGCACTGATCGGCATATCCTGATCAATGTAATCTAGGACACGACGTTCCACTTCTGCCAGATCGACCTCTGGTTTACGCGTAAACTCAATCACAAACCCCCGCCGGACATCGCTATGAAATGTAGGAGGCTCAAAACCCATCTGTTCAAAAACAATGCCTGTTAGGTCCTCGGCGCTATGAGCCATCTTGCGATAGATCAGAGATTGGTACGCTTCTTCGGCTAGCTCTGATGGAAAAGGGCCAAACAAGGTTGGAACTGTTACCACCACTTCTTCCCCAATTCCAATGAGCATTTCTGCATTGATGTTCAGAAGAGGATACAGGAGCTCGAAGTGTTCCACTACCACGCGTCGACCTGCAGAAACCGCTTTCTTTACGGCATCCGCCAATTCCCACAGTTGGGTGAAGGCCATTTCAAAACGCACGTCTAGATGATAGGTGTGTGTTCGAAAAAACTCATTTTCTGCATCATCCAGTACCGGGAGGGGACGAACATTTACTCCATCATCGTCGTTTGTGAGCACCAAGCCCGGAAACATGCCCCGAATGATCAGCGATTTGCCCGCGCCTGCATCGCCCATGATACCGATCAAGCGATCTTCCGCGTGCAAGTATCTTTGCGAGATGAGCATGCCCAAGTGCATAAGACGATGCCTGCCCCTAGGGGCATAGTATGATGCCTTCACCAACGTGGTATAAAACATTACAGAACCGCCTCCACATGCCGCGCCACATGGCAGTTAATGTTGACTGCTACAGGCAATCCCGCGATATGCGTAGGGTAAGTATCTACAAACAAGGCCAAGGCAGTTTGCGTGCCTCCAAAGCCCTGTGGGCCTACCCCGGTTTTGTTCACCAATTCCAAGAGCTCCGCTTCAAGCTTAGCCACATGGGCTTTGGGATGCTTGGAACCAATCTCACGAAGCACGGCTCGTTTTGCTAATAAAGCTGCTTTTTCCATGGTGCCACCAATTCCAACCCCAATAATGATGGGCGGGCATGGGTTACCCCCGGCTTCGCTAACCGCTTGCACCACAAAATCCTTAATCCCTTGCACACCTTGTGCAGGCTTTAGCATCCGGAGGCGAGACATGTTCTCACTGCCAAATCCTTTCGGGGCAACAATTAAGCGCAGCTGGTCTCCTGCAACCAAAGAGACATGGAGCACAGCTGGAGTGTTATCTTTGGTGTTCACCCGTTCGAGGGGATCCCCCACTACACTCATCCGAAAATAGCCGTCTTTGTACGCCTGCCTTACCCCCTCGTCTACGGCATCACTTAACAACCCCCCTTGAATGTGCACGTCTTGCCCTAACTCAGCAAAAACAACAACCATACCCGTGTCTTGACACAGAGGCATTTGCTTCTTTTTTGCTATTTGCGCATTTTCAAGAATTGTATCCAGAACATTTTGCCCAAGGGGTGATGCCTCGTCCTTTTGAGCTTTAACCAGGGCATCCCAGACATCCAGCGGCAGGTTACAGTTTGCATCTAGACAAAGCGCTTTAATCTGGGCAACAATATCTGCGTACTCAATGACCCTCAAAATTCATCCCCTACCTTATCTTCTTTTCAACAAAGCGACAACCCGATTCATCTCATTTGTGCAAATGGATAAACCCTCATCTACACCCATACCCGGCTTAGACAGAATTTGCCGCGGCCTGGTGGCAACCGCTACTTGCACTGTGATTTGGGCAGACCTTTCCGTCTCATTACAAGTACCACCCAAATATGGGATTGTGCCATTTTCTTGACAATATAGAACGGCTTCCACAGAATTGTTAACTCCACCAAGATCGGGGGCCTTAATTTGGATCATATGACCCGCTTTGGCATCGGTGAATTCTTTAATATCTGTTAGAGTGTTACACCACTCATCGGCCACAAACTTGCAGGGAATATTCCTTTCATCTACATAGGCCGTCAATGCAGCCATGAGCTCAATTTGTTCCGCTCTAGAATCTACGTCAACTGGGCCTTCGATGAATAGCGCATGGGGAGCTACAAGCTCTGTTAACTCCTTCACATAGGCTCCAATTTTTGCCACATCATTGTTGAACGCTTCACCGATCGTACCATAAACATCAACATGGAAATCAGGCAGATAATCAGGGTCTGTTTTGACATCTTCTACCCTATCTTTCAGCCAAAGCAAGTATTCTTTCAGATGCTCGCCGTTTTCGCCTAGCTTATGCACATTATTGAAAAGACCATGTGGCAAGACATCGACATGCTTAATAATCATGCGATCCGCATTGAGTTTGCGATCATCTCCAGTTTGAGCAAAAATCAAAACAGGCTCTGGAACGAGTTCTAATCCGTATTCTTTCACAATCACTTCTACCATTGTCAAGTGCTGAGCACGGGCCACAGCATCAAGAATAGCCTGGGTAACCCCATAACGAATAGCGGTATGAAGAGGTTTTCCATGTTCATCCTTGATACGATCCACTTCCTCGGCTAAAGAACGGAACGAAGTGAGCTCCCTACCCATCAAAACAGGAACCACGTATTTCTCAATCAAAGGAATATAATCATCAGCCAAAAAGAG
>DHNI01000024.1:0-125 GCA_002409455.1 Firmicutes bacterium UBA5420 | reverse complement strand
TAAAAACCTGTAAGCCCCTTTGACAATACAACATCCTTAATTCTCAATCTGCACACTCCTTATTTAATATGTTAATTCGAATAGTGGTGTATGTTGTTGTGCACCATAAACATCAGTTTCTCCCA
>DHNI01000116.1:60507-62780 GCA_002409455.1 Firmicutes bacterium UBA5420 | reverse complement strand
CACCCTGGCGGATTTTTCTCCATCAATTCCAGGACTTTATGGTCTTAGTCCTTCTGGGAACGGTGCTTGTTTCCATCGCCCTTGGAGAATACCTTGATGCGATCGCCATTTTTGCTATTGTATTTTTGAACTCCGTTTTAGGTTTCTCGCAGGAATACAAGGCTGAAAAATCCCTGGATATGTTGGGAAAGCTCGCCGCCCCACACTCCAAGGTTCTTAGAGACGGACATAAGTCCATCGTTGATGCTTCTTCATTAGTACCTGGAGATGTCATTTTCTTAGAGCCTGGCGATCGGGTTCCGGCCGACGCTCTCATTCTAGAAAGCCAGCTTTTGAGTGTTGATGAGTCAAATCTAACGGGAGAATCGGTCTCTGTAACGAAAAATGAGCATTTTAGGGGACAAAAAGACACACCCATCGGGGATCTAAAGAATGTAGTTTTTAAGAGTACTCTAGTCGCCAGAGGTTATGCTAAAGCTGTGGTAGTCACCACTGGTATGGATACAGAAATTGGAGAAATTGCCCATCTGCTGCAGGAAAAAGTTGAAGTTGCCACCCCGCTCCAAAAGCGGCTCGGGCAATTAGGGAAGATCCTAGTTTTAGCTTGTCTGGGTATTGTGGCTGTCGTTTTTGTAGCTGGAATTCGCCAAGGCTTACCTATCTACAAAATGTTTATGGTGGGCGTTACCTTAGCGGTGGCTGCTATTCCTGAAGGCTTACCGGCCGTAGTTACGATTGCCCTTTCTGTTGGGGTGCAGCGTATGAGCAAGCAAAATGCCATTATTCGGCAATTGCCTGCGGTAGAAACCCTTGGCTGTGCCACTGTGATCTGTTCAGACAAGACTGGTACATTGACCCTCAATCAAATGGAGGTACAGTCACTATGGTCGCCTTCCCAGGGCTTGCTCTCCAGTGAAGGTCAAAGACTCGAGCTGCGTGTAGGATCTGGCGATTCGCTTTACTATGCTGCATTGGCCGGTGCACTGTGCACAAAGGCAGAAGCCTACGGCAATGGCGACTTCTTTGGAGAGCCCACAGAAGTGGCGTTGTTGCGTTTATCGGAGCGCAGTGGCTTGCCAGGGCAATCTGCGCTAAATCGGAGCTTCCCAGAAGTTGACAGCCTGCCCTTCGATTCTGATCGCAAGCGCATGACTGTCGTTGTCAAAGAGGGTAGGGAGCACATGGCATTGGTCAAAGGTGCCCCTGATGTGATCTTGCAAAGGTGTAGCCACATCATGGTGGGTACAGAAATAGTCCGCCTTACGCAGGACTATCGCCAAAAAGCGCTACAAGCTTTGGAGGCCATGGCTAATAACGCCCTTCGAGTGTTGGCTACCGCCTACAAACCCCTCGGAGGCAAGGTGCCACCTCAAAGTGGATGGGAGCAAGGACTGATTCTAACTAGCCTTATTGGCATGCTAGATCCGCCCAGACCAGAGGTTCCGGGAGCCATTCGAACCGCCCGTCTTGGTGGCATTCGCACCATTATGGTCACTGGCGATCACAAAAGGACAGCAGTGGCCATTGCTGAGAAAATTGGGCTTTTGACACCTACGGCCTCCGAGGTGGTTACTGGAGCCGAGTGGGAAGCGTTGACGCCTCTAAGGCAAAGGGAATTGATTCGATCTGTGGCGGTTTTTGCCAGGGTGGCGCCAAGTCACAAGCTGTCTATTGTGCGAGCACTGCAAGAAACCGGAGAAATTGTAGCCATGACAGGAGATGGCGTGAACGATGCGCCGGCCGTTAAAGAAGCGCATATTGGTGTGAGCATGGGAGTTCAAGGAACCGATGTCACGAGAGAGGCCTCCGATATGGTTCTGCTCGATGATAACTTCGGAACAATCATCCGTGCTGTTCGCGAAGGACGGGGCATCTACGATAACATCCGCAAGTTCATTCGCTATCTTCTAGGCTGTAATGTAGGAGAAGTACTAACGATGCTTGTAGCGACACTTATGGGGCTACCCTTGCCCTTGGTGCCCATGCAGATTCTGTGGATGAATCTTGTTACCGATGGCCTGCCAGCCATTGCTTTAGGGCTTGATCCAACCGATCGGGATCTCATGCTCCAGAAACCTAGAAATCCTCAGGAAGGTGTTTTTGCCAGAGGACTTCTCAGACGGATTCTCTTTTCGGGCACCGTAATTAGCCTGGCGGCATTACTGATCTTTGTTTTCAGTCTGTGGTATCATCCAGGTGATGTGATGCGGAGTAGAACAATGGCCTTTACAACTTTAGTCCTGGCTCAGCTTGTATTTTCCTTCCAATGCCGC
>DHNI01000116.1:38916-60385 GCA_002409455.1 Firmicutes bacterium UBA5420 | reverse complement strand
TTTAGTCCTGGCCCAGCTTATATTTTCCTTCCAATGCCGCTGGGAGCACTATTCTATCTTTGAAATGGGCATTTGGGGTAACATGTATCTCATCTTTGCTGTGCTTCTCTCTGCTGGGGCCCAGGTCTTCATCATCTATAACTCGTTTATGGCTACGATGTTCCAGACAGTTCCTTTGACTGGTGATGACTGGATGCTCGTGGGGCTTTTTGCTGTGTTTCCCCTTTTTGCAGAGACCGCCCTGCGCTTGATCAAGCGTGCTGCGAGGAGACATCTGTCCCTGCTAAAAGTCTGAATGCAAGCAGGATTTTTCTGTCAGAACCAGAACTTAGTAGAAAGGATTATGGGGTGGGGGAGACAGATTTGATTAAGAGCATGACCGGTTTTGGACGAGGCGAAGCGGTGCGGAGCAACTATGCTGTACAAGTGGAGGTTAAATCAGTTAACCATCGCTATCTGGACTTGTTTTTTCGGATTCCTAAACAGTATAGTCAATTAGAAGAGACTATTCGATCCGCCATTACAGATCGACTGGCACGGGGAAGAGTGGAAGTAATGCTCTCTGTGGAGGAATTTGGCGATCAAAAGCGAATTGTACAGATTAATAACGCTCTTTTGCAGGGTTATTTAGGTGCCCTTAACGCTATCAAGGAAAAGTTGGGCAGTGACGAACCCATTCAGTTATCTCATGTCCTGTCCTTCCCTGAGCTTTTGGAGGTGGACGAGTCGGTCCTTAATTGGGACGATTTAGCCAATGGTGTGGCCGAAGCGACGAACGCGGCCCTAGATAGTTTAGAAGCGATGCGGGCAGCGGAAGGACGTAGACTCTGTGAGGACATAGAGACCAAAATTGTCGTGGTCGAGGATTGTATGGCAAAAGTGGTAGAAACAGCCCCACAGGTTGTTATTGATTACAAGAACCGCTTGCGAGAGCGTTTGAACGAACTACTCGATGGGACAACCCTTACAGAGGAACGTTTCTTGGGCGAAGTGGCCATATTTGCCGATCGCTGTAGCATTGATGAAGAACTCGTACGATTGAAAAGTCACATTCAGCAATTCACAAAGACCTTACGTGCCACCGAATCGGTTGGTCGTAAGCTTGACTTTTTGATTCAAGAAATGAATCGTGAAGTGAATACCATAGGCTCTAAGGCCAACAATGTACATATAGCGGGCTTGGTGGTAAATATCAAAAGTGAGCTGGAGAAAATCCGCGAGCAAATTCAGAACATCGAATGAGTTCATGCTGTGCTAAAGTTGTGAGGCAAAGGAGGTGACCAACTATGTCGTTACCATATTTAACCGAAGACGAGAAACTGAGTGCGCTGAAAAAAGCCCAGGAAATGCGGAGTAAAAGAGCTGAACTGAGACTAAAACTAAAGAAGGGTTCTGTATCTCTCCAGGAAGTACTAAACTCCGCGGATGATGAAGTAATTGCTAGAATGCGCGTTACCTACTTATTGCAGTCATTACCACAAGTGGGCAAAGTAACATCGGACAGGATCATGTGCGAAATAGGGATTAACGAGAATCGCCGAGTGCAGGGATTGGGTAAAAGGCAAAGAGAACAGTTGCTAGAGCGATTGGGCTAAGCAGCATGTATAAGGAGCTACGAACATGGGGATACGGTTAATTAATATTGGGTTTGGAAATATTGTGGCAGCTAATAGGATTGTGGCTATCGTTAGCCCCGAATCAGCTCCCATCAAGCGAATGGTGCAAGAGGCTAGAGAACGGGGCATGCTGATCGATGCCACGTATGGCCGGCGTACCAGGGCGGTTATTATCGCGGATAGTGATCATATAGTTTTGTCAGCAGTGCAACCTGAGACTGTGGCACATCGTTTAACCAACAAAGAACACCTTGAATCGAATGAATAATAGGGAGTTGCTGCTGAATTGAAGGGAACACTACAGAATGTCAGGGATGGTGGGGTAAAGATGCATGGTTTTCTCATAGTTTTGTCCGGTCCGAGCGGGGCAGGAAAGAACTCTGTGATGAACGCTGTTTTCCCCACTATCCCTAACTTAAAGTATTCTATTAGCGTTACCACGAGGCCACCTAGAGTGGGAGAAGTGGATGAGGTCAATTATTTTTTCCGTTCAGAGCAAGAGTTTGACCAAATGATCAAAGACGATTTGTTGTTAGAGTCAGCCAATTTTGTGGGGTACCGTTATGGGACACCTAAGAGTTTTGTTTACGACCAGATTCATGCGGGTAATGCAGTTATTATGGATATTGATATTCAAGGGGCCGCCCAAATTCGAAAAAAAATGCCTGAGGCGGTGTTTGTGTTTTTATTGCCTCCCACTCCCGAAGAGTTGAGCAAGCGCTTAAAGCTTCGGGGTTCTGATTCTGATGAAGTGATCAAGAGGCGTTTAGCAAAATCTTACGAGGAAATCAAGCATATAGTAGATTATGATTATTATATCGTCAACGATGACCTAGGACGTGCCGCCGATCAGCTACGGCAGATCATCTGCAGTGAATGGTCCAGGGTCAGCCGCATTGACATGAAGGAATTAAAAGGAGTTTGGGAAGGGGGTTTTTCGGGTGAAACCTGCGAGTGAATTAGATCGTTACACGGCAATTGTGGCCGTTTCGCAAAGGGCAAGACAGCTTATTGATGGTGCTGAGCCTGTCATAGGATGCAAATCAACAAAGCCTGTGACTATAGCCATTGAAGAGTTAAAGGCAGGCAAGATTCAATGGAAGCACAACAGAGGCGAATCAAAGTAAGAAAAGCCTGTGGTCAAATCCACAGGTTTTTTAGGTGGTGATGGAATTTGCAAAGGTATGCAGGAGTCATTGTGGATGTACGGGCTGAAGCAGTTAACAGAGCTTTTCAGTATGGAATTCCCTCTCCACTTCAAGAGCAGATCAAGATCGGCCACAGGGTTTTGGTTCCCTTTGGACATCGTAAGATAGAAGGGTATGTAGTGGAGTTATCCAGCCACTTACAAGTGGCCGAGGGCAAGCTTAGAGACGTTTTGAAACTCCTCGATCCAGACCCAATTATCCTCCCTTCACTGGTAGAGTTGGCTGTTTGGATGGAACAGACTTATGCGGGTCTCTTTTCCGAAGCGTTGCAGTATATGCTACCCCCCGCCTTCCGTTATGGCAGGGAAAGGGTAGGGGCCAAAACAGCCCAATTTGTGACCTTGCTCGTGCCAAGCCCTAAGCTTAGAAAGAATGCAACCGCCCAAAGGAGGGTTGTGGAGCTTCTTCAGAAGGAACCAAGGCTTTTGGCAGCCGACTTGGTCTCTAGAGCAAACACCAGCCATCAGGTGTTGCGATCCCTTGAAGAACAAGGCGTTATTGCCCTTGAAACTACGACCTTGGAAAGAAGGGTCGAGTGGGATGCAATCCCTGATCCCAAGCTGAGCTTGACGGCGGAGCAAAAAAGTGCGATAGAGGTGATTCAAAGGGAGATCCATGCCGCGCAAAGGCCAGTCCTTCTCCATGGCGTAACGGGCAGCGGTAAAACAGAAGTCTACCTAAATGTCATCGCCGATATGATTAGGGGAGGTAAGCAGGCCCTTGTACTGGTTCCTGAAATCGCCTTGACGCCCCAAACTCTTAATCGCTTTGCAGCCCGCTTCGGTAACAGAGTTTCCGTTTTGCATAGCGGGCTTTCCCTAGGTGAACGCTTTGATCAGTGGTGGAAAACGTATTATGGCGAAGTGGATGTGGTTATAGGAGCCCGTTCGGCTGTTTTCGCCCCAGTGCGCAACCTAGGCCTTATTGTTCTTGATGAAGAACATGAGGGTACCTACAAGCAAGAGGAGGGCTCTATCCGTTATCACACCCGTGATGTGGCTATGAAGCGCTGCGAGTTGGTTGGGGCCCAGGTAATTTTGGGAAGTGCTACCCCTGCACTGGAAAGCTATCATCAAGCCCTCCAGGGGCACTTTTGCTTAGCAGAGTTGACGGAAAGGGTCGAAGCCAGGCCCTTACCTACTGTGCGTGTGGTAGATATGCGGGAGCAGTTTGAACAGGGAAATCGTTCTATGTTCAGCACCGAGCTAAAAACGGCTCTAGGAGAGCTTGTCCGGACCGATAATCAGGCCATTATTCTTCTTAATCGGCGGGGTTTTTCACGCTTTGTACTGTGCAGGGAATGCGGAGAGGTGCTGGAGTGCCCTAACTGTCAGGTGTCTCTCACGTATCATCAAGAAGATGAACGTATGCATTGCCATTACTGCTTACATCGCGAGCCGATGCCGCAGAAGTGCCCCAAGTGTGCTTCTCGCTTCCTCCGCCAATTTGGTGTAGGCACAGAACAGGTCGAAGAGGTGCTCGCTAAGGACTTTCCTGAGCTTAAGACGGTACGTCTCGATGCTGATACAACCCGGCGTAAAGGGGCCCATGCTGCCATCTTAAAAAAGTTTGCTTCAGGTCAAGCGCAAATCTTGGTGGGGACGCAGATGGTAGCCAAGGGCTTAGATTTTCCTAATGTGACTTTGGTAGGGGTGTTAAGTGCGGATCTTGCCTTGAGCTTTCCCGATATTCGCTCTTCCGAGCGCACCTTCCAGCTGCTTACGCAGGTGGCCGGGAGGAGTGGCCGGGGAGAGAGGGAGGGGCGGGTTATCATTCAGTCCTATGACCCCACCCACTTCGCCATTTCTGCAGCCCAAAATCATGACTACCTAGACTTTTATCGCAGGGAGATAGGCTTTCGCAGGCAGTTGGGTTATCCCCCATTTCGAACCCTTACCCGGATTTTGTGTAGTGGCCCAAAGCAAGAAACAGAGGATGGTATCCTCCTTGTCCATGCTCATTTGGCAAGGCAAGGATTTCCAGCGGAGGATATGTTAGGCCCCGCACCGGCACCGATTGGTCGCATTCAGGGGCGCTTTCGCTGGCAAATTCTGCTGAAAAGTGATACTCTTCCCTCTGCAATGTTGCGCGAGCTTCCTGATGTGGGGGCTCACGTGCAAGTGACAATCGATATTGATCCCCTCTTTATGCTTTAGGTATGATATAATAGAGTGATAGAAGAAACCGAGGTGTTGACCATGGCGAAGCTTCCAATTGTCACTATCGGTGATCCGGTATTGGAGCAAATTGCAGTCGAAGTACCCAAAATAACCAAGAAGGTTGCGAAACTAATAGATGACATGCTCGAAACCATGCATGAGGCCAATGGCATCGGATTGGCCGCCCCACAAGTTGGGGTGAGCCAACGAATTATTGTTTTGGATGTGGGCGAAGGCCCTATCGTGCTTGTGAATCCTGTCATGTTAGATGCCAGTGGAGAGGAAATTGATGTGGAAGGATGCCTGAGCATTCCTGAGCGCTGGGTGTATGTGAAGCGTTCCACTGAAGTAGAGATTGCAGGCCTAGATGAAAAAGGCAAACAAGTACGTATTAAGGCAGACGGCCTTTTTGCCCGAGCGCTCCAGCACGAGATTGACCATTTAGACGGAGTTCTAATGCTCGATCGCATGTTAGGTGAGGCTGAAGTTGAATCTCCTGAAATTGAGGCAGAGGTTCAAGCTGTCAATCAGGTTGCGCCGCGGGAGGATGATTGAATGCGGATCGTCTTTATGGGTACGCCCGAATTTGCGGTACCGAGTCTAGAGGTGCTCTGCGATGATCACCATGTGGTAGCTGTGGTTACCCAACCCGATCGCAGGAGCGGACGCGGTCAAAAGTATACCCCATCTCCCGTTAAGAAGGTTGCCCTAGCCCAGGAGATACCTGTTTTGCAGCCAGAATCTATCGGCAGTCCTGAAGTGATGGATCAGCTCCAGGCCTATGAAGCGGATTTATTCGTAGTGGTGGCCTTCGGGCAAAAACTTCCAGATCGCCTTCTAACCATGGCACGCTACGGCTGTGTGAATGTGCACAGTTCGCTCTTGCCCAAGTATCGTGGCGCATCGCCGATCAATGCCGCCATTTTGCAGGGAGATACAATCACGGGTGTAACAACTATGTATATGGCTTCAGGCTGGGATACCGGCGATATTATTTTGCAGCGCGAAGAGCCCATTTTGCCTAGAGATACTGCAGGTGAGCTCCATGATCGCCTCATGATCGTAGGTGCACAGCTTCTTCGTGAAACGGTGGAACAAATTGCCTCTGGTCAGGCTCCCCGTATTCCCCAAGATCACGAGGCAGCGAGCTTTGCTTTTAAACTGTCGAAGAAAGATTCTTTGGTCGATTTCAGAAAGTCTGCAACGCAGTTGGACCGTTTAATTCGAGGCATGAATCCCTGGCCTGTGGCTTACACTTACGTAGGAGAAGAGCTGGTGAAGATCCTTGAGGCGTATCCTAGTGATGAAAAAGGCGCCCCAGGTGAGATCTTGGCCCAGGAAGGGCAGGGTTTACTTGTAGGCTGCAAAGAAGGGTCTTTGCTTTTGCTGAAGCTACAAAGACCCAATGCCAAGGCTGTTTCAGGAGTCGATTTTGCCAATGGTTTACGTCTCTGTATTGGAGATTTTCTACGATGAGAGGAGAAGATTGAATGGTCTATGATCCCACGTTTATCTTAGTACTTCCCGCCTTGTTCTTTGCCATGTATGCTCAGTTTAAAGTGAGATCTACCTTTCAGCGCTACTTGAAAGAACGTTCCTATTCAGGCTTGACGGGCCAACAAATCGCCCGGCAAATTCTAAACGACAATGGCCTGCACAATGTGAGCGTCGAGCGTGTCGGGGGACAGCTTACCGATCATTATGATCCCCGTTCGGAAAGTGTACGCTTGTCAGCTGAGGTGTATAATGGTACGAGTGTTGCCGCTCTAGGTGTTGCAGCCCACGAGGTCGGCCATGCTGTGCAACATGCCCGTAGCTATGCGCCTCTGGCACTTAGAACAAATCTGTTTCCCGTGGCTAATCTAGGTTCACAAATGGCTATACCCCTATTCTTGATGGGATACTTGGTTAGCTTTGACGTCCTAATGCTCGTTGGCATATGGTTTTTTATCGCTGCCCTAGGCTTTCAGCTTGTGACCCTTCCTGTGGAGTTTAATGCATCAAGAAGGGCTCTTGGGTTTTTAGATGGCGGTGGATACCTGAATCGGGCTGAGGTTCCCAAGGCTAAGGCAGTTCTAAATGCCGCTGCCTTGACCTATGTGGCAGCCGTAGCCGTATCTGCAACGCAATTGCTTCGCTTGTTGTTCTTGAGAGGGCAACGGAAACGCTAATGGAGAAAATTACAAATCCCAGGCAGCTTGCAGTCGTTACATTAAGTGAACTGGAGGAAACAGGGGACTTCCTACGGGAGGTCCTCGATTTGCATTTGCGTCAAAATGCCCTAAGCAGCCTTGATCAAGGGCTTTACACAGAGCTTGTCTATGGTACTGTCCGCATGCGCCGAAACCTAGATTATGTGCTCTCTTCATTCAGCTCCAGGCCTGTGGGGAAGATTAAGCCATTAATTCTGCACATTTTGCGGAGCGCAGTTTACCAGATCCTCTACCTTGATCGCGTGCCGCCTCGCGCTGCAGTGAACGAGGCGGTGAAGCTCGCTCGCCTCTTTGGGCATGAAGGAGTAGTCAAGTTCACCAACGGTGTGCTTCGGCAGATAGTTCGCCAGCGCGAGTCAATCATCTACCCCTCTGAAGCATCGGATTTGGTAGAACATATTGGGGTTAAGTATTCCTTTCCATCCTGGATTGTGGAGGAATGGCTTTCGTACTGGGGGAAGACCGAGACGATCGCCCTTTGCCAGGCCTTTAACAAGTCACCCAAGATGCATGTTCGCGTGAATACCCTCAAGGCATCGCCTGTAGAGGTGAAAGCTTATTTAGAGGGGCAGGGGGTCACGGCGGAGGCTGGACGATTTGCTCCCGACGTTCTGGAAGTCTGTCCTGCCCACGCGGTGGTGGGCGATTCAGCTCTAGGGGAGGGAATGTACTATGTTCAGGACGAAAGTAGTGCTCTTGCCGCCCATGCATTGCAGGTTCAGCCGGGACAACTCGTCTATGATCTCTGCAGTGCTCCAGGGGGCAAAACCACACATCTGGCGCAGTTGATGGAAGATCAAGGCCAGATTCTTGCCTTCGATCTGCATCAGGCCCGTTTGAAACTGGTTGAAGAGAATGCTCAGCGTCTCGGGGTGTCTATCATTGAAACGCGGCTCGGTGATGCCGCAGAAAATTTGGGTTTGACTCCTGTTCCTAGGGTTTTAGTTGATGCACCCTGTTCGGGCCTGGGCACCATGGGGCATCGCCCAGACATTCGCTGGCGCAAGCGTCTCGATGATGTGTTGGAACTCGCCGCATTGCAGAGGCGGATCTTAGGTGCGGCCGCGAGCTATGTAGCCCCCGGAGGGTTATTACTGTACTCTACGTGCACCTTAACCAAGCAGGAAAACCAAGATATGGCTCAGTGGTTTTTAGCCAACCACCAGGAGTTTCGAGGCGCTTCGTTTCCCAGTTGGTTTCCCTCTGACGCCGGGCCGACCTGGATGAAGACCATCCTTCCCCACCGCCATGGCCTGGATGGGTTCTTTTTGGCCATTTTCAGAAAAGATTGAAGTTAACATTATGTTGACAAAAATTGATCAAGCGGAAGGATTTCATTAGCTTTTGTCAAATAAGAAACCAGTAAAACGCTGGAGGGATCCTATGCGAATACTTGTTGTCGACAATAATGTGGAACTGTGTGCTGCGTTGCAGGATTATTTCGACACCCAACCTGATCTTGAGGTGGTAGGCTTAGCCTACGACGGAGAGCAGGCACTGACTCAAATTACGGAGTTGCAGCCCGATGTCGTATTGCTGGATATCACCATGCCTTACTTGGATGGGCTTGGTGTTATGGAAAGGCTACACAGCTTGAATCTCAAGCGCAAGCCAAAAGTATTTGTGATCACTGCCTTTGGCACGGACAATCTCTTAGCCCGTCTGATGGCCCTGGGAGCGGACTATTTTATGGTCAAGCCGTTTAAACTGGAAATTCTCGCCCAACGGCTGCGAGAATTTGCTCAGAATTCCCAGGGGATGATAGCCAGCGAGACCGCCTCAACTGTAGAATCGAGACTGACCATAGATCAGAAAGTGACGCAACTTTTACATAATATGGGTGTGCCTCCGCACTATAAGGGATTTTCGTACTTGAAGGAAGCCGTTCTGATGTGTACCGAAGACGGTTATTTTGCTGGAGGCCTTACTAAGGATATCTACCCTACTTTAGCTAAGAAATATCGCACCACTGCAAGCGGGGTCGAGGCTGCCATTCGCAATGCCATTGTGGCCGCTTGGGAACATGGGAACACATCGTTCATACGCCGGCTTTGTGAGCCTTATTGTGACGAACGGATGCCTACCAATTCCTTGATTATTGCGAAGATCGCAGAAGAAAGCCAGATTAACAAAGCCCGCGGATAATTTGGGGAGGAGCATCTTCATCTTTGGATAGGGAGATGCTCCTTTTTGCTCTTTTCTGAGCGTTTGTGACATTGACAAAGTCCTTCACTAGGGTTTATACTGAGTTTGCGGGGCGTGGCTCAGTTTGGTAGAGCATCGCGTTCGGGACGCGGAGGTCGCACGTTCAAATCGTGTCGCCCCGACCAGCTTTTCTATGAACCAGGTGCTGATCTGGTTCTTTTTGTCTATTTAGGAGTAGTTCCGTCTCTATGGACAGGTTTTCATGGGCAAACACAAAAAACTTGCGCAACGTTTTCTCTAGGCGGGTACGATAGGCTTGGGAGTGATGGGCGCTGCAGATGTAAGCCTCTACTTGCTCGGTTGAGGTATTAGCCAAGAGGTGGCGCAAAAAGCGTGATGCATCACCCAAATAGTATTCCTCAGAACGGATACCCTGATCTAGAAGGTACTCTACATAGGTTGTCAAAAAATGAACCTTAGCCCGTTTACTCATCATCTCACCCCTTGAACTGGAGGTCTTTCTGTGGATTTAGTTGGACTTTTTCCTGAAGAAATAAAAGATTGGCTAGCAGAACGGCAAATTCCCGCGTTCCGTGCTGACCAGATTTTTGCTTGGCTACATAGGCATGCGGCTCAGAGCTTTGAAGAAATGACCAACTTGCCAAAGCGCGTGATCACTGAACTAGAAAAGGCGTTTCCTTGGCCCCTGCAACTAGCTACTAGTCGTAAGTCTGTGGACGGCACAGAGAAGTACCTTTTTGCCCTCAAGGATAGATCTACTATAGAAGCAGTTCTCATTCCAGAGGAGGAGAGGCAGACGCTTTGCATTTCAACCCAGGTTGGGTGTGCTATGGCTTGCTCCTTTTGTGCTACAGGTCAAAGTGGCTATGTGCGAAATCTTACTGCTGCGGAGATTGTATCTCAGGTGTTATGGGTTGAAAACAGGCTTAAGGCACTTGGGCAAAACATTACTAATATTGTATACATGGGCATGGGAGAGCCATTAGCCAACTATGAAGCCCTCCTGCGCAGTGTTCGCCTTTTGAATCACCCGCAGGGGCTTAACTTAGGCGCTCGGCGATTGACCATTTCCACATGTGGTCTGGCCCCCCAAATTCGGGCTCTGGCTCGGGAGAATATCCAAGTCAATTTGGCTATCTCCCTCCATGCCACGACAGATGCTGAGCGCTCAGAAGTGATGCCAGTAAACAAAAGGTTTCCCCTCCAAGAACTCTTGGAGGCGTGCGAGTATTATACTGAACAGACGGGGCGGCGTATCTCTTATGAGTATGCCCTAATTCATGGTTTTAATGATACAGTGGAGCAGGCGAAGAGGCTGCAACATCTATTGAAAGGACGACTTTGTCATGTGAATTTGATTCCGATTAATCCGGTGGGATCAGAAAGAAGGCCCTCTGCCAAGGGACTCGCAGAGTTTGCACAGGTTTTGGAGGCGGGGCACATTCCTGTATCCATTCGCAAAGAGCGGGGCACCGATATAGAGGCAGCGTGTGGCCAACTGCGGCAAACCCAGCTACAGGAGTGATTGATTTGATGGAGAAGCTGAAGATCTGGATAGCGACAAAGATTGCAGGAATAAAAGGGAAAAGTGTGAAGCAGGAAGAATTTAAGCAAGGTGACAAGGCAGATTTAGCCCCTACCAGACGTTATGTGATAACCAAGGAGAAAGAACTGGGTCACAGCAAGCAGAGTTATCTGATCACAGATTTCGGAGCGATTCTGCTCCAGCCAGGTTTTTTGGTTGGTAGGGGGCATAGTTGCCATCTCAAGCTGACCGATCCAGGCTCAAGTCGGGTGCATGCTAGTTTTAACCTGGACGGCGATGGATGGCTTTTGAAGGATAATATGAGCAAGAACGGCACCCTTGTCAATGGCAGGCCCATTCGCAGTGCAGTGTTAAAGACCGGTGACAGGATCCAAATCGGGCAAACCTTGTTCGTATATGAGGAGAGATGAGCATGGCCCTAATCCACTGGATAGGACGGGCGATCTTAGTGGTTTGGCTAGTGAGAATTGTGCTTCAGTTTGTCAAAGCAATGCTCGAAGAGCTAAAATAGGAGTGTTTGCCGTGGATGTAAAGACTGCAACCGATGTTGGACAAGTACGCCAAAACAATGAAGATGCTTTTTGGGTAACGCCTTCATGCCTTGTTGTCTGTGATGGCATGGGAGGACATCTTGCTGGGGAGGTAGCTGCCGACGTAGCAATCAAGGCAATCCAAAGCTATCCCTTCAGTGGTAAAAGCCCCAAAGAGGAGGTTTTGGCAGCTATCCGTCAAGCGCAAGAGCATATACTTGATGCCTCTGCGAGAAATAAGGACTATCATGGCATGGGAAGCACCATTACTCTTGCCTGGGTTTCTGATCCTGATCATGACGGACGTTCCACGCTCACTGTTGGTCATGTTGGCGACAGCCGCTGTTACATCTTTTCTGATGGGGCTTTAAAGCAGGTGACCCAGGATCATTCTATAGTCGGCGAACTATTGCGCTCCGGCACCATCACGGCTGCAGAGGCCCGTACCCATCCCAAAAAAAATATGGTTACCCAGGCCTTAGGTGCAAGAGAGATCCAAATTGACCTGATCACGCATGACCTTGCGCCTGGTACCTTGGTGATGCTTTGCACCGATGGCCTAACGGATCTTGTAGATGATGCCCTCATTGAACAGAGGTTGCGGCAAGGCTTTGACTCTGGAAATTTAGCCCAGGAGCTTGTTGATTTAGCCAATCAATCGGGCGGCGTTGATAATGTAACGGTGATCGTAGCCAAGGTTTAGCGGAGGAGGTAATCCCGTGATCAGAATCCTCTATCGTACTTGGTTTGAGTTTGCCGGCTGGCTGTTCTGCTTGACGTGGTGGCTTATTTGGCTCCAAGGGCAGATTTGTTGGTGGCAACCTATGGTACTTTGGGTTGCGTTCATGGTTTTGTTCCTTTTGACTAGACAACTCAGGTTCAATGGGGGGGCAATCCCCTTTGTGGCCATTTTGGTGTTGATAGGTTGGGTGTTTTTGGCTCGGCTCAATGCCTCTTGGGCCACCTTACAGTTTTGGGGGGCGCTGGTGGCATGCGTAGCCTATGTACTGGGTCTCTGGATAGGTACAAGGAGATTTCCCTACCCCCTAATGTGGGCTGGTGCAGCTCTTGGCCTTCTTGCGGCAACTGCCCTCTTTGGGCAAAGTGCAGGTGGCGCCCAGGCATGGCTTACGCTTTTCGGAGTGCGCTTTCAGCCCGTCGAATTAGCCCGCATCTTTCTCGTGTTCTACCTGGCTCACTACTTTACGGAAGAACGCCCCAGGTGGGAGTTGCTGGTAATTCTCAGTGCGTTTTTCTTGATTTTGGCCTGGCAGCGCGATCTTGGACCAGCTCTTTTAGTGTTTTTTGTATTTTGCTGGATGTCCTTGCACTGGAAATTCACCTGGCCAAAGCTCTTTGGGTATATTGTAGCCACGGCCTGTGGTTTTATCTTTGCTTACCTGTGGTTTCCTCATTTGCGCAGTAGGGCTCTGGCCTGGTTGTGGCCCTGGGACTATTTAGATAGTAAAGGCTACCAAGTGCTGCAAGGGCTCTTTGCGCTCAGGAGCGGTGGAGTGGTGGGCCAGGGGCTTGGGGCAGGGTTTGCCCAGGTGATCCCTAATGTGCATACGGATTATTTGTTTGCAGTGATTGGCGAGGAATTTGGTTTCTTAGGCACGTTTTCCTTACTTATGGTATACTTAAGTTTGGCCTTTTGGGCTTTGCGCCTCCTCCATGCGGTGCAGGATAAGCTCCTGCAGATGCTTGGCCTAGGCTTGACACTTCTACTCCACGTGCAGGTGTTTTTAGTTGTAGGAGGCGTTTTGCGGCTCGTACCCTTTACTGGTATGACCTTACCCCTGGTAAGCTATGGCTCGACCTCTTTGGTAGCCCAACTTGCCATGCTCGGCATGCTCGTGGGTCTGGGGGGAAAGAGGGGTGAAGAGTAGGTGCGCAAATCCTTTCTGGCTTTGGTCACTATGTTTGGTCTCCTTTTTCTAAGCTTGTTTTATTGGCAAATCTGTGCTGATATACAAGACCATCCGGCCAATCCACGCTATTATCAGATGTTCAAAGAAGATCGTGGCGTTATCTATGATCGCCGCGGGGTGCCGCTGGCTGCATCTACATCCGACGGAACAATCTTTGCCCGCAATTATGCCGCTCCATCCCTTTGCCATGTGGTTGGGTATTTTCACCAGCGCTATGGTATGACGGGGCTAGAACGGCGGTACCATGAGGACTTAAGCCAGGGGCGCAGCCTGATTACCACATTGGATCTTGACGTGCAGAAGGTTGCAGAACAAGCCCTTGCAGGCAAACAAGGCGCCGTTGTGGTCGTTAAGCCCACGAGCGGTGAAGTTTTGGCCCTAGTCTCTTCACCTGGGGTAGACGGGAACGCACTCGACGCCAATTGGTCAAATTATCTTGGCGACGAACGAAGTCCTTTCTTGAATAGAGCAACCCATGGCCTTTATCCTCCCGGCTCAGTCGTTAAGCCTATCGTATATGGAGCCGCTTTGGGAGAGGGGTTGGTAGAACGCAACCAGATCTGGCACGATCATGGCTCCATGGTATTAGAGAATCGTACCATTAGTAACTATGGTGGAAAGGCCCACGGGAGCATTACAACCGACCAGGCCTTAGCAGTCTCTTCCAACGTTGTTTTTGCCCAGTTAGCCATGTCTTTAGGAGATCGTCTCATTGAGGAGTTTCGACGCTTTGGTTTTGGGATGGATGTGGGCTTTGATTTGCAAAATCTAGGTGGTTATCTTCCCGCTAAAATCACGTCTGCTTACGACGCAGCACAGTTAGGCATAGGGCAGGGAGAGCTCTTAGTGACACCCTTGCAGATGGCTTCGGTTGTCTCCACCATTGCCAATGGGGGAGTGCTTATGCGGCCCTTTGTGGTGCAAGAAGTGCGGGGAGGGCTCAAAATGCGGCAAATTACCCGACCACAGAGCATATCGCAAGTTTTACCTGGATCACAGGCCCGCGATGTGCAGGAAGCGATGGTTCTCGCCGCAAGGGAAGGAACGGCCCAGACTAGCTTACCTTTGTCTTTGGACTATGGAGGCAAGACTGGCACTGCCCAAACGGGCTCAGGGGCCGATCATGCTTGGTTTATTGGGTTTGCACCGACGGAGAGACCGCAGGTAGCAGTGGCTGTCTTGGTAGAACAGGGAGGATCTGGCAGCCAGGTGGCAGTGCCCATTGGGGTGACAGTGATGGATGCAGCCCTAAGGGTCGACGAGTAAGAATCAAAGGGTGAGAGTATGGTTGGAGAAATGTTGGCCAATCGTTATGAGATTTTACAGAAGGTCGGCGACGGAGGAATGGCCTTGGTTTATAGTGCCAAGGATCATCTACTTAGCAGGATTGTGGCGGTGAAAATACTCCGAGCCCAGTTTGCCGATGACGAAGAGTTTGTGGAGCGTTTCCGAAGAGAAGCTCGATCAGCGGCCAGTTTGTCTCATCCCAATATCGTCAATATCTATGACGTGGGTGAAACCGACCACGTTCATTTTATCGTGATGGAATTTGTGCAAGGTAAGAACTTACATGACCTTGGGCGCGATCAGGAGTGCTTTTCACAAGACATGATTGTAAATGTGGGAAAACAAATCGCCATGGGTCTGGCCCATGCCCACTACCACGGTATTATTCATCGTGATATTAAACCACACAATATCCTTGTGACCGATGAGGGACGTGTAAAGGTAACGGACTTTGGCATAGCCCAGGCCATGAGCACTACAAATTTGACCCAGACAGGCATGGTCTTGGGTTCTGTACGTTACTTTTCACCTGAACAAGCCCGGGGCGTGAATGTGCAATCTGCTAGCGACCTATATTCGCTAGGTATCGTCTTATATGAAATGATCGCTGGCTATCCTCCCTTTAGAGGGGATTCAGCGATTGCCATCGCCCTTAAGCAGATCCAGGAAAGCCCACTACCACTTCGTGATGCCAGGCCTGATCTGGATGGCGACTTAGAGGATCTGGTGCTGAAATTACTGAATAAAGATCCTAAGAAGCGTCCGAACAATGCAGAGGAAGTAGTAAAGGCCTTTCAGAGGATTGAACGCCGCATGGAGATGCAAGGAGATAAGCAGGGTGAGGGAGATCAAACGATGCCGCTACCCGCTCAACGACAGTCTATGGGAGGGGTTTTTGGATTGCCAAGGAGAAGTAAACGCAACAAGAAGCAGAAGGGAACACAGAAGACGAACACGCCTCGTAGGTCTAAGATACGTATTGCACTTTTGATCTTTGTAATTTTGCTAGGCATAGGAATTGGCTCTGTCAGGCTGATTCCTCGGCTCCTTTTCTTAGACGATGTGCGAGTGCCTGATGTAGTCGGTTCCTTTGAGCTCGAGGCCGCGCGTGTTTTGCGCGATGCTGATCTGGTGTTAAAGGTAGAGCAGTCTCTTTTCGACAACGAGGTTCCTGCAGGGCATATTATCAGTCAAGATCCCGTAGCAGGTCGTATGGTGAAGCAGCGGAGGGAGATTTTGGTTCGGGTGAGCTTAGGCCCCGAAGAAGTAGAAATGCCTTCCGTGATTGGCCTTACCTCCCGCGAGGGCAAGTTGGGGTTGACCCAGGCCGGATTCGTGTTGGGAGAAGAGGAAGAAGCCTATGACCCTCAGGTAAGCCCTGGCATTGTTCTTGAGCAATGGCCTGAGCCCGGTGAGATTGTTATGAAGGGAACGGCCGTGAACTTAGTGGTTAGCAAAGGACAAGAAGCTCCCCTTTCGTTTGCTTTGCCTGATTTTCGCGGACAAAACTTTGAGCTTGTGAAAGCACAGCTTCGAGAGCTCGGGTTACCCTTAGGTAATTCTTGGCCAGAATATAGTACGATTTATCGCCAAGGACAGGTAGTAGAACAAAATCCGAGCCCTGGCACACAGGTGCAGGCAGGTTGGAGTATTGACTTTGTCTATTCTCAGGGTCTTACGCCATCGACTCCTGAACCACAGATGCCCGCAGATCCGCTAGAAGAACCGCGGTGGATACATGAGAACTTGTGGAAGACGCAGGACGTCACAATCGATGTTCAACCAGGGCCCGATCAGGAAGTGGTCATTTTGGTTATTGACGACTTTGGTGCCCGTGAGGTGTATCGCGAGATTCATAAAGGTGATAGTCGAGTGGTTCGCACCGTACAGGGGCGAGGTCAAGATGCTAGATTCCAAGTATATATTGGCGGTCGTCAGTTCTTCGACGGGCTCTTTCCGGAGTAGGCTATGGAACGCGGAGTGATTGTTAAAGGCATAGGCGGGAGATATGACGTGCAAACAGAATCAGGCCTTGTGCTCTGCATGTTGCGGGGCCGGCTACGCTTGAGGGATGATCGTGTCTTAGTGGGTGATAAAGTTGAGATCTCTAGGGAACAAGGTGGTGATGCTGGAGTTGTTGAACGCATCTTGCCTCGCACCAATGAGCTCACGCGTCCAGCTATTGCCAACGTAGACCAAGTAGCAGTCGTATTTTCTGTCCAGAACCCTTCACCAAACTACTTACTCCTTGATCGGATTTTGGTTCAGGCTGAGCTTTTGGATTTATCTTGTGTTGTGGTCTTTACGAAAGGGGATCTTGATCCAGCCGGGGCCCTCAAGGTGGCCAACGAATATGCGGTCCTTTCCTATCCCACGGTGATTACCAGTGTAATCAAAAATGAAGGGTTACAACAGTTGAGGGAATTGCTCAAGGGTAAGATTAGTACCTTGGCCGGCCCTTCTGGAGCAGGAAAGTCGTCGCTTCTTAATGCACTCGATCCTGGTTTGAACTTGGAGACAGGAAAGGTAAGTGCTAAGGCCCAGCGGGGAAGGCATACTACCCGCAGCGTAGAGCTGTTGCCCCTCGCTGACGGATATGTGGCAGACACTCCGGGCTTTTCGAAGTTGAGCATGGATCCGGATCAAGAACGGGATCTGCAATTTGCCTTTCCGGAGTTTCGCCCTCATATCGATGCTTGCCAGTTTCGGGGGTGTTTACACCGCCGTGAACCAGGGTGCAAAGTGAAAGAAGCGGTGCAGACAGGCGAAATCCTTTCCAGGCGTTATGAACACTATTTGATTTTGCTTGAGGAGGCGGCACCCCGTTACTAGAAAGGAGATAGACGCTTGAAGATACAAATTAGTCCTTCGATTTTAGCAGCAGATTTAAGCAACCTTAGGGGTGAATTGGAGAGGGTCAAAAGTGCCGATTTGCTCCATATCGATGTAATGGATGGCAACTACGTTCCTAATATTAGCTTTGGCTTGCCTGTGATTCACGCGGCAAAACGCTCTTCAAACGTTCCCCTCGATATACATCTTATGATCGAAAAACCCGAACGGTATCTTGAGGACTTTGCTGCTGCGGCTCCTGCGATCATCACCGTTCACTATGAAGCGGTGACGCATCTACAGCGTACATTGAGACACATACGAGAATTGGGCGTTAAGGCTGGTGTATCCTTGAATCCCCATACACCCCTTTCGGGCCTAAAGTATATTCTAGATGATCTTGACCTTGTCCTAATTATGTCTGTGAATCCTGGTTTTGGAGGACAGAAGTTTATTCCGGCTATGATCGAAAAGATTCGGGACTGTAGAGAGATTATCGCAGGCGCCCCCATTGACTTGCAGGTGGACGGCGGGGTGAGTTTGGAGAATATGCCCAGTTTACTTGATGCGGGGGTCACGAACTTTGTGGCTGGATCAGCCATCTTCGGTGCAGAGAATCCCGAAGCATACATCAAGCAAATGCGCTCCCTCTCGAGACAAGGGTAACCTTGTCTCCTATTTTGGCTAGAATTATCGCAAAAGTCAATTTCTATGCTTGACAAGTCTGACAATTCGATGTATTATGGAATCAGGCTGGGTGGGTAAGATCTAACAGTAAAACAAAATACATAAGGAAGGAGCGTAAGAAACGCGTATCTAAGTTCGGTTCCGATCACCCATAAAATAATAACCGACATCCCTGGGCGCTAACGCTTCGCTTGCCTGCGAAGCTCTAGAAAAAGCAGACTTATCCGCCTAGTAGGGCATTAGAAGAGCATCCTGGACGCCAAGGATGCTCTTCTCTCTATAGACCCAGAATACGCAATTAGAATGTTTCTTTTTTCTTTTTAGGGAGGGTTTCTTGGTGATAAGTCGAAGTATAGGCCAAACGATATAGTTCCGCTAGGGGTGCTTTTGCTGAGATTGAGTTTTACAAACTCTAACCCTTAGAACCTGTTGGTTAATTCCAACGTAGGGAAGCGGTAGACCAAGACATGGGCCGCTGTTACCATGTTTTTTTCTATTCAGTGCCATAATGTGGGACATAATCGCAATTTTGAGGAGGTTGTCTTCATGCATGACAAGAGTCTGAGAACTATGGTCGAAGTATCGCTTTTGGTAGGAGCCGCTGTTTTGTTATCGTTCTTGAAACTACCGTCCGCAGCCTATGGGGGCAGTGTTTCCCTGGACATGTTGCCCATTTTTATCCTGGCGTTTAGGCATGGCGGGAAAATGGGTATGCTAGGTGGGGCGTTACTAGGTGTCATCAAGCTGTTAATCTCGCCCTTCATTATCCATCCGATTCAACTACTTTTGGACTACCCTGTGCCATTTATGGTGCTAGGTGTGGCAGGCTTTGGGATATTAAGGAAACACCGCGTGCTTGGTGTAGCTGTGGGTTCGCTTCTTCGCTACGTAACGCATGTCGTGGCAGGTGTAGTGTTTTTTGCGGAGTATGCCCCTGCGGGGACACCTGCTTTAGTGTATTCTCTAGGATACAATGCTTCGTACCTTATTCCCGAGGCGGTCTTGGTTGCCCTGGTGATCGTACTTCTAGGTAGACGGAAGGAGATCTTTGAGCCCCAGTATACGTAAACTACTCTAGCTGGCGGCAGGGGATGATGTTGCTCCCGCGAGAGATATTTCCGTGACGATTGACGATGGAGTTCTTTTGGCCGTGGTCTAGCAATAAAATACCCCTAGGAAAAACCTAGGGGTACTTCTTTACATTGGCAGATTATCCAGGGGCGAACCTAGAGGGCCCGTTCTACTTTTCCGCTTCTGAGACATCTCGTACATACATAAGCCCGTCTAGGACTCCCATTGAGCACGATGCGAGCTTTCTGTAAGTTTGGTTTCCAGTTCCGCCGATTCTTATTCTCAGCGTGGCTTCTAAGGTTACCGAACACGGTGCCTTTATCGCAAATAACGCACCTTCTGGCCATGTTTCCTACCCCCTTTGAACAAGTTTCCATAACGAATTTAATTTTAGCACAGGCCTTTGCAGAATGCAAGCTGCAAATGGCCTCTCCGATAAAAACCTTTACAATCAAGGTGCAAATGGTTAGAATGGGTATGATAGATTATGGTCCAATTTGGTAATGTTTTAGGGGGGAAGATTGTGGCCCAAGAGATTCAAGCCCAATTCGGAAAAGTTTCCATTCGTGAAGAGGTCATTGCCACCATCTCCGGTGTGGCAGCCATGGAGTGTTATGGGCTCGTAGGAATGGCCCCGCGTAGTATTCAAGATGAGTTAACGGACTTGCTCCGCCGCGACAACTTTGAACGTGGCGTCGACATTCAGTTCAACGAAGATAGTGTCACGATTCAGCTCTACATTGTCGTTGAGTATGGCGTGAAGATATCTGAAGTAGCTAGAAATGTACAAGAGCGGGTCAAATATGCGGTTGAAACCATGCTGGGACTCAATGTCGAAAGTGTTAACGTTAAGGTCCAGAGTGTTCGGGTTACATCTGCAAAGAGAAAGTGATCGGAGGAAGTGTTTTGGACGTTATTAACGGCGTAACGCTAAAAAACATGTTGTTGGTCGCGGCACGTAATCTCGACCAGCAAAAGGATATGGTTAATGCTCTGAATGTGTTTCCTGTTCCAGACGGCGATACTGGGACGAACATGTCTCTGACTCTGAATGCAGCGGTAAAGGAACTAGATCGGGCAGAGAATGACGATGTGGGACGTCTGACCACACTTTTAGCTCGAGGATCCCTTATGGGTGCTCGGGGAAATAGTGGGGTGATTTTGTCCCAATTTTTCCGGGGATTCTCAGACGGCCTCGTCCACGTGAAAAAAGAGGCCACGGGTGAGGATATTGCTCAGGCCTTTGCTTTTGCTTCCAAGACTACCTATAGGGCTGTTATGAAGCCGGTGGAAGGTACGATGCTCACCGTGGCTCGAATGGCAGCGGGGGCGGCGGAGGAGAGCGCAGCAGAGGGAGCAAATGCCGCAGCGGTGATCAAGGCTGCGTTACTCGGCGCACAAAAATCTTTAGCTGACACACCGAATATTTTGCCTGTGCTTAAAGAGGCTGGGGTAGTCGATGCTGGGGGACAAGGGCTTGTCTGTATTTTCGAAGGCTTTTGGGCAGGTCTAACCGCCCAGCCAGAGGAACTTGAAGAGATTTTGGCCGAGCAGGCGGCACCTAAGGTTGAGGCCGTGGATTTTTCGCGCTTAAGTGATGAAGTACTGGTGAACAAGTATTGCACGGAGTTTATCATCCTAGGAGATGGTATTGACCCAGAACGAGTTCGCAAAGAACTTGATCCCCAGGGGGATTCCCTGATCGTGGTGGGTGATGAACATGTGACGAAGGTGCACATCCATACCGACCAACCAGGGCAGATCTTGCAGTTCTGCGGTGAGCTGGGCAACCTCACGGAGATTGCCATTGATAATATGATGTTGCAGAACCAGGAGTTTGCCAATCACAGTGACAATCATCACCTAGACTACACCACAGATAATGTGGTGGGTTTTCCCCATGTTGCCGAGCATTCCGGAACCTCTAAAGAGGTAGGAATCGTTGCAGTTGTGGCTGGGGAAGGGCTTGCTGACATTTTCCGAAGTCTGGGAGTTGACCATGTGGTGACAGGTGGTCAGACCATGAATCCTAGCACTGAAGATCTAGTTACAGCGGTGAACAGTGTGAATGCAGAATCTGTCATCATACTTCCGAACAACAAGAATGTGATTTTCTCTGCACAGCAGGTCAAAGAGCTCGTAGACAAAAAGGTCGGAGTTGTACCTACCCGTTCGGCTCCCCAAGGGATCAGTGCCTTGATGTACTTTGTGGAAGATGATTCC
>DHNI01000116.1:38452-38681 GCA_002409455.1 Firmicutes bacterium UBA5420 | reverse complement strand
ACCTACGCCGTGCGCTCTACTGTAGCAGGTGATCTACAAATCGAAGAGCGAGACATCATTGGCCTAGCAGAAGGAAGAATTGCCATTGTGGGTTCAAGCCCCGATGACGTAGCCATGGATCTTCTGCGAACGATGGTGGATGACGAGTCGAGTGTGATTAGTGTCTATTATGGTGCCGATCAAAGGGCCGAAGGCGCCGAAGATTTAAGCGCTACACTTCAGCAGGAAT
>DHNI01000116.1:29989-38326 GCA_002409455.1 Firmicutes bacterium UBA5420 | reverse complement strand
CCGAAGGCGCCGAAGATTTGAGCGCTACACTTCAGAAGGAATACCCCCATTGCGAAGTGGAGGTTTACCCTGGAGGACAGCCATTGTATTACTATATTGTCTCGGTGGAATAAGGGAGGGAAATATAGTGGGGAAAATCCATGTGGTGACCGATAGTGGAAGCGATCTTTCCTTGGAAATTAAGGAACGTTTTGGAATTCACGTCGTGCCTTTAACGGTGCAGTTCGGCGCCGAGATCTTCAAAGATGGCGAAGAAATTTCCACAAGTGAGTTTTACGCCAGGCTCAAGAGGGAGATCGAAATGCCCAGCACCTGCCAGCCATCGCCGGCTGATTTTGTGGCCATGTATGAAAAAATCGCGCAGCCTGGTGATACGATTATTTCAGTTCATCTGAGTAGCAAAATGAGTGGAACATACCAATCGGCCATTTTAGCAAGCACCATGCTTGATTCGAGCATCAATGTAAAAGTCGTGGATAGCAAGTCTGCTTCCATGGGTCTTGGTTTGGTGGCGGTCACAGCTGCAGAAGGCGTGCAAGCGGGTAAAGAAATTGATGCGATTTTAGCCGACCTACAGCATGTAATTGATCATCTCCAGGTGTATTTTGTAGTTGATACCTTAGAGTTTTTGAAGAAGAATGGGCGTATTGGCTTGGCTTCCGCCTTAGTTGGTACCATGCTTAGCATTAAGCCTATCCTAACCTTGGTTGATGGTGAAGTGGCCCCCTTTGAGAAGATTAGGGGTAAGGCAAAAGCGCTTAGGCGTGTTCGTGACCTCATCCAGGAATTTCAGAAAAAGTTCCCTGAAAAACAGATTCGTGCCGCCATGAGTCATGCAACCACGAGCGAAGAAGCGGCTCAAATTGCTGAGGCCTTGTCGCTTATGCTCCCATTTGAAGGGGATGTGTTAATCGGTGAGATTGGGCCTACTATTGGTGTTCATACAGGTCCTGGAGTGGTAGCCCTCTTTTTGTTCTCGATCTAGAAAGGCCCGCCAGGCATGAAAGGCAACCCTTATCCTTGAGGCACTTTCAGGATAAGGGTTTTTTGAAATAGGGGTGGTTTGTTGAAACAAGATACCATGCTAGGTGCTCCTGTTACAGTGCTTCCCGGTATTGGAGAAAAGCGAGCCCAGGCCATTAAGGCCCTGGGGCTGGAAACAGTTCGTGATGTTTTGTTTGGTTATCCCCGAACATATAAGGATTTTCAAAATGTAGTAGAACCTGAGCATGTAGAAGCGGGTGTGGAGCAACTCACCTGTGGAAGGCTGAGCAATTTGACGGAGCGGGTGATCTCAAGGGGGCGCCGGGTGATTCAAGGGCAGTTGGGCACGCTTCGTTTAACTTGGTTTGTGTATCATAAAGGATCAGGCACAAGCTTTCTGTATAGGAAGCTGCAAAAGGCAGACAAGCTGTGGGTGTATGGTGTAGCCAAACCAGGGCTCTTTAGTCTTGAAATGAATTCCCCCGAGTTTTTCACGCGGGCCCCCAGACTCGGTTTGATGCCAGTCTATCCCCTCATAAGTGGTATCTCCAACGAGCAGCGGATTCGCTGGGTCGAAGCTGCACTGAAATTTCTCCATTTGCTACCCGAGTGTCTCCCGGAAAGATTCCAAGGGGATTACCCAGCGCGAGATGAAGCACTGAGAGAAATCCACTTCCCAACGAGTTGGATAAGCCAGGGGAGGGCCCGTGAGCGCTTGGTTTTTGAAGAGTTCTTTTTGTTTCTTTTAGGTTTGCAAAGGGGACAGAAACAAAGTGATGGTTACGCCCATAAGCCAGACGGTGAGCTTGTCAAACGCTATTTAGAGGGCTTGCCTTTCCAGCTTACCAAAGGGCAGGCTGCTGCCCTTAGGCAAGTGGCAGCGGATATGGAATCTTCGCGCCCGATGCGGCGTTTGATCCAAGGCGAAGTGGGTTCAGGTAAGACGGTAGTCGCCGAATATGGTGCAGTAAAAGCAGTAGCTAGTCAGGGACAAGTTGCTATGATGGTGCCAACAGAAGTCTTGGCCAGGCAAATGGTTCAGCGCTTGCAGGCCTCCTTAGGCCCCCTTGGAATATCGGTGGAACTTTTGATCGGGAATATGCGAAGTAAAGAGCAAGAAAACGTGCGGGTAGCGTTATCTACAGGTGATGTGGACGTGGTTGTGGGTACTCACGCTTTGATTACGGAGAAAGTGAGCTTTCGCAACCTCTCTTTAGCCATTGTCGATGAGCAGCACCGTTTTGGTGTGCGTCAACGTTCTGCCCTACTTGGCAAAGGTGACGCTGATCTCCTCGTGATGAGTGCAACGCCTATTCCTCGTTCTTTGGCCTTGACTATATATGGAGATCTCGATACAACGGAGATAAGGGATCTCCCGGCAGGACGGCAGGTTGTGGATACCCGCTTAGTCGATCCTTCAAAGCGCCATGACGTCTATCGCTACGTTGTCTCAAGGGTGCGTCGCGGTGAGCAGGCCTATGTAGTTTTCCCGCTAGTTGACGAATCAGAGCATCTCGATTTGAAATCAGCTACCCAGGAGATGGTTGAGCTACAGCGTGGCCCTTTAAGTGCGGTGCGAGTCGGCCTTATTCATGGACAAATGGGCAAAGAGAAGGAAGAGGTCTTTGCAGCTTTCTATGCCCACGAAATAGATGTGCTCCTGGCTACTACGGTTATTGAAGTGGGAATGAATGTACCTAATGCCACCGTTATGGTGATTGAAAATGCAGAGCGCTTCGGTTTGGCCCAGCTGCACCAACTGCGAGGTAGGGTGGGGCGGGGCCATAAGGGGGGTATTTGCTTCTTATTGGCGTACAATGTATCTGCTCACAGTAGGGAACGGCTCGAGGTTGTGCGGAAGTCTAATGATGGATTTTTTATCGCTGAAGAAGACTTGCGTCTGAGAGGCCCAGGAGATCTACTTGGGATTCGGCAGTGGGGCCAACCTTTGTTTCGTTTAGCGGATCTCAAAGGGGATCAAGATATTCTGCAGCAGGCGGCCCTCAAGGCCCAGAAGATTTTAGAGCAGGATCCGAATTTAGAGTCCTATCCTCTGTTACGTGAGGAGTTGGATGGTCAGCTTCAGTGAGGTGAGGAGGGAGTATAGCGGTGCGGGTAATTGCTGGGAAGGCAAAAGGAATGAAGTTAGCAACTGTGGCAGGGATAGCCACAAGGCCCACTGGAGATCGTGTCAAGGAAGCTCTGTTCAATATTTTAGGACCGTCCATCTTGGAGAGCACATGTCTTGATCTTTATGCTGGAAGCGGGGCTATCGGTCTGGAGGCTTTGAGCCGGGGAGCTTTGCATGTGGTGTGGGTTGACGCAAATCCTGCTTGTACTGCCCAAATTAGACGGAATGCGGAGAAAACTCGTTTGACGGGCGGCGAGATGTACACTACTGATGCTTTTAAGGCTCTAGGGATGCTTGAGCGCCGCGGCGTAAAGTTTGATTTTGTTTTTTTAGATCCTCCCTATGACCAAGGTTTGGTTCGAAAAACCCTAGAACAGCCAGCACTGATGGGGGTACTGAAAAAAGACGGAATTATCATCGCTGAGATCAGTAAAAAAGAGGAAGCACCTAGGGACATGTCGAAACTTTGCCTAAAGCGCGAACAGCGTTATGGAGACAGTATGCTTTTGTTCTATCATATGAGGGGGCGTTAGAGTGAGAATTGCGGTTTGTCCAGGGACATTTGATCCCGTTACCTATGGACACCTTGATATCATCAAAAGGGGAAGCACGCTGTTTGATCACCTGTACGTGGCTGTTTTACATAACCCTCATAAGGTGCCGCTCTTTAGTATTGACGAACGCTTAGAGATGTTACAGGAAGAGTTACGAGACTTTGACAACGTGAGTGCTGAGACCTTTTGCGGTCTTTCTGTTGACTACGCAAAGCAGAAAAAGGCCATTGCTATCGTGCGCGGTCTGAGGGCTGTCACCGATTTTGAGTTTGAGTTTAAGTTAGCTGCCATGAACCGTAATCTTGAGGGAACTATCGAAACAGTATTTATGATGACTAGTAGCGAGTACTCCTTTATTAGCTCCTCGGCTGTAAAAGAGGTGGCTGAATTCGGCGGAAATGTCGCAAAATGGGTGAGTCCACGGGTGGCTACGTTACTACGCGACAAATTTAATCATGGGGAGAGGTAACAGTGAACCGAGTAAATCTTCTGGTCTTAATTGACCAACTGGAAGCGCTAGTGGAAAAGGCACCTGAAGTTCCTTTGGTAGGAAAGGTTCTGATTGATGCCGATGAGCTTTTTGATCTTCTCGATATTATCCGGACGGCCATTCCCGAAGAGGTGAGGCGGGCCGAGGCGGTCTCCTCCGAAAAGGACAAGATGATTGCCGATGGGCAGGAACAGGCAGAGCGTATGATTGCCAAAGCAGAGGAATATGCAGCGAAACTGGTGCTAAACAGCGAGATTTACCGCCAGGCGGAAGCCGAAAGTAAACTTCTGCTTGACGAGACCAAACGCCATGCTGCAGAGATTGAGCAAGGTTCGAAGGAATACGCTCAGCAGATTCTTTCCAATTTGGGCGATGCTTTGACCAAGACTCTGCAGGTAGTAGAAGCGGGGAAACAAGAGCTCGGCAAGGAGACTAAGACCGGGACTTGAAAGAGATATAAATCATGCGCTTAAGTAGCCACACGGCGCTAAGAATGATGACCAGGATTAGCAGGAAACTTGTGGCAAGGCGAGCTGAGGCTAGAAAACGTGCCGCGAAACTACCATTGAGATAATGGCTGGTACTAACGGCCGGCAAAGTGTTACCTAAGGAAGTTGAAATGAAGCTGATGGGACCGAGCAAGAGTGCGGTCACTATGGCAGCGAAGAGTCCGTGTAAGAGACGAGCATATATGTAGGGTTTGAATCGTATTTTCGTGCCAGAAATCATGGCTGCAACCTGCATTTGGACGGAGAGTCCGCTCCAACCGATGATCAGGCTTGCAGCTGTGGCCTGCCCACCCAAAGATGCCACGCTTTGACTGGCAGTCTGGGCCCCTAGGGTGGTTTCGAAGAAGCCATTGAGTAGAGCTGGTGCCAAACTTGCATCGAGGCCTACGAGCTGTAAAATTCCACCAAGGACTGTCTTAATGGGGTTTAGAATGCCTGTTGCGCCCATCACTTGCACAAAGACGGAGAAAATCATAATACACCCGCCAATAAAGAGCATGGATTGAAAGGTGTTCTTAACGGAGTCGCCGAACAGAGTGCCAAAGGAGCGTCCATCGGATTTACGGGCTTTGTCAAGTGCTTGGAGGGCTCTCCCGAAGTAGGAGCCCTGGGTTTTGATCTGGGGACTTTCTGGGCCTTTATGCAAGCGCATGCAAAAACCCACAAAAATTGCACCGGCCAAGTGCGCGATCAGCAATGTAACGCCTAGGTCTGGTCGCCCAAACATGCCCACGCCTACGGCACCCACCAAAAAGAGAGGCCCTGCGGTGTTAGCGAATCCCGCTAATCGTTCCGCCTCTACTTGGGTAAGCAGTTTGTTGCGAGCCAGTTCTCCTGTGATTTTTGCCCCCATGGGATACCCTGCCGTAAGCCCCATGGCTAAGGCAAATCCCCCCACGCCTGGAAGTCTAAAGAGGGGCCGCATAATGGGATCGAGAAGGGATCCGAGAAAGTGCACGACTCCCAGCCCCATAAGCAGATCAGCCATAATAAAAAATGGTAGTAAGGTTGGTAGGACGATCTCAAACCAGAGTATTAGCCCTTCTAAGGAAGCCTGAAAAGCTACTTCAGGGAAGACGACGATCATTGCTGCTATTAAAAAGACGATGACAGCCAAAATCCGACTTCGAGTCACAAGCCACACACCCTTTTTCTGTTTACGTATGCTAATTCATACGAATATGAGGTGAAGTTTATGCCTAATCCAAAAGTGGGGTTAGCACTAGGTTCGGGTGCCGCTCGGGGCTTGGCCAATCTCGGTGTTTTACAGGTGTTGCATGAAAAGAAGATTCCCATTGATATGATTGCTGGTACAAGTGCAGGTGCTATTATTGGGTGCTTGTATGCTGCTGGTTCGGATCTTTATATACTAGCAAGCATGGCTGAAGAACTAGACTGGAATAATCTCACCAGCTGGACCTTTCAGCGACGAGGGCTAGTTTCTTCTGAGAAGATCCATACTATGCTTAAGGTACTAACTAAAGATCGTAACTTTGAAGACCTTCCGATTCCAGCTGCCGTCGTAGCCACGGATCTGCAGAGGGGTGAAGAAGTCGTTTTAGATTCTGGTTCGGTGGCCGATGCCATACGGGCGAGTCTCTCGATTCCGGGCATTTTTGTTCCTATGGAATACGAAGGCAAGTTGTTGGTAGACGGAGCTTTAGTTAATCGTGTTCCTGGAAATGTGTGCCGCAAGATGGGAGCCGAATTGGTCATCGCGGTGGATGTGGGTTACGCTCCGCTTCGCAGCAACATTCGCAACCTTCCCGATGTAATCATGCAGACGATTGATATCCTAAGTAGGCAGGCTACCCTGCAAAAGGGTGCTGATGCCGATGTACTAATTATCCCTGATTTGGGTAACGTTACTCTTACGCAGCTAAATCGCGCCGCGGAGATTATTGAAAAGGGTCGCCAGGCCGCCCTGCAATCCTTGGACGTGATCTGGGATAAGCTGGCATTGCTCGAATCTCGGAGCAGGGGAACCAGTTGACAGCGTGAGGGAATCTTTGTATAATTTATGAGGTGATCTAGATGCGTCTCAACATTAGTTCGTTAGTAGGTCGAAAAGGGGCCTTTTTTAAGGTGAAGAGGGAGCTTCCTGGGCAGTTTGTGGCGAGTGCACCCGAAGTGAATAAGGTGCTCGGACCCATTATTGCTGAGTTTACGGTGGCCAACACCGGTGAAGGTTACTTGGTTACAGGAAGTCTATCATTAGACGTGGAACTACTCTGCAGCCGCTGCCTGAGGCCTGTGAAGACGACCCTTGAGACATCCATTGATGAAGAATTTTTAAACCATCCCCAAGAGCACAGCGAAGACCCTTGGGATGAGGAGCCTTTAGTAGAAGGAAATGAGCTCGACACAACCAGCCTAATCGAAGAGTCTCTACTGGTGAGTATTCCTATGAAGCCTATTTGCCAGGAGGACTGTCCCGGGTTATGCCCCGGCTGTGGAGCCCTTTTGTCTGAGGGAGCATGTGATTGCCCGGATCCTACAATTGACATTCGGTTAGCGCCTTTAAGCAAGTTGTTAGCGCAGATGTCGGAAACGACCACACCAGAGAGGAGGAAAGACCATGGCAGTTCCAAAGAGAAGACATTCAAAAGCAAGAGTTAATTCGCGCCGAGCTAATTGGCGTCGGGTTGAGACAAGTGAACCTAATATCTGTCCTAATTGTCGTGAGCCAAAATTGCCACATCGAGTATGCCTCAGCTGTGGCACATATAAAGGGCGTCAGGTTATGACGATAAAAGAAGCAAAATAGTGTGTTTAGAAGGTGTCCTTAGCAGGACATCTTTTTTTATGGAGATTTTGCTTTACTTTGCCAAGAAGATCCACTATACTCAAGATATCATATTTACAACCTGGTACTAACACTTGGCGATAAGGAGGCCAGTGATGAAAGCGAAACGAGGTCGGCAAGAAAGGCGAAGAGATCTACAGGAACTGTTGCGAAAAGATCCATTTCTAACCGATTGGCAGATAGCTGATGAGCTTGAGGTGAGCGTTGCCACGATTCGCCTTGATCGGATGGCTCTTGATATTCCAGAGCTTCGTGAGCGATCGCGACAAATCGCAGCCAATACCTATTCCGAAGTGAAGGCCCTCCATGGTGAAGAAGTGATTGGTGAATTGATTGAGCTGAACTTAGGGAATAATGGAACGTCCGTGCTTATGGTCACGGATCAAATGGTTTTTGCTAGAAACCAGATCCTGCGCGGTCATTTCCTCTTCGCCCAGGGCAATTCTATGGCTGTTGCGCTGGTTGATTCGGCTATTGTGCTAACCAAAAGCGCCGATGTGCGCTTCTATCAGACAGTTCACCTTGGAGAACGTGTGGTGGCCAAGGCTAATGTCACTGCAATTCAAGGGAATCGTTACCATGTGAGTGTGAATAGCTTTGTTCATGATGAAGTTGTGTTTCGCGGTGAATTTGTAGTTGTGGATCTAACCGAAAAAGGAGGAGTAGATCGTGATTAAAGTCGCTGTAGACGCCTTCGGAGGGGATTATGCACCAGAGCAAATTGTGGAAGGTGCGTTGCATGCAGCCGAGTTAGACGGCATTGGGGTGATTCTAACCGGAAACGAAGTTAGATTGAAATCCCTCATAAACGGGAAACCTGGAAGTGATCGTGTTGAGATTGTGCATGCGCCCGACGTCATCCA
>DHNI01000116.1:11382-29835 GCA_002409455.1 Firmicutes bacterium UBA5420 | reverse complement strand
ATGGATGAAGCCGCGGAAGCAGTGCGTACGAAAACCGAATCGTCATTAGTGAAAGCGGCCCAGTTGGTGAAAGAGGGCCATGCTGGAGCACTTGTGAGCGCGGGAAGTACGGGTGCGACCATGGCCGCTTCCGTTCTTACAATTCGGCGGATTAAAGGGGTGGAAAGGCCGGCCATTACAAGCCTAATGCCAACCCGCACAGGTGTGGCTCTGATTGTAGATGTGGGAGCGAATGTGGATTGTAAGCCCAGTCAACTTGTGCAATTTGCCCAGATGGGCTCGATTTATGCAGAAAACGTGCTGAAGGTGCACAGACCGCGGGTGGGACTTTTGAATATTGGTCATGAACCCAATAAGGGTAACAATTTGGTGAAAGAGGTCTATCCCCTTCTACAGGGATTAGACTCGTCCTTGAATTTTGTGGGCAATATTGAAGGACGTGATATTTCCCGGGGTGATTGTGATGTTGTTGTGTGCGATGGTTTTGTGGGCAATGTTGTTTTGAAGTTTGCCGAAGGCCTAGCAGACGCCCTTTTTGGCATGATGAAGGAAGAATTTACAAGCTCGATTCCTACAACAATCGGTGCGCTTCTTCTTAAACCCGCTCTACGGCGCATTAAGAGAAAAGTAGACTATACAGAATATGGGGGAGCCCCACTTTTAGGCGTGAATGGCATGGTGATTATTGCCCATGGTGGATCGAATGCCAAAGCCATTTACAATGCCATTCGGGTAGCAAAGCAGGGTGCCCAACAAAACATTGTTCAAGGGATTGCAGAGAGGATGGCAACATAAAATATGGGTGTGCGTGAGCCTAACAGGCCGATTGGTGTTTTAGGGACTGGTTCTGCAGCTCCAGAGCGTATTTTGACCAACGCAGAGCTAGAAAGCATGGTTGATACGTCAGACGAATGGATTGTCTCTCGAACGGGAATTAGAGAACGGAGGATTGCAGATGAAGAAACGGCATCCTCCAAGCTCGCATATGAGGCTGCGCTAAAGGCCCTAGACAGTGCAAAGATGGATGCACAGGATTTAGATGTGATCATCTGTGCAACGGTCACACCAGATATGGCCTTCCCAGCTACTGCCTGTATACTGCAGGATCTTCTCGGTTTGGAGCGGATCCCTGCCTTCGACCTTTCAGCTGGTTGTAGCGGATTTGGTTATGCAATGGCTGTAGCAGAGAGCATGCTCTTGAGTGGGCAATACAAGAAAGCCTTGGTTGTAGGGGTGGATGTGCTCAGTCGCATCACCGACTATGAGGATCGATCCACTTGTGTGCTCTTCGGGGATGGTGCAGGTGCAGCCATCTTAGGTGAAGTTCCCGAAGGTTTTGGTATTTTAGCCTCCGAGTTAGGAGCAGATGGGGCAAGTGGCAGTGTGTTGCAGATGCCCGGGGGAGGATCTCTCCAGCCCGCATCTTTAAGGAGTGTAGAAGAAAGGCAACATTACATCAAAATGCAGGGTAGTGATGTGTACAAATTCGCGGTTCGGATTATGGATGAATCGGCCAAGCGCGTTGTGGCCAAGGCAGGGCTTGCCATGGACGATGTCCATTGGGTAGTGCCCCATCAAGCGAATATTCGCATTATTACTGCCGCCGCGGCACGTTTGGGAATTCCTGAGGAGAGGTTTTTCGTGAACGTAGATCGCTACGGCAATACCTCTGCAGCTAGCATTGGTTTGGCCCTTGATGAACTAGCTAGCTCCGGGGATCTTAAAAATGGAGATTACGTTGTCTTAGTTGGCTTTGGGGCTGGTTTGACCTGGTCAGCCCTTGTAATGAAGTGGTGGAGGGGGGCTACTGCATGACTGAGCCTCGCAGGGCAACCTGCGTAGCCTTTCCCGGACAGGGCATTCAAAAACCAGGTATGGCCTCCAATATCGTGGGAACTTCTGCCTGGCATTTATTCGAAGAAGCTAGTGCTATTTTGGGATATGATCTAGGTAAACTCTGTCTGGAAGGGCCGGAAACGCTCTTAAACGACACTTCCCATGCTCAGGTAGCGATTTTTGTCACGTGTTCTGCCCTATGGCAACTCGCCAAAGAGCGTTATCAACCCAAGGTATTTTTAGGTCACAGCCTGGGAGAGATTACGGCCTTAGGGGCAGCTGGTGCCTTTTCTTTTGCAGACGGCGTTCGTCTAACCAAAGCTCGGGGTGAGCTCATGGCAAGTGGCCCTAAAGGCGGTATGGTGGCAGTTCTTGGTTTGGAAACAGACCTGGTCTATGAAGTTTGTGCCTTAGTTGGATCAGAGGGCACCTGCCAGGTGGCCAACGAGAATTCCCCCGTCCAAACGGTGGTAAGTGGTGATGCTCCTGGGCTCGATCGTGTAAAAACCCTTGCTTTAGAGAAAGGGGCCAAAAGGGTTATTCCACTTAAGGTGTCAGGTCCCTTTCACTCAAAGTTGATGGAGCCGGTGGCTGGGGCGTTTACCAAGGTGGTGGAAGATCTCAAGGTCAGATCTTGTCACACGCCTGTTTTGAGTAATGATGGCGAGACAATGCTCACGCATTCTGGCGAGGTAAAGAATAAGCTGGTCACTCAAATAACAGGACCGGTCCGTTTTACTCGCCAGGTGCAAAGGCTGGCTCAGATGGGGTTAGAGGAGTTTGTTGAGGTGAGCCCGGAGAGCTTGTTAATGTCTATGGCACGGAGAATTGAACCAAATCTGCACTTTACTCTTGTCACAGATGGGGGGATATAGTAGCATGAATATGCTTGGTACGATTGCTCTGGTTACAGGCGCTACGCGGGGCATTGGTAACGCTATTGCTAGCAGGCTCAAAGCTCACGGTGCTGAGCTTGTAGTTACCGGACGAGACGAAAACCTCCTTGAGGCCTGGCGCAAGGAGGGGGCACTTGCGGTGGCGGCCGATGTAAGAGATGTTCGCCAGGTTGAAGAGCTTGTAGAGGCGATCATGAAACGTCACGGTCGTATTGACATTGTGATTAATAATGCTGGTGTGACTCAAGATGGGCTTTTGATGCGTATGAGTGATGCTGATTGGAACAAGGTAATCGACACTAATCTCACGGGGGTATTCAATGTCTGCCGCTCTGTCATTAGGCCCATGCTCAAGCAGCGCAAAGGAAACATCGTCAACATCTCCTCGGTGATTGGGGTTACGGGTAATGCGGGGCAAACAAATTACGCCGCCTCCAAGGCTGGGGTGATTGGATTTAGCAAGGCCCTCGCCAAGGAAGTGGCGAGCCGCAATATCTTAGTGAATGTGGTGGCACCAGGCTATATTGATACAGAGATGACCCAGGCCCTCACGGAAGAGCAAAGGGATGAAATTTTGCGGATGATTCCCTTGGGCAAAACAGGTCAAGGGGAAGATGTGGCATCGCTTGTGCACTTTTTGGTATCAGAGCAAAACAAGTATATTACCGGTCAGATCATCCATTGTGATGGTGGCTTAGTAATATAAACAGGAGAACTGGAAGAGGGAGGTGACTTTTATGGGTGACTTTGATGAGAAGATTTTTGAGAAGGTCAAAACCATCGTTGTGGAGCAATTAGGAATTGGTTATGGGGATGTGACTCCCGACGCCTCGTTTATAGAGGATTTAGGAGCCGATTCACTGGACGTAGTGGAATTAGTCATGGCTCTAGAAGAAGAGTTTGATCTCAAAATAAGTGATGAAGAAGCTGCAAAGATCGCCACTGTACGTGATGCGGTGGAATTTATTACAGAGGAATTGTAGAACTCCGGTCCCAAAGTGGGTTCGCTTTGGGACCACATTTATTTAAGGGGGCCCTTATGCACCGTGTAGTCGTTACAGGAATTGGAGTGATATCTCCCCTGGGGGATAAGGAAAAGCTATGGAAAGCTTTGTTAACAGGGGTTTCAGGCGTAAGCCGTATTACTCGCTATGATGTTTCCAATTTGCCTGTTCAAATTGGTGGAGAGATTCGGGATTTCGATCCTACTCAGTTTATGGATCGCAAAGATGCCCGCAGAATGGATCGCTTTGCCCAATTTGCGGTTTCTGCGGCCAAAATGAGCCTCGATGATGCGAACATATCATTACCCTTTGCTAAACCCGAACGCGTTGGTGTATTGGTCGGCTCAGGTATCGGTGGAATTGAAACAGTTCAGGAACAGAGTAAGGTCTTTTGGGAAAAAGGTGCTGATCGGGTGAGTCCTTTTTTTGTACCTATGATGATTCCTGATATGGCCAGTGGACAAATCGCTATCCAGACGGGAGCCAAAGGCATTAACTCTTGTACAGTTACGGCATGTGCCACGGGCACCCATTCTATTGGAGATGCTTTTCGCGTTATTGCTAGGGGTCAGGCCGACATAATGCTAGCTGGCGGTAGCGAAGCTGCCCTGTGCCCGTTGGGTTTAGCGGGTTTTATGACGGCCAAAGCGCTGTCGACTCGCAATGACGACCCTCAAAGAGCATCACGTCCCTTTGATCGAGGCAGAGATGGTTTTGTTATGGGGGAAGGGGCAGGTGTATTGATCTTGGAACGTCTAGATCATGCCCTCGACCGAGGAGCCAAAATTTATGGGGAAATTGTTGGTTATGGTGCCAGTGGTGACGCTTATCACATTACCAGCCCAGCTCCTGATGGGGAAGGAGCGCAGCGGGCGATGACGGAGGCCTTAACCGACGCAAAGTTAGAGCCTTCCGCTGTTGATTATATCAACGCCCATGGTACCTCCACCGAGTACAACGATCTTTATGAGACTATGGCCATCAAGCATGTCTTTGGGACGCATGCCTATAAACTAGCCGTAAGTTCCACCAAGTCCTTAACAGGGCACTTACTTGGCGCAGCAGGTGCGGTAGAAGCAGCCATTAGTCTCTTGGCACTAACCGAGCAGGTGATTCCAGGCACGTACAATTACGAAGAAGCTGATCCCGCTTGTGATCTAGACTATGTGCCCAACCAGCCTAGAAATGGAGAGTTACAGGTGGTTTTGTCTAATTCCTTTGGCTTTGGTGGGCACAACGCTACGTTGGCATTCAGAAGGTGGGAAGGTTAATGGCAGGCCGCAATCGAGAGCTAGGTGTTTTGCAGGAAAAGCTTGGCTATATGTTTCAAGATCCTCAATATTTACAGTTAGCACTCACCCATCGCTCCTTAGGGCATCAACCCCAGAACAATAATGAGCGTCTGGAGTTTCTAGGTGATGCCGTTTTACAGCTGACGATCAGTGCCTACCTGTACCAGACGTATCCTAAGTTGCCCGAAGGTGAATTGGCGAAGATGCGATCCCTTCTAGTACGGGAGTCCACCTTAGCCGATGTAGCCCGAAATCTACAGTTAGATCGGTTCTTACTGGTGGGCAAGGGGGAGAAGCGCTCCCAGGCACAAAAGCGTGATTCGCTGCTTTGTGATGTCCTAGAAGCCGTTTATGGTGCCATTTTTTTAGATGGAGGCTTCAGCAAGGTAAGGTCTGTGATCTTGCAGCATCTTCCTAGTTGGGATGCGGAAGAGATGCCCATGATTGATGCTAAGTCTACATTGCAGGAACATTTCCAGCAGATTGCTAAAAAACCACCCGTCTATCACCTCGTGCGCGAACAAGGTCCTGATCACGACAAAAGCTTTGTGGTGGAAGTCCGCTTTGAACAAGAATACTTGGGTATGGGAAAAGGTCACACAAAAAAAGAGGCAGAACAAGAGGCAGCCCGCAGTGCCCTAGGCAGACTGGGGATTCAAGAAGAAAAGTGACGCTCTTGGCTTAAGACAAGACCAACACGAATGAGATCAGCACTGTGGGCCATGAGGGTGACAGGATCCACAACTTGCTTGTTGATTACTTTACCAATCAAAAACTCGTCTTCGTTCTTCAGAAGCGCCCAGGATCCTTCTGGGTAGAGGTGATCTGTGGAGATGATGAGAACATCATTTTGAACAAACCAGGGGCTGTATCTGTTTGTGTCTACACGAATGGCGAATAAACCTCGGGGCTTGGGGTGGGTATGTATATAGTACCACTCCTTCCCGGGGTTTTTTTGACGTGGATTCCAGTCACAAAAAGATAGAGCTACAATGTAGTGAGGAGTTCCTTCAATGTCGAAGGACATGGGGCCAGACTTTGGTGGTGTATGCCCCAAGATCTGGCGTTTAAACTCGTTGATGCCGCCAACGTTGCCCTTGTCAAGCCAGTAATAGACAGATTTGCTGTCAGCGAACTTAAGCTCACTGGCAATCTGCCGCACGGTAATTGAGGGATCCTGTTTTATAAGTGCTGCTATTTGGTCTAAGTAGTTTGATTCAGGCAAAGTATGTCCCATCCTCCCGGTCGTCGTGCTAGTTGCTTGGCAACGAGCCATAACAAGGAGATTCAGTGTGGGAAAAGCAAAAACCTTTACATAAACTCTGGTCTATAAAGTCCGCTTGCTCGGCAAAACGACTGAAAATACATAAATTATGGTTATATTGAACAGGGCGGCGGGGCAAAACTTGTTCACCAATTTTCTCCCACAGGAATAGTAATCTAACCCAAGCATATACATGGACTAGATAGCCTGGACGAACATGGGAGGAAGGTGATGACATGAGGGATAATCAGAGCATCGATCTCGAGTTGATCGAGAGATTGCGGCGGGGCGATGAGGAGGCGAGGAACAGCCTCATTGTCAAGTACATACCCATGGTAAAGTACATCATTCGCAACTACTATTCGTCGTTTCTAGACTTTGAAGATCTTCTGCAAGAGGGATTGATTGGTCTACTCAGTGCCATGGAGGAGTACAAACCAGATGAATATGATGTGAAGTTTAGCTCCTTTGCCTACATCTGCATCATCAGGCGTGTCTACAATGTGATCAAATTGTCGACTGGCAATCGGCATCGCTTGCTCAATGAGGCTACATCCTTACAGACTCCTATTGGAGGCGACGAGAGTCGATCTATGATTGACTTCGTTGCCGCAGGAATTCCTGAGTTTGACCCAGAGGTAGTCATTGAAGACAAGTATGTTAGCGAAGCCATTGTTTCTGTATTACGTAACCACCTCTCGATTTTGGAATATGCCGTCATAGTTCGTTTGCTCAAGGGATACTCGGCCAGGGAGATCGAAGAGGAGATGGGTGTAGGCTTGAAGGTAATCGACAATGCCAGAACACGGGTGAAAAGTAAACTCCGACGCCTCCTTGATGAATATGGGTCACTATTGAGCCCCCAGGTTCCGACAAATGTACGCAAACGGGAGGATCTATACTTGAATCTCCCCACGGGCCGGCGCTAGCTGCTTTCTTTGCCGGTTCTTTTTTCTTCCAAGGTATGGTACAATAGGCAGGGTAAGTACTAGTTTTGGAGGAATACGATGCGCCTTAAACGCCTAGAGATCCAAGGATTTAAATCTTTTGCGCGCCCTGTATGCCTCGATTTTGGCCCAGGGATCACAGCTATTGTAGGGCCAAATGGAAGCGGTAAGAGCAACATTTCTGATGCGTTGCGCTGGGTGATGGGTGAACAAAGTGCTAAGAGCTTACGGGGTTATAAAATGGAGGACGTGATCTTTGCCGGTTCCGAAGGCAAAAAGCCCCTAGGTATGGCCGAAGTTCAGTTGACGCTTGATAATTCCGCAGGTTTTTTCCCCTTGGATTATGCAGAAGTCACGGTTGCCAGACGTGTTTATCGTTCTGGTGATAGTGAGTTTTTCATTAATAAGCAAAACTGTCGTCTGCGCGATATTCATGACCTCTTCACAGACACCGGCCTAGGCCGGGAAGGCTACTCCATTATTGGACAAGGCCAGATCGACGCTGTCTTAAGTGTACGCTCTGAAGACCGTCGCATATTACTGGAAGAAACCGCGGGCATTGTTAAATATCGACAGCGCAAAGAACAAGCCCTGCGCAAACTTGAGGATACAAGCGTTGATTTACTGAGAGTGACCGACATTCTCCATGAATTGGAGAACCAGCTAGAACCCTTGGCAGAACAAGCTCAGCAGGCCCGCCTCTACTTAAGTTTAGCGGAGCGTTTAGAGACCGCCGAGTTAGATTATTACCATCTTTCGTGGCGGGCTTTGGATGAAAAATGGGCAGATAGTGAAGAAACACTGAAACGTCTCCAAGACGAATACGAACGCTACAATGAAGAGCTTGGCCATACAGAGAAGCAGAAGGCCGAACTTGAGGCGCAAATCCAACATGTTGAAGAAGATATTGAGCATCACCAGCAGGAGTTGATGGCCCTTACAGAGGCGTATAATCAAGGGGTGCACCAGATTGAATTGCACCAAGAGCGTCTTCGTAACCAAGATGCCCGTAGCTTACAACTAGCGGATGTGATCCGCGCCAGAGATAAAGAACTTGAGCTTCTGCAGGGTGAAGACGGGGATCTGGAAAAAGAGGTTCAAGAACTGCGCGAACAGATACGGATTCAAGAAGAGGGCATTGCTACCGCCCAAAAGGGTGTGCAAGACTTGCAGCTTCGTCAGCGCGAGGCCCAAAGCATAATTAACGAACTCAAGGACGATTTCTTTGACTTTATGCGTGAATTGGCAGAACGACGTAACTTTCAACGAAGCTTTGCAGAACGAGAGCATAATCTGAAGGCACAAATCGCAGCCAATCACAAGGAGTTAGAGGCTTTAGCAGTCAAGAAAGCCGAAAACGAGGAATGGAGGCAAAAGCTCCATACCCGGCTGGATCAATTGGTGGAGGAGCTAAAAATCCACGCCACAAGAGAAGGGGAAACCCAAAGAAGCCTCGAGGATGCCAAAGTTGCCCTTGCCAAGGAACAGCATGAGGTACGTTTGAAAGAAGGCGAAATTGCCCAGGTTAAAGCACGCTTGAAAACCCTTCAAGAGCTCGAACAGGGCTACGAGGGTTACGCTCTTGGTGTAAGACGGATCATGCAAAATCAGGCTCTTGCGAAATTGGTGTTAGGAACAGTTGCAGATGTGGTGACAGTGCCAGCAGGGCTTGAAACCGCCTTTGAAGTAGCCTTGGGATCCAGTCTGCAAAACCTGATTACCGCTGGAGAAGAGGATGCCAAGACTCTCATTGCTTGGCTCAAAAAGGTGCAAGGGGGCCGTGTTACCATCTTGCCTCTAGATTCTGTAGCAGGTATAGAGTTTTCGAAGGACAAACATCGTCTGCTTACCAGACCAGGGGTATTAGGCACTGCCTTGGAGCTGTTGACCTTTTCCGAGGAGTATCGCCCTGCATTGGCCTCCCTGTTAGGTCGTGTTGTGATCACGGAAGATTTAGACACCGCGCTTCTTCTCAAACGGGATTTGCGTCATTTCTCTCGCATCGTTACCAAGGATGGCTCCGTTGTTTTCCCCAGTGGTGCCATGACCGGCGGAAGTTTAAATAGCCGCACTTCAGGTTTGCTTGCTCGCAAAGGAGAGCTCGCTCGCCTAGAGGATCGAATCGAGGCCCTGCAAAAGCAGCTGGAAAGGGGAGCACAACTCGAAGACGATCTGCTATCCTCCATTGCTATCCTTGAAGAAGAACTGGCAGAGCTGCGCACAGAGGGTATGGAAGCTAGGCTTGAGAGTCAGCGGACAAGCCAGGCTGAGGAGCAGGCTTGCCGCGAGGGGGACATGCTTCAGCAAAATCAAGACGAACTTGAAAAGAAGAGTGAGGGCATCGAGGCAATGCTAGCGAATCTAGCAGCAGAAGCGGAACTTGCTATCAGTCAGGTTGCAGGGCTTGAGCAGGAAGAAAGAGTCCGTCGCGAGCAGATTCAGCTACAGGAGCAAAGTCTCGGCGAACTGGCTGCTGCCATCGAAGAGCGCTCTCTAGAACAGACCCAAGAACAGGTGCAACTAGCCGAACTTAAGGGAGTGCTGGAGAACCAGCGCATTTTGCTCGCCAATTTGGAGCAGAAAAGGGAATCGGCCCGTAGAGCGAAACAAGAGGCCGCCTCTGAGCTTGACTCCATGGCAGAAGCTCGGCTCCAAAATGAGCAGATTATCGCAGAGACACAAGTGGCGAATGAAAAGAGCAGCTCGTTGAAGATGCAACTTCAAGCTACTTTGGAAAAGGAAAAACAGAAAAAACACGATCTGCAGAAAGAACATGGCAGATTGGGGGCAGAATTAATACAGGTCGAAAAGGAACAGCTCAAACGAGAACGGTTACTCTACAAGCGCGAAGTCGAACAAGAGCAATTGGAGCGCGAACGGGAGCAGATACTCTCTGCACTTACCGAGCGTCAACTCACCTTAGAGAGCATCCTGGCCAGGGATGTTCACGTGAAGGACGTTACGTTGAAGCGGAATGTTGCAGATCTACGCAACCAGATTCGGGATCTAGGGCCTGTAAATCCAGGAGCCATGCAGGAACACGAGCGCGTTTTGGAGCGCTGTTCCTTTCTACAGGCGCAACTTGAAGATTTAAACGAGGCTAGAGAGGGCCTACAAGATGTGATAGGTGAGATGGATAAGCTGTGCCGTACAAAGCTACGGGATGTGTTTAAACAAGTGCAGGTTGAATTTCAGTCTATCTTTAAGCAACTCTTTTTGGGAGGCCAGGCCGAACTAGTTTTGACGGATCCCGAATCCATTCTCACTACCGGAATTGATGTCATGGCCAGACCCCCTGGGAAGAAGCTTCAGAATTTGTTGGTGCTCTCCGGTGGTGAAAGGGCTCTCACAGCCATCGCCCTCTTGTTTGCTATTCGCAGGGTGCAACCCACGCCTTTTTGGGTGCTAGATGAGATCGATGCGGCTTTGGACGAAAGCAACCTAGGGCGTTTTGTAGAGCTTATGGAGGACTTTTCCAACGATACACAGTTCTTGGTTGTCACCCATAGGCCAAGAACGATGGAAGCAGCCCATACTTTGTATGGTGTGACCATGGGTGATGATGGGTTTTCACAGATTATATCGGTTGCATTGACCTAAGGAGGCCAGCATAGTGTTTTGGAAAAAGATGTTTGGCGAAGGAAAGAAACAAGAGCAGGAAAAGCAGGCGCAAAAGCAAGAGCAGCAGCATGTGCAAGAGAAAGAGCGGGGCTTTTTCCAGAAGCTCGTAAGCGGTTTAGAGAAAACCAAGCAGGGTTTTGTTGATAAGGTAGAACAGATCATGACAGGCCGTAAGGTAGATGAAGAGCTCTTTGAGGAGCTCGAAGAAGCGTTGATCCAAGCCGACTGCGGGGTAGACACGTCCTTATTCTTAGTTGACCGACTTAGGGAGAGGGTAAAGGAAGAGAAGATTACAGAATCAGAACAACTACGAAGTGTGCTCGTAGAAGAAATTGTGCTCCTGTTGCAAAAGAATGCGGCTACCCTCAAAACTCCTGAAGATAGGCCCTATGTACTGATGGTTGTGGGTGTCAATGGAGCAGGAAAGACAACCACCATCGGCAAGCTGGCCTATCGTTTCAAAGAGGAAAATGCCAAGGTGTTGTTAGCAGCAGGGGACACTTTCAGGGCAGGTGCCATTGATCAACTCGAAGTATGGGCTAATCGCATTGGGGTTGAACTCATTAAGCACCAGGAAGGTTCGGATCCTGCGGCCGTTGCTTATGATGCCATCAATGCCGCCAAAGCGAGAAAAATCGATGTTCTGATCCTCGATACTGCAGGCCGTTTGCAGACAAAGGTCAATCTAATGAGTGAGTTGTCCAAGGTTCATCGTGTGGTGAAGCGCGAATTGGGTCGCGATTTAGACGAGATCCTATTGGTTGTTGATGCCACTACGGGTCAAAACGCACTTTCTCAGGCTAGGACGTTTCAAGAGGCTGTGCCTTTGACCGGTATTGCCTTAACAAAATTGGATGGAACCGCCAAGGGCGGGATCGTGTTGGCCCTTGCCAACGAACTTAATTTAGCGGTCAAACTGGTTGGAGTTGGAGAACAATATGAGGATTTGCAGGATTTTGACGCAAACACCTTTACTACAGCCCTTTTTGGAGCGTCAAGAGAAAATGCTTGACAAGGGATATATCCCTGACTATACTTAGGTAGTGTAAAGTAATATTGCTTAACAGGGGAATGAGATGGAAAACGCACTGCGCATGGTGTTATTGTTAGACTTTTATGGTCCATTACTCACAGATCGCCAGCAAGAAGTCTTTCAGATGTATTTTCACGATGACCTCTCCTTAGGGGAAATCGGGGAGGAACTGGGTGTATCTCGCCAAGCTATTTACGATATTGTAAGACGCACAGGGTTGATCCTCGAAGAGTTCGATAGCAAGCTTGGCTTGATAGAAAGACATCGTGAGCGACAGCTCCTCTATGGCGAACTACTAGCCCTCATCGAATTGTGTCGCCAAGACGGTGCGAGTTCGCCTCACTTAATCGCGATGGAAGAGAAGATTCTCAAGGCGCGATCAACCAGTTAGGAGGGACTTATATGGCTTTTCAAAACTTATCATCCCGCCTGCAGGAAACTATGCGCAAACTACGGGGCAAAGGCAGACTAGGCGAAAAAGACGTGGATGAAATTCTGCGCGAGATACGCTTGGCTCTCTTGGAGGCTGATGTTAACTACAAAGTAGTGAAGGATTTTATTGCCCATGTTAAGGAAAGGGCCACTGGTCATGAGGTGCTAAGCAGTCTCACACCGGGACAGCAAGTGATCCGTATTGTCAACGAAGAATTGACGCAGTTGATGGGTGGCACCCAGGCCAAGTTAACTTTGTCATCAAAACCGCCAAGTGTGATCATGATGGTGGGATTACAAGGTTCGGGTAAGACCACAACAAGCGGAAAACTCGCACGCATGCTCAAAGCCCAGGGCCATCGCCCTTTATTAGTGGCCTGTGATATCTATCGACCAGCAGCCATCAAACAGCTCCAGACTTTAGGAGAGCAGTTGGCGCTTCCTGTATTCAGTATGGGTGAGCACAATCCCGTTGACATTTCCAAGGCAGCCTATAAGCATGCCCAGAGTCACAATAATGATGTCGTGCTCATTGATACGGCCGGACGCTTGCATGTGGATGCAGAACTGATGGAAGAGTTAGTGAAGATTAAGGATGCCGTCAATCCTTCCGAAATCTTACTTGTCGTCGATGCTATGACGGGACAAGATGCAGTGAATGTGGCCAAAAGTTTCAATGAGCAGTTAGAACTTGGTGGCATTGTCTTAACCAAGCTCGATGGAGATGCTAGGGGCGGAGCTGCCCTGTCGGTAAAAGCAGTCACCGGGAAACCGATTAAATATGTTGGTGTTAGCGAAAAAATGGATGGTTTGGAGTCTTTCCATCCTGATCGTATGGCCTCTCGCATCTTGGGAATGGGCGATATGTTAACCCTCATCGAAAAAGCGGCTTCCGCAGTTGATGAAGAACAGGCCCAAAAAATGGCTGCGAAACTGAAAGAGGCCGAATTCACATTAGAGGATTTTCAGGAACAATTGAACCAGATGAAAGAGATGGGTCCAATTGACCAGCTCATCGGGATGATTCCCGGAATGGGCAATATCAAACAGTTAAAGAACCTAGATGTGGATGAATCTCATTTCAAGAAAATTGAAGCCATTATCCAGTCCATGACGCCTGAAGAACGCAGAAGGCCAGAGATTATCGGCGGGTCAAGGCGCAAGAGAATTGCCGCAGGATCAGGCACCCGCATTCAAGATGTGAATCGCTTGCTCAAGCAGTTCAGTCAGACTAAACAAATGCTTAAACAGTTTTCTGGTAACCCTGCGGGTACGCCCAAAGGGCGCAGAAAAAAGGGAATGTTCTCCCTGTTCCAATGATGTGATGCTTGCTGGCGCAAGCATCCCGGAGTTTCGAGTTTTGTATTGCAAAACATTTCGCGAAACATCCACTAGTTTTACTGATAGTTTTACTGATTAAGTTAGTAGGAGGTGAAAGTAGATGGCAGTGAAAATTCGTCTGAAGAGAATGGGCGCAAAAAAGCGACCTTTTTACAGATTAGTTGTGGCTGATTCTCGGGCAGCTCGTGATGGCGCTTTCATTGATACTCTGGGTTTCTACAATCCCATTGCGGAGCCTGTAGAGCTCAAGATTGATGAAGAAAAGGCACTCGATTGGCTACAAAAAGGGGCCCAACCATCCGACACAGCAAAGACGCTGTTGAAAAAGAGCGGAGTTATGGAGAAATTTGCCGCATCCCGTAAACAAGGATAGGTGGTGTTCGTGTGAAAAGCTTAGTAGAATTTATTGGGAGATCTCTTGCAGATCATCCAGATCAGGTAATGGTTGAAGCTCAGGATAAAGGGCATGAGACAGTCTACACGCTGTATGTGGCACCGGAAGATATGGGCCGCCTCATCGGCAAAGGTGGTAGAATAGCTAAGGCTATTCGCACTGTGGTAAAGGCGTCGGCCATTAAATCTGGGGTTCAAGTCCATGTAGAGATCGATGAAAGAAGCTAATTGGATTGTTGTGGGCGAAATTGTGTCAACGCAGGGTAATCGCGGCGAAGTCAAGATTATTCCGGAGACAGAGTTTCCAGAACGCTTTTTTGCGATGGAGAGTGTGCGTTTGTTTGAGGGGAACTCCCAGGAACCCTACGGAATTTTTGCCGTGGAAGGTTCTAGGATGCACAAAGAAGCAGTTGTCCTCAAACTAGAAGGCATTGATAGTATCACTGAAGCCGAGCGACTTCGCAAGATGTTGATCAAGGTTAGTGTGGATGAACTCATGCCCCTGCCTCCTGATCGCTATTATATTTTTCAGATCATTGGCCTCGAATGTGAGACCACCACTGGAGAGAAACTCGGTGTGATTACCGACGTGTTGCAGACGGGTGCTAATGATGTTTATGTTATCAAGCCTTACGCCGGTGTGACCAAGCTCAAGGAGATTCTGATCCCTGTGATTCCACAGGTGGTGCTAGAAATCAACCCCGAAGATGGGTATGTCTTGGTAGAGTTGCTTGACGGCTTGCTTGACTGAATGTGGAGGTACGAAATGCATTTTGACATCCTCACGTTGTTTCCTGAGATGTTTACCGGGCCTTTGACAACCAGTATTCTCGGGAAGGCCCAGATGAGTGGACTGGTTACGGTGGATGTTTGGAATATTCGGGATTACGCCCTTGATAAGCACAAAATTGTTGATGATACGCCCTATGGGGGCGGGGCCGGAATGGTCTTGAAAGCGGATGTCTTGGTACGTGCCCTAGAGGCCGTACAGGGAGATTCAAGGGTTCCTATTGTCTATTTGTCGCCCCAGGGGCGGGTGTTTAGTCAAGAAATGGCGGCACAATTGGCCACGTTGCCACGCTTGATTCTTTTAAGCGGGCATTATGAGGAAATTGATGAGCGGGTTCGTGAACATTGGGTAGACTTTGAACTTTCTATTGGTGATTATGTATTAACTGGAGGCGAGTTGCCGGCCATGGTGGTTGTAGATGCGGTTACCAGACTCTTGCCGGGGGTGTTAGGTGATGAAACCTCTGCCCAGCAAGACTCCTTCCAAGATGGTTTGCTAGACTATCCACACTACACTAGGCCCGCTACGTTTCGCGGTAAGAGTGTACCAGAGGTTCTCTTAAGTGGTCACCACGGTAATATTGCACGTTTCAGGCTTAAAGAGGCTTTGCGCCGTACGCTTGTGCGGCGGCCTGACTTATTAGAAAAAAAAGATCTATCAACGGAAGAACGTCAGCTTCTTGAGGAGTTGGCTGCAGAATTTTCCGCTGAGGGGAGGGTAAATACCAATGAATCTGATTGATATTATTGAACAAGAACAACTCCGCTCCGATTATCCTCAGTTCGGTGCTGGTGATACGGTGCGCGTCCATGTAAAGGTTGTGGAAGGTGCCAATGAGCGGATTCAAATTTTTGAAGGTGTAGTCTTAAGGCGCATGGGTGGTGGAGTTCAAGAGAACTTTACAGTGCGAAAGGTCTCCCAGGGTGTAGGCGTCGAAAGAACGTGGCCTGTTAACTCACCCCGCATTGACAGGATTGAGGTCATTCGCCAGGGTAAGGTGCGTCGAGCCCGCCTGTACTATCTCAGAGAGCGATCAGGCAGAGCTGCCCGCATTAAGGAGCGCCGCCGGTAGTCTTGGGAACGTGGTCCTAAGGGGAGTGGTACACACTCCTCTTTTTCACATTTGTTGGGAGGCACAAGCATGGCAAAATCCGAGATTAGGGAATACATAGAAGCTTTAATCATATCAGTGGGTCTAGCAGCGCTGATCATAGCGTTTGTTGCCCAATCCTTCCTGGTAGAAGGCAGTTCCATGGAACCTTCCCTTCATCATGGCCAACGGTTACTCGTGGAGAAGGTCACATATCGCTTCACGGAGCCCAAGCGAGGTCAAGTTGTGGTTTTTCGCTACCCTGGCGATCAGCGCCGTAAGTTTATCAAGCGAGTGATTGGACTACCCGGCGATGAAATTGCCATCAAAAATGGCTTTTTATATGTCAATGGTTTGCGTCTTGATGAGAATTACATCAATGGGCCTACCTATGGAACGTATAGTGCCCCTACCTTCGGCCCAGTCTTGGTTCCAGAGGGGCATTACTTTGTGTTAGGCGATAACAGGCGCAACAGTGATGACAGTCGCTATCCTGATGTTGGCTTTGTGCCCAAGAAGAACTTAATTGGCAGGGCTCTAGTCGTTTATTGGCCACTAGGTCAAATCGGATCGGTTAAAATACCGCCTGTACTAGAAAGGATTGAAACCCCATAATGACCATTCAATGGTATCCTGGGCATATGACCCGAGCCAAGCGGATGATCAAAGAAGAATTGAAACTTGTAGATGGCATTTTAGAGGTTGTTGATGCCAGACTGCCATTAAGTAGTCGCAATCCCGAGCTGGGCAATCTGACCAAGAAACCACGGATGATTATCTTAACGAAAACAGATTTGGCGGATCCTGAGCAAACAAAGGAATGGATGGAATACTGGAAGGCACAAGGCGAGACCATTGTGGGCGTTGATCTGCTGCAGGGGCGAGGCCTTGGAGAGATTAGGCAATGTGTGGCAAATACCTTTCCGTCCCTTCGACGTTTACCTCGGCTTTTGGTCGTTGGGATTCCCAATGTGGGTAAATCGACCTTAATCAATGGCTTGACGAAAAGAAAAGGTGCCCAGGTAGGGGCCAGACCAGGCGTTACTAAGGGTAAACAATGGCTTTCGGCTCCGGGAATGCAGCTTTTAGACAGCCCGGGAATTCTCTGGCCCAAATTTGAAGACCAAGAAGTGGCCAAGCGGCTTGCCCTTGTGGCCTCGATTCGTGATGAGGTTTTCGATCAGGTTGAGATCGCGTGGTGGTTTTTGGAATTTTTGAGCCAGCACTATCCCCATTCATTACAAGAGCGCTATGGAACCCTAGGTGCGGATGACACCATTTTAGAGGAAATTGGGCGCAGGCGAGGTTGCCTGTTGCGTGGAGGCGTGGTTGATTTGAACCAGGCGGCCGCACTCGTCCTCAAGGATTTTCGCACGGGCAAGCTTGGCACAATTACACTCGATCCGAGTCCCGGGAGTGAGCTAGATGATGAGAACGATAGAGACTAGTTTAGAGAGCCAGGGCTTTAGAAGGATTGTCGGTTTAGATGAGGCAGGGCGAGGGCCATTAGCCGGCCCGGTAGTGGCTGCTGCTGTGCAAGTACTACCGGCGAATTTCGAGGCGGAAATTCGTGATTCGAAGCGTCTCTCCCCTAGGAAAAGGGAGATGGCTTGCGAAGAGATATTAAGCACGTGTCTTGTGGGAGTTGGGCTGGCGACTGTTGATGAAATTGACGAGCTAAATATCTTGCAGGCCACATTTTTGGCTATGAGGCGAGCTTTGGAGGCACTGCCTGAAAAGCCAGAACTCTGCTTGGTCGATGGCCAGCTTGAGATTCCCGATCTACCTTGGGCTCAAAAGGCAATCATTCGAGGCGATAATCTCTCCATCTCCATTGCAGCTGCCAGCATCGTGGCCAAGGTGGAGCGAGATAGGCTGATGGATCGTTATGATGAAATTTATCCTGTATACAATTTTGGGCAGAATAAGGGATATGCTACTAGGGAACATCGTGATAGAATTAAGCAGTATGGTCGATGTCCTTTGCATCGAGACTCTTTCAGGTTGGCTGGCGGCTTATGAATTTTGGTGAGAGACTTGCTAAAGAGTACTTGCTCGATCAAGGCCTACAATTTGTGGCAGCGAATTTTCGGCTCCGTATCGGCGAAATTGACTTGATTATGAAAGATGGTAAGGTTCTTGTCTTCGTTGAGGTCAAGTATCGTACGTCCGAGCGCTGGGGCACGAGCGTAGAACAAGTGACGGCGAGGAAGATACAGAAGATTAAGCGTGTGGCTCAAGGCTATTTGCAAAGGTATTCTCAAGATGTGCCCTATGTGCGTTTTGATGTGATCGGCATCAGCCCCTGTGGGGCTGGTTATAGATTTAACTGGGTGAAGGGAGCTTTTGAATGAAACGTAACTCAATCGGCCTTATACTTATTATGGTTTTTCTTTTCTCCTTTTCAGGTACAACCCTTGCTCAACAGACCTTGCCTTTTGAAGTAGAGGCGAGTTCGGCGGTGCTTTTGGATTTTGCATCAGGTCAGATCTTGTTTTCTCAAAATGGTGAGGC
>DHNI01000116.1:8698-11126 GCA_002409455.1 Firmicutes bacterium UBA5420 | reverse complement strand
AATGTTTTTAGAGCCCAATGAAGTGGTAACCATAGAGCAGCTCTTAACTGGTATCGCAGTTGTCTCGGGTAATGATGCCTGTGTGGCCTTGGCAGAAGCACTGGCCGGTAGCGAAGAAGTCTATGTAGGGCGAATGAATGATAAAGCCAAATCCCTGAACTTGGATCTACATTTTGTCGACGTGCATGGTCTATCTACCGAAAACGAGATTACGGCAGAGGATATAGCCATCTTGGTTCATCATTATCTAAAGGATCATCCTGAGGCTATTAAGTATCATCAGCAGTTGTCGTTTTCATATCAACCTCGCTCCAGCAAGACCCCTATAGTGCAAACCAACCGTAATGGTTTATTGCGCGCCTATGATGGAGCTGATGGACTAAAGACAGGTCATCTGCAAGTGGCTGGCTTCAACTTGGTGGGCACAGCAGTGCAGAATAACAGGCGACTTATTGGTGTTGTTCTTGGTGCCGAAAGCGAATCCAAAAGGGAGCAGGAGATGACAACACTCCTCAACTATGGGTATCGAAATTTTGATTTAGTGAACATTTCCAGGCTCCTAGAGGATAAAACGGCCAGGGTTTTTAAGGGGAAACAATCGCAAGTGGGTATGAGGATTAGCGAACCTATTATTACGGTTCCTAAGGGCATTGAGAAAAGCGTGAGTGTGGGAATTCAAACCAAGGAGTTGGAAGCTCCTGTTGAGCAGGGCAGCCAAATTGGCGTGTTAAGCATATATGTCGAGGATCAGCTGAGCAAACAGGTTCCACTGCTAGCGGCGGAAGATGTGGCCCGAGGGAGTTGGTATCAAGTCATGTGGGATAGTATTAAACGATTTTTTCAAGATCTCATTCGCCGGCGTTAATTGATATTTACGAAAAGACTTGCGTAGTTATGTGTAAAGCGAGTCTTTTTTGTGTTGAAAAATTTTACTATACACAAGGATTATTAATTTTTTCGTAGAATTCATGATCGAAAACGGTGGAATGAGTACGTAGGAGAGGGTGATTTTTATGCAGCAATTTGTCTTAGATGATTTGGACAAAAAAATACTGGCGTATTTGCAGCAAGAAGGCAGAATGACCTTTGTGACCTTAGCTGCCTATTTAGGGGTTTCGGAGGGCACCATTCGCAAGCGCGTTAAGCGCTTAGAGGAAAATGGTGTGATGAAAACAATGGGTGTGACGGATCCTCTGAAAATGGGCCTTGACACTGTTGCATTCATCTGGTTTAAAATCGATCGGCATCATATGGATTCTGTGATTGAAGCGCTAAAAGGCCTCGAAGCTGTACGTTATCTTGTAGTGACCACGGGTGGCCATGATCTGGTGGCGATGGTTGTCTTGCCAAATCGAACCACGCTTGTGAATTTGCTCAATGAGCAGATGGCAAGTATTGAGGGAATTATCAGCACAGAAACCTCGATTGTCCTGCAGATCCACAAACAAATCTATGATTGGGCACCATTTAGTCATTATAAGGAAAAGGATGGTGTACAAGAATGAGTGGATTTGTTTTAGATCAATTTGATCGAGATATTATTCATTTGTTACAGCAGGATGGACGCATGCCGTTTTTGACCATTGCCCACGAGTTGGGTTTAGCTGAAGGCACGGTACGGCGCCGCGTCGGCAAGTTGATGGATGAAGGCTTATTAAAAATTGTTGGCATTGCCAACCCCTTCAAGGTAGGACTGCAAACAGTGGCCATTGTTGGCCTCAAGGTAGATCGAGGAAAACTCCAACCGATTGCCACTGAGTTAAGTACCCTCACCGAAGTTCGTTATGTGGCTTTATCTACAGGCAATTATGACCTAGTGATCGAAGTTGTGGTATCCAGCAATGATGAGCTTTTAACCTTCCTAGTTGATCGGCTACGAGAAATCCCAGGTATTAATAACACCGGAACATCTGTTGTGTTAAAGGTGGCGAAAGAAGACTTGGCCTGGGAGGCGTAATTAGGCAAGCACGTGGCTATGGCTCTCTAGGCGATACTGCAGTGCCTCCGCCATGTGCCTTTCGCTGATACTACGATCCCCATCAAGATGGGCAATTGTGCTAGACAGTCTTCGCGTATTCTCAAATCCCCGTACAGAAAGTTCCAATTTTTTCTGGGCCTGGTGCAAAAATTCTAATGCCTCTGCACTCATTGTAGGGGTTGCCTCTGGATCTGTAGTTCCCTTGGTTCTATGCTTGTGGGGCCAGGGGATTGCTTTTTGGCGCAGCTCCTGTTCGGAGAGGGGGCTGAGGTAGGCGAAGATTTCAAAACGATCCAGTAGCGGCCCTCGCAGTTTACGGCGATACCTGTTTAGATCCCTGCTGGTACAGGTGCAAAGGCGGGTTTCGCTGCCCAAATACCCGCAGGGGCAAGGGTTGGTTGTGGCGATCAGCCAGAAATTCGCAGGATAGGTTAAGACGTGTTCGGCTCT
>DHNI01000116.1:0-8596 GCA_002409455.1 Firmicutes bacterium UBA5420 | reverse complement strand
GTTGTGGCGATCAGCCAGAAGTTCGCAGGATAGGTTAAAACGTGTTCGGCTCTAGAGATCCGCACTTCTTTGTGATCAAGTGGTTCTCTTAAACCCTGCAGGGCTGCTTGGTTAAATTCGGGAAACTCATCGAGCAACAAAATACCCTGGTGAGCGAGGGTAATCTCTCCAGGTCGCCCGTGCCTTGATCCTACCAAAGCAGCTTGTGAGATGCTGTGATGGGGTGCACGGAAGGGCCGTTCTGTTAAAAGCGTTGATGGGCTGCTCGTTAAACCTGCAGCCTCATAGACCTTGTTGATCACAAGAATCTCTTCATGACTTGGTGGCGGAAGGAGATGCCTCGCACTCCTGGCCAGAAGGGTCTTCCCTACGCCTGGTGGCCCGAGGAGCATAATATGATGTTTTCCATGGGCTGCGATTTCGAGAGCCCTCTTGGCCTGGGCTTGGCCCTTGATTTTCGCTCCCTGAAAGCCCTCACTTGTCAGGTTCCTGCTTGGTGTGACTTTGGGTGGCGGGCTTTTACCTGTCAGAAGATCCAAGACATGGCGGAGGGAAGAGGCTAGTAAATAGTGGTTTCCCTGGATTAAAGCGGCCTCGGCATCGTTGGCCTGGGGCAAAACGATCTGGCAATTGCGCTGAAAGGCAAGTTGTGCTAGGCTGAGAACTCCGCTGATGCGCTTGAGCGTTCCACTTAAGGACAGTTCTCCGGCGAAAATGGAATTTTGGAATGCCGTTAGAGGCAGTATACCCTGATGCGCTAGAATTCCAAGGGCAATGGGCAAATCAAAGAGCGCTCCGTCCTTCGGATAATGGGCTGGCGCTAGGTTGACGATGACTTTTTGAGCGGGGAATTTGAAGCCCGAATTGCGTAATGCTGATCGCACCCGTTCGCGGCTTTCGCGCACAGTTTTACTGGGCAGACCAACAATTTCGAACCCTGGCAGACCAGGGCGAACATCCACTTCCACCTCAATCGGTAGTCCCTCAATACCAGCCACAACTCCGCTTTGAACTACAATCATTGCAAATCCCCCTTGACATAATAATCAGAATATTGGTATATTTGACATAAGTCTAGCAAATCCTCCTAAACATAGAACTTGCCCTTCCTCGGCATGCTAAAAGAAAACACTTGAGGAGGGCGCTCATGCCATTTGATGTAGGCGTTACACGGATCTTCCATTGCCCCGTCTGTGATGCGGATACTCCCCATACCATCAAGACAAGTAAGGGGGACATGTACGGCATCATCTGCACAAATTGTCTCGGCGGCGCAATTGTTAGTGCTTTGGATCTACGAATCTATCAGCTAAAGTGGGAGGAGGAGTTGCAGGCCATACTAGACAGTTTGGTGGAACATCCCATTCATGACGATGAATGACAGGGGGAAAATCACGTGAAATGGAGTTCACGGCATTATCTAATTGCTTTTAATATGGTTTCTGGCATCGGGGGACGAAGGCTTATGGCTATCAAGAACCACTTTGGTTCCTTAGAAAGAGCCTGGCATGCCTCGAAGGGTGCATTGATGGAGGTGGAGGGTGTAGGGCCCACGATCGCGGATCGTTTTTGTGCCCTGCGTCCCAACCTTTCACCTCAAGCTGAAGAGGCTTGGGCCAGGGGCTTAGGAGCACAGATACTTACACTCAACGATCCTGGGTATCCTGCTTATCTGAGAAGATTGGTGGTTCCTCCGCCCGTTCTCTATGTCCTTGGCACGTTACCAGAGACACCAGGAGTTGCTGTGGTGGGTACGCGGAAACCCTCGCGGGTTGGAATTGCCCAAGCTAAGCAATTTAGCGCTTATCTTGTCTCCAAGGGCCTCCCAGTGATTAGCGGATTGGCACGGGGTATTGATTATTTCGCCCATGAGCAAGTGGTCAAGATGAACGGCCAGGCAGTGGCAGTGCTCGGTTCGAACCTTGGTAATCTTTATCCGAGCGAACATAGGATGTTAGCAAAGCAAATTGCGGAAAGGGGTGCCGTAATTACCGAGTTTTCCAGTCACTGCTCTACTGTTCCTGGGAATTTCCCCCGGCGTAACCGCATTATTGCAGGTTGCTCCCGTGGTGTGCTAGTGGTGCAGGCTGGTGCTAAATCGGGGGCCATTCACACGGCAGATTGGGCTTTAGACCTTGGAATCGATGTCTGGGCCATTCCCGGCGAAATCAGCGATCCCCTAAGGCACGGAACACATAGACTGATCAAACAGGGAGCTGCGTTGGTGAGCGATCCCGCCGATTTGCTTGCATGTGGCGCGGATGCCCCGTTACAGGAAGGCTCAGCTACACAGCCATCCCTGGAAGACCTACTTGAAGCCGGTCTACACGCCAACGAAATTGCAGCCGCCCTCGAACGACCGATTCAGGACATTCTGGCTGAAATCTCCTTGTTTCAACTCCAGCGGGGTTCGGAAATTTAAAGCAGGTATTGTGCCGTTACTTGCATAATATCTGCAAAGCCACTATAATGGGGGTAATTCTGGCAGGAAATGAGAGATTGTTGTGAATGAAAGCAAGCTAAAACGCATGGCCATGGCCTTGAAAATACTGAATCCAGATGATGAATTTGAAGAAATTCTCACAAGCCTCGGTCTATCTTCGCAAGACCTCATGGGCTTTTTAGAGTCATTAGCCTTAGATTTCCAGGTGTCCATTCTTACACTAGACGATGTGGATACCACCAAAACTAGAGTTTTTAACCTGTGGGAACAGGCATTCATATCGCAAGAAGCTAGGGACTTTCTCTATGCGGCCCTATACACCAAGGCAATTATCCCTCTTGAGATGGAGCAAGCATTGGCTGTGCTGTTTGCACAATCACAGGGCTATGCCGATGTAGACGAAATTCGCGGAATCTTAGAGAGCATTGTGGAGGATCCTGAGCGGGTGGCGGTCTTTGGATCCCTAGAACAGAAATTTATTCATTGAGTGTTTGATTGCACGGAGGTGCTTGTTTGGCTACACTAATTATTGTTGAATCACCTGCTAAGGCCCAGACAATCAAAGGGTTTTTGGGAAAAAACTACAACGTGAAAGCTTCTCTGGGGCATGTGCGGGATTTGCCGCGCAGCAAGTTCGGAATTGACGTAGAAGCTAATTTTGAACCACACTACATTACCATTCGGGGTAAGGGGCCTGTCCTCAAAGAGTTGCGAGAGGCAGCGAAAAAGGCAGATCGGATTCTCCTGGCCACAGACCCTGATCGCGAAGGCGAGGCTATCGCTTGGCATTTAGCCACCGCTTTGAAAATCGATGAGGAGAAGTGCCGCATTGATTTTCGGGAGATCACGAAGGACGCTGTGCGGCAATCCATCAAGAAGCCTCGCAGTATTGCTCAACCAGTAGTCGATGCCCAACAGGCACGGCGCGTTGTCGATCGAATTGTGGGCTACGAGCTTTCTCCCCTACTTTGGGCGAAAGTAAAGCCAGGTTTGAGTGCTGGCCGGGTGCAATCCGTGGCGGTCAAGCTTATTGTCGATCGAGAACGTGAAATTGAGGCCTTCGTGGAGGAGGAATATTGGTCTGTGACGGCCATGCTTCATACCGAACAAAAGGAAGAATTTGAAGCAAAACTCCATCGCAAGGGCGGAAAAAAACTTGAGTTGCCGAATGAAGAGGCTGCAAAGCAAGTTGAAAAGGATGTCACAGGACAGACTTGGAGGGTTACAGACGTTACAAAGAAGGAACGCCGTCGCCATCCAGCTCCGCCTTTTACAACCAGTACGTTGCAGCAAGAAGCAGCTCGCAAACTGGGTTATCCGGCAAAAAAGACTATGCGCCTAGCCCAACAATTATACGAGGGCTTGCCCATGGGCAAACTTGGCACCTTAGGCTTGATCACATATATGCGGACAGATGCCACTCGCGTTGCGGATGAAGCGGTGGCAGAAGTGCGTAGTTATATCAAAGAAACCTATGGTTCCACCTATGTTCCCGGAAAACCTCGGCAGTACGCCGCCAAGAAGGGTGCACAGGAGGCCCATGAAGCGGTTAGACCTACTTCTACGCTACGTATACCGTCCGAGATCAAGCAATATCTCTCCAGAGACCAACTGCGCTTATATACGTTGATCTGGGAGCGCTTTGTTGCCAGTCAGATGAGCTCGGCTGTTTTTGATGCCATGAGCGTGGATCTAAGCGTGCAGGATTACCTCTTTAGAGCCACTGGTTCTCAATTGAAGTTTCCTGGATTCTTGAAGATTTATCATGAAGGTAGCGATTCTTCCTCCCAAACAGACGATAGTAAAGATCGTCTGTTGCCTGATCTCAAGGTTGATGAGCATGTGCTGCTGCAAAGACTCGATTTGCTGCAACACTTTACCCAGCCACCGCCACGCTTCAGCGAAGCTATGCTGGTTAAAACCTTGGAAGAAGAGGGAATAGGTAGGCCGAGTACCTATGCCCCCATTATTGATACCATCGCTGCCCGGGCTTATGTCTACCGAGAGGAAAAGCGTTTTCGTCCGACAGAACTGGGCATTATTGTTACAGACTTATTGGCGGAGAGCTTTCCAAGACTACTAGACCTCAAGTTCACCGCTGTATTAGAAGAAGAGCTTGATAATATTGAGGAAGGGCAGATGGTCTGGCAGGATGTGATAGGGGAGTTTTACAAACCCTTCGCTGAGGATCTGAAAAAAGCCCATGCAGAGCTGGAACGAATTGAGATTCAAGACGAAGTGAGTGATGTTCTGTGCGAGAAGTGCGGTCGCAACATGGTTTATAAGCTGGGTAGATATGGCAAGTTTTTAGCCTGCCCAGGCTACCCTGAATGTAAGAATACCAAACCTATCTTGGATGAAATCGGAATAGAATGTTCCCAATGCAAGAAAGAAGGGCGTGAAGCTGGCCAATTAGTGAGAAGGCGTTCCCGTCGGGGACGTTACTTCTACGGTTGCAGCAATTATCCTGATTGTACTTATACTTCGTGGCAGCGCCCTGTTGCTGAACTGTGTCCCTATTGCGGGAAGAACTTGACCGTTCGCAAAGAAGGTGCCGATCCCATGTGTAGTAACAAGGAGTGCCCTGGAGGTGACGGCAAGTGAGGTCGGTATCGGTGATTGGTGCTGGCTTAGCTGGTAGTGAGGCTGCTTGGCAGCTCGCAGAGCGGGGTGTATCTGTGCGACTTATGGAGATGCGACCCCAAGTCATGACTCCAGCCCATGAAACGGGGCAATTCGCTGAGCTGGTATGCTCCAATTCCCTTGGTTCAACTCTAGAAAGCGCTGCTGGTGGGCTTCTAAAAAAGGAACTTGAAGTGCTGGACTCCTTGATACTGCGGGCGGCTCAAGAGACGCAGGTGCCTGCCGGTGGTGCTTTGGCTGTCAATCGTGGGCTTTTCGCCTCTGAAGTCTCCAAACGTCTCAAGGAGCACCCTTTGGTGGACGTGGTTAATGAGGAATGTGTGGAGATCCCAGATGGTGTTGTAGTGATCGCTACAGGCCCTCTCACTAGTCCTGCATTTACCAAGACGTTACAGACGATTACGCAAAGTGATAACCTCCATTTTTTCGATGCAGCCGCGCCCATCGTTCTTGGGGAGAGTGTGAATTATAAACGGGGTTTTTGGGCCGCTAGGTACGATAAAGGAACAGCCGATTACTTTAACTGTCCACTGACTAAGGAGGAGTATGAAACCTTTGTTCATGCTCTAGTTACAGCAGAAGAAGCCCCCCTCCATGATGGTGACTTAGGTGAGGAGGATCTAACTGTCTTCGAAGGCTGTATGCCTCTAGAAGTCATGGCAAGGAGAGGTGCAGATGCGCTCCGCTATGGTCCTTTTCGGCCCGTTGGGCTCACTGACGTAGATGGTAATCGCCCCTGGGCGGTGTTGCAGCTCCGCATGGAGAACACCGAGGCTAGCCTTTTGAACTTGGTAGGCTGTCAAACCCGTCTTAAATGGGGAGAGCAGAAGAGAGTGTTTCAGCTTATTCCAGCGTTAAAGGATGCAGAGTTTGTCCGCTATGGGGTCATGCATCGCAATACATTCATTAATTCACCCAAGGTCTTAAACTCTAGTTTTCAGTGTAAAGATGATCAGAGGATCTTTATGGCCGGCCAACTCACCGGCGTAGAAGGATATGTAGAAAGCGCCGCTTCGGGCCTTTTAGCAGGTGTAAATGCGGCGCGCTTTGTAAGTGGTCAAGAACCTCTAGTCTTGCCATTAGAGACAATGCTCGGAAGCCTAGCTCATTACATTTCTACCGCTGATGCGAAGCATTTTCAACCCATGAATGCCAACTTCGGGATTCTGCCCATTCTCGATCCCCCGGTGCGGGGCAAGAAAGAACGCAAACTTGCCTATTCTCAGAGGGCTTTAGAGAGTTTGCGGATCTTTTGGTCGGGGCTACAAGGGAGTGTGTAGCTATGGACGAACTGGAACTTTATCTTGATCACTTGCGAATCGGGCGGAATCTTTCCCCAGCCACGCTCCTTGCTTATAGGCGAGATCTCAGTCATTTCTTGCGTTTTGCCATAGAGCAACTTGATCTGCTAGGAAAGCCGCAGAACCTAACTTCAGTAGACAAATACTTGGTACGCGAATACCTATCCTACTTAACCAGAGAGGGGTATGCCCGTTCTACTCTGGCTAGAAGACTTGCTAGCATTCGCGGGTTTAGTCGCTTTCTTTTCACAGAGGGTTTGGTGAAACAAGATTTTGCTATCAGCCTCAAAACACCCAAGCAAAAAAGCGCCATACCAGTCGTGATGAGTATGGAGGAGATTGCTTCTTATCTCCAAGGAAACATGCCTGGAAAATCTCAGGCTCTCCAAGGCCGCAATCGAGCCATGTTTGAGCTACTATATGCTACGGGAATTCGCGTGGCAGAGCTGGTAGGACTCGATGTCCAAGATATTGATGCTAGAAATCAGTATATCAGAGTGATGGGCAAGGGCCGTAAGGAACGGATTGTGCCTGTCGGTGACTATGCCCTGGCCCAGCTAGGCACATACCTTCAAAGTCACCGCTTAGATTTACTCCAGGCCAAGAAAGAAGATGCTTTGTTTCTTAATGCCCGAGGTCAGCGCTTAACTACTAGGGGCGTACAATATGTTTTAGACCAGTGCAGCATACATTTGGAGATTCACAAGGATATTTCACCCCACGTTTTCCGGCATACCTTTGCCACCCATCTTCTAGATAACGGAGCCGATTTACGCTCAATTCAGGAGCTTTTGGGTCACTCCAGCCTGAAAACGACGCAAGTTTACACCAAGGTAACGATGGGGCACCTCAAATCTGTATATAATCAAGCTCATCCGCGAGCTTAAGAAGGGGGAGATCTTGTGCGTATTCGCTCAACAACCATTGTGGCGGTGCGTAGATCTGGTCAAGTAGCCCTAGCAGGTGACGGACAGGTCACACTCGGTGAGAAAACGGTGATCAAACATGGTGCAACCAAGGTTCGCACTCTATCGGATGGTGAGATTCTTGCGGGCTTTGCAGGTTCTGCCGCTGATGCTATCACGCTTTTTGAGATGTTTGAACGGAAATTGAAAGATCATTCCAACCAGTTGGTGCGGGCGGCGGTAGAAATGGGTCAAGAGTGGCGTTCTGATCGTTACTTACGAAAACTCGAAGCTTTATTGCTTGTGGCAGACCGGAATACGACACTTGTCATATCGGGTTCTGGTGACATTATTGAGCCCGATGAGGGAGTTTTAGCCATTGGTTCAGGAGGTTCCTATGCTATGGCTGCAGGTCTCGCCCTCCTCAAACACTCGAATTTGAGTGCCCGAGAAATCGCTCTTGAAACACTCCGCATAACATCGGAGATCTGTGTGTTTACCAATAATCGCATTTCCATTGTGGAATTGCTGTAGAGACTAAGGGGCGATAGTATGGTACTGACACCAAGTGAAATCGTTTCAGAACTCGATCGTTATATCATTGGGCAAGATGAAGCCAAACGTGCGGTGGCTATTGCGATGCGCAATCGCTACCGACGCCAACAACTGCCTGCCGAGATGCGCGATGAGATTCTGCCCAAGAATATCCTGATGATTGGGCCTACAGGCGTAGGAAAAACTGAAATCGCAAGACGCCTCGCTCGCCTTGCCAATGCTCCTTTTGTGAAAATCGAAGCAACGAAGTTTACAGAAGTGGGTTACGTAGGCCGGGACGTGGATTCCATCATTCGGGAATTAGTGGATGTGGCTATGCGTATGGTGAAGGCGGAAAAGATTAAGGATGTGGAACAGAAGGCCGAGCCTTTTGTAGAAGAACGGCTTCTTGAATTGCTAGCACCAGGGCCACCGGTCGCCAGCCATATCAATCCCATGGATTTGCTGTGGGGATTAGGACAACAGCCCACAGCGCAAAAGCCAAGCAAGGACGATGATGAACAGCTAAAAAAAGAGCGTGACCAAGTGCGCCAGCTTCTGCGTTTAGGGGAGCTTGAAGAGCGAATGGTGGAGGTAGTGCTTGAAAAGGCGCCTTCCACGGCTTTAGATATGATGTCTGGTTCGGGCATGGATGATCTGGGAGCGAATTTCCGAGAAATGCTAGGGGATCTCCTACCGAAGAAGACGCAAAAGCGAACGGTCACTGTAAGGGAGGCACGGACGATCTTGCTCCAGGAAGAAGCCACCAA
>DHNI01000037.1:1148-21393 GCA_002409455.1 Firmicutes bacterium UBA5420 | reverse complement strand
AAATGTTCAGTTTTCAAGGTTCTCGTGCTTCCCCTTTTTTGGGGGAGCTTTTTTATCATAGCACAATCCAAAGTGGTTTGTCAACCTTGTCTGCAGTCATTTCGACTCTTCCAGATTCTTACTGGTTTGGTAAGAGCGCTAACATTGAGACCATGACAAGAATATTGTACGCACTTCCAGATTGTAGTCTTCGCCCGTCAGCGCCAGCTCAATGTGTTGGTCGAGACCTGTTCTGCAAATCTCGTGACCGGCGACAAGTTGTATACTATCATGGGACAACATCATGTGTCAACAGGCAAACGCGAATAATTTCTTGTTCCCCAGGAGATCCTTCATAGAACGGCGAATCATCAGTAAGAGGAGGTGTTCACATGTGTGGAAGATTCACGTTACATACTCCGTTCCACCAGCTTATCGAGCGGTTTGCACTTCAAGCATCCGATTTCCAGTATGCTCCAAGCTACAATATTGCGCCAACGCAACAGGTAATGACATTAGTATCACATGAAGAAACACGTACAGTATTACATATGCGTTGGGGCCTAGTAACGCCATGGCAAAAGCAGCCCCAAAGTAGATCGCCGCTCATTAATGCGCGACTTGAGACGATCGCAGACAAGCCGACTTTTCGAAGGCTTGTGAATGACAGGCGCTGTCTCATTATTGCTGACGGTTTTTTCGAGTGGGTACAAGAAGGCTCGACGAAATACCCAGTATATATTACATTAGATCAAGGAGAGCCTTTTGCCTTTGCAGGCCTCTGGGATGACAACACAGCCCCGAGCTGCACCATCATCACTCAAAATGCCACATCCGCCTTGAAACCCATACACCATCGCATGCCACTGATTCTCACTCCGGATTGCGAACGGCTCTGGTTAAGCTCTACTCCCTTCGCGCAACTACAAAACCTACTTCCTGATCAAGAAGAGAGACTCTTTAAATACCATCGCGTTAGTACGTTCGTCAATTCTCCCAAAAACAACGACGCGGCATGCATCTTGCCTAGCGATTGGCAATCACAAAATCAGGCGTAAGGCGATAATCAAGATCACGCCAGGCACGCCTAATAGGCCCACTACCAAAGCAGTAATGGGATTGACTCCCACTACAAATCCCCAAAAGCCACCAATAAAGTTGATCACTAGTAGTACCCCGCCGCCGATGACTGCATTCACAACAAGATGAAAAATGTTTCGCAGAGGAATCAGTAGCATCTTCCCAAGCGCGTATAAAATCAAGACACCAGCAACGTAGGCGACGATCACTAGAAAGTCCATGCGGTTCACCTCACTTAGGTTCGTCCTCATGAACATACTATGGTGTTTTTTGTCTGATTATGCCCCTTGTACCTATTGAGAATCTTTCATTCGTTTCAGCCAATACATGTACTTACGCTCCGCCGCCTGCAGAGAGAGAATGGCGTGATCCACTAATTCTGGTTCGGTCGCGTGGTTAAAATAACTTTGCGCACTAAGCCACTCCTGCTTAGCGGTATTGACCATCGCAAAGAATTCTTCTGGCGTTTCTTGATTCGATTCTGAGGGCAGGTCATCCTCTGCATCATCAAGCCACTTACTGGCCAACTCCCAAAACCTTCCAGACGTCTTGTGAGCCAAAAAAACCACCCCATCTTCTATAATACTTGGTTTAGTATTACTCAAAACAAGGTGGCTTATTCCTAAGAAAATTGTCAAAGTTACAACTCACGACGCCCCTCTAGCGCCTTCGATAACGTCACTTCATCAACGTATTCTAGATCGCTGCCCACTGGCATCCCATGGGCCATTCTAGTCACTTTGACACCAATGGGTTTAAGCAAACGAGCCAGATACATAGCTGTGGCCTCCCCCTCAACGTTAGGATCGGTGGCTAATACCACTTCTTCTACATCGGGGCCAATTCTAGCCACTAACTCTTTAACCTTTAGATCATTGGGCCCGATTCCTTCCAAAGGAGAAATCGATCCATGCAAGACATGGTATATGCCATCGAAACTCTTTGTGCGTTCCATGGCAATCACATCCCGGGGCTCCTCTACCACGCAGATAAAGTTCTTGTTCCGTTTTGAATTGGAACAAATCGCGCAGGGATCCTCCTCAGTTAAATGGAAGCACTGGGAGCAATAAATGATGCGTTGCTTAGCCTGCACGATTGATTCCGCCAGACTTTGCACTTCCGCAGGCGTCTGGCTGATCAAAAAAAACGCCAAGCGCTGCGCTGTCTTTGGTCCAACCCCTGGCAAGCGCACTAATTCTTCAATTAAACGAGCCATAGGTTTAGGGTAACGTGCCATTAGAATAGTCCGGGAGGTAATCCTTGAAGATTCACTTTGCCAGTTACCTTTTCAAGTTCACTAGCCGACAGTTCTCGCGATTTGCGCAATCCATCATTGATAGCAGCTAGAATAAGGTCTTCGAGCATTTCCACATCTTCGGGATCCACTGCATCCGGTTGGATCTTAATCTCCTTCACATCTTGGTGCCCCGTGACAATCACGGTGATCACTCCGCCCCCGGCGGTTCCTTCTACTGTCATCTCCCCTAGTTCGGCTTGCACCTTCTCCAAATCAGCCTGCATTTTTTGCATCTGGCGCATCATTTTCTGCATGTTCATTCCCATAAAAGCCACCTCACTTTCTTAGTTTTCCTTGGGTTTTGAGATGATCTTCCCCCCAAAGGTCTCCATGCTTGCTCTTAGAAACTCTTCCGCAGCAATGTCCTCTCCCTTTGGTTGTTCAGATGCCACCCCTGATTCTGGGCTAACTGTCGCTTGCTTCTGTTGACGCTTTCGCTTTGACGGTTGTTTTTCTGGCTTTGCTCCCTCTGCCGCCACCTGGCGGGGCGCACTCGCAGTTTCATCTTGAAACACACATCGAAATCGCACCTGCCTACCCATTAATTTCGACAGAACCCGCTCCGCCGGTTCGCGGTGGCTATCCTGTTCAATACTGGCTTTGTGGAATCCTCGATCCCGTGGGAAAGCGACAACAACATTGTCATCAACTACTTCTATAGGTGTTCCTTCTTTGAGAAAAGCTTCGCACTGCATCAAACGTTCATCGCGAAGGCCCTTGAGATAGTCGGTCCAAATCTCTAATACATAGGCTGATCGTTCCGCATCATTAGCACTAGGAATCTGCCTTCTAGAAGCCTGGACACTAGACACCTTTCCAGAAGAACCCGCTTTCTCCTTCGCCAGTAGCGTTTGCAGCTTGGAAATTTCCGCCTCAAGGTTGCGCACTTTGCCCTCAAGTTCACCCATGTCACTACTAGTTGCAGCAAATCTAGGTACAGCAATCTTTAACACGGCCAATTCCAATGCAATGCGGGGATCAGATGCAAAGCGCATCTCCCGAACAGTTTCCGACAGCTGCTCAATGGCGCGGAGCTCTAACTGTTCATCTTTTCTAGCGCCGCTTAGAATATCTTGCCGCAATTTGGCAACTACGCTAAGAGCAAATTGGCTCAGATCTCTTCCCTGATTATGCAAATCATGAATGATCTGCAGCGCTTCAGGCTTAGCATCGTCTAGAATATACGTCGTAAACGAGTCTACCTGATCTTGTGGCGCAATCCCAAGCACCTCTACTACCGCATCGGCCGTGATCTCCTCTGCAAAGGCAGCACATTTCTCTAAGATACTAAGGGCGTCACGCATGCCCCCTGCAGCGTGTTGGGCAATTAGACGTAGCGCCTCTAGATCGACTTTGAGGCCCTCACCCTGGGCCACGGTCTCCATGCGCTCCACCATAGACTGCTCAGAAAACCTAACAAAGTCAAAGCGCTGAACACGGGACAAAATTGTAGGCGGCAGACGATGCGGATCTGTAGTAGCAAAAATGAAGACTACATGGGCAGGAGGCTCCTCAAGCGTCTTTAAAAGCGCATTAAACGCCTCCGTAGTCAGCATATGAACTTCATCAATTATGTAGACTTTATACGCAGCATTAATAGGAGCGAACTGCACTTGGCTACGGAGATCACGGACGTCATCAATTCCTCGATTGGAGGCTCCGTCAATTTCAATAGCATTCAAGGACGTTCCCTCTGTAATCGTCTGGCACTCTCTGCATTTACCACAGGGTGTAGCTGTGGGGCCAGATTGACAGTTCAGCCCTTTGGCTAGAATTCTCGCCACGGTCGTCTTACCTGTCCCGCGGGGGCCGGTGAAAAGATAGGCATGGGAAATCCGCCGATTGTTGAGACTATTCTCGAGCGTCTTTACAATCGTATCCTGCCCCACCACATCGCTAAAACCCAGTGGTCTCCACTTTCTATATAACGAGACATAAGCCAAGAATTGTCCCTCCCATTCTTCTCCCTGTTTCCCTTTATGTTTTCTCGACAGTCAGACTAAAGTCCTTTCAATCACCGCAACCTAAATTTGCACATAAAAAAATGTCGTGCACCTATCCTCGAAAATGGTCTTCCAGACGATATTTAGGTAGTTAGCTCGAACCAGGCACCCTCACGGCACATAGGAGCTTCCACTTACCGCTGCTTCCTTCCAGACCTGACGGGATTCATGGATTCCTATTGCGTAAGACCCAATCGTCAACACCACTTGCCTAAACCAGACTCCACAAAACCAATCCTCAAATAGGAATTCGACCCCGCTACAGCGGATTGCGGGTACAGGGCACCGCTACCTCCCCGTCTAGCACGACAAAATAATTATACTGAACATCATCCCAAGTGTCAAGATGTCACACCTGAACGTCTCCAAACTCACAGGCCACAAGCTGGGCTTTTACTGATATTGTGGCTCTTCCTTCTGAACGTGTTTGAGCCGACCCTGAAGCTTAGGAATCATGTCCTCAATTTGCTGCACCATGCCATTGTACATATCCTGGACAGCCGGAACATCTGTATCCATGGCACAGGACTTGAGCTGTCCCGCAAGGGAATGGGCTCCGGCCACTGTCTGCTCGATCCTTGTCTTGGTTGTCATCTTTACCCTCCTTCAATGCCTTTATCTTTCCATAGATAGCATTTCCATGCAGGGGGTAAAAATTCAAGATTTGCTTCCACGCAAAGATCCATACTCCTGGACGAAATTACCTTCCAAAAAATCCGAACACCTCAGTGAGGGTTCGGACTTGTTTCCAATGGCGGAGAGAGAGGGATTCGAACCCTCGAGGGGCTCATCACCCCTACACGATTTCCAGTCGTGCCTGTTCAGCCATACTCCAGCATCTCTCCATATTTCATTCGTTTGTTATGATCTGGCGGAGAGGGTGGGATTTGAACCCACGGGACGCTTACACGCCCAACGGTTTTCGAGACCGCCACATTCGGCCACTCTGTCACCTCTCCTCGCTTGTGGCTAGCGCAACTCCTGGAAAAACACCTGGAGTAGCTCAGCACATTCACGTTGGCAGATACCATCATAGACTTCTACGAAGTGGTTGAGCCGCTTGTCTTGCACAAGATTCATCAGAGAAGTCACCGCCCCCGCCTTGGGGTCATACGCTCCAAAAACCAACCTTTGCAGACGAGCATTTACAATGGCTCCTGCACACATGGGACAGGGTTCTAGAGTAACATATAGGGTGGCATTCGTCAAGCGCCACCTCTTAGAGTATTTAGCCGCCTCCTGAATGGCCAAAATCTCCGCGTGGGCTGTAGGATCATTTCTGGTTTCTCTGAGATTATGGCCTCGTCCGATAATTTTTCCGTCCAAAACCACAACCGCACCAATGGGCACTTCTCCCTGAGCTAATGCCAGATAAGCCTCTGCTAATGCCTCTTGCATGAATGCTTTGTGCATGTTGATCTCTCCAACCAACTCACATTACCAAATCTAAATATACCACAGAAAATCAGCCCTGACAACAAAAAAACGAAAAAGGAGCCAAAAAGGGGGCTGAGCCCCCCTATCATTGTTTAAAACCGCCCTCATTGTGGTTGAGACTGTGTTCGGCCTCGGCAATCATGCGGCGTACCATGTGCCCACCAACCGCGCCACACTCACGGGAAGAAATGTTGCCCCAGTATCCAGACTCGTATTCGGGATTAATTCCAAGTTCAGCTGCCATCTCGTATTTGAACGTGTTCATAGCTTCTGTCGCTTCAGGAACAATAATGCTATTTTTCTTCCGGCTTCTCCTGGCCATTTTGTTGTTCACCTCCCTTACAAAAACAGGATGCCGGCACGATGGTGCCGGACATCCTGTCAGTTAGGTATCTACCCTACTGATTCTGCTTCGGTTCTTGCGGGAAATTCCCACGGAAACCAGTGGTTCCTGCGCCCTGACCAACTAAGGATTGCTGAGCAGCGGCGACCATACGTCTTACCATATGTCCACCAACGGCACCACACTCACGGGAAGAAATGTTGCCCCAATATCCAGACTTATACTCGGGGTTGATCCCCAATTCAGTGGCTACTTCATATTTGAACTGATTCATGGCCTGGAACGCTTCGGGTACAGCTTTAATGTTCGATCCGGAAGATCCTAATGCCATCAAATTCACCTCCTTCTTTTCCTGGTAGGCTTAATGTTCCCGCGAATCGGGCTGCCTAACCCAGTAGAAGTCTGGTGAAACTGGAAAAAAGAAAACCAGCTACGACAGCTGGTTCTTAAGCTATGTTTGTTTAAACTACAGGGATATTGCTTCGGTTGGGCAAGAATCTGCAGCTTCTTGGCAGCACCCGGCAGCTTCGCAATTGGCGCCTTCTTTTACGTGCGCGAGTCCATCATCGCCCATTTCAAAGACATCGGGGCAAATCTCTTCACACAAACCGCAGCCAATACACTCATCCGCGTTAACTGATGGATTCATTCGTTCTTCCTCCTTAGATCCTATAGTTCCTCAAATAAATCCTTTCCTACACCGCATTCTGGGCAAGTCCAGTCATCTGGAAGATCCTTGAAATCTACCCCTGGCGGTACGTCCTGTGTTGAATCACCAATGGCAGGATCATAGACGTAACCGCACACTGTGCACTCCCATTTTGACAACGCCTTCACCTCTTTCCCATTTTTCCCTTGTTCTATTCTACCTTAAGGCGGAAAATCCTACCTAAATTACTGCAATAGTTCCTTAATTGAAGACGGGACTGAAATACCATAAGCTGAGTACATAGACTCTACTACGGGGGCGGTAAGATTGATACCTCCGTAAATAACGGAGCTTTCAGGTAACACTGTATCAATATCATGAGACTCGGCCACAGATTTAATGATGTCAAGGATAAAGGTGACCAAATCAAGGCGCACTTGTTGTTCGATTTGTTCAAATTGCCTCTCATACTGGGCAAGCAATTCATCAATTTCTTCTTGGGTTTCTAGCTTTTCAGCTTCAACCTCAATTTCTTCGTACAATTCTTCCGCCGCGAGCTGTAACTCACCATTTTTGACATCGTATTCTGGATGGGCATAAAACAAGAACTCGAAGTCTACATAGCCAATGGTGCTGGCAGAAGCTAAAGTAGGCATAAGTAAAGTTACCAATAATAAAAGCATGATCCCTAGTGTTTGTCGTCTCAAGCTGGACACTCCTTTGAATTTCACTGTCGTTTTGCCGAATGTAAACACTCAGCACTTCACTATTCCACCCCCGACATATATTTCCTGCCGACCCTTTACTTTTCGGGGGTATTGGCTACTAAATCTGCTATCGTTCTCTTCTTGAGGACTGCAACAAAAGCCTCTTGAGCTTCTTCCCAAACGGGGCGCATGGGGCAGCGACCTTCCCTCGGACAGACCAAATCATTAGTGAGGCATCTAGAAATCGCGATGGGTCCCTCAATAAGCTCAATGACGTCTTTGATCGTAATCGTCTTGGGATCCACTTCTAAGCGAACGCCACCGCCAGGTCCCCTCACGCCCACAACCCAACCCGGAACGCCAAGCTGCGCTATAATTTGGGGCAGAAAATTAACCGGGATCTCCTGCCGGCTTGCTATAATTTTTGAAGAGATAAATTCTTTCGGATACTGAGCCAGTTCTACCAAAGCACTCACAGCGTATTCCGATTTTTTCGTAATCTCCACTTTTTTCACCATCCAAGCCCACATAAAAGACCTTGAGCACAGTATGCAGTATCTATGCAACGCACTCTGCGGGAGATTTTTATGCCTGTATTACTTACCAAAATTATACTTATATCAAGAACGTCTGTCAAGAAAGTCAAGGTTTGCTTGCCTACCCGAATCTGTTAGAATAAAGATATCCTAAAAGCTTGGGGGAATCGGAAGATGGATAGAATCGGCATTATTGACCTCGGATCAAATTCCATACGCTTAGTTATCATTGACATCAAGGAAAACGGGGCCCACCACCAAATTGAGAACCTCAAAGAATCTGTCCGCTTGCGTAGCGGTACCGATGCTCAAGGTTTCTTGACAAAAGAAGGAATCAACTCTGCTGTAGAGATGGTCTCCCTCTTTGTCCGATTTTGCCATGCCCGAAACGTTACACACATTATAGCAGTGGCCACTGCTGCAGTACGCAGAGCTCCAAATCGCGCCGAGCTTATTGAGCGCATAGCGAAACACACAGACGTGACTATCCAAGTACTTTCCAGCGAAGAAGAAGCCTACTTAGGGTATGTCGGGCTTGTGAATAGTGTCACTAATACATCAGGTCTCATGGCTGATCTCGGCGGCGGAGCGCTAAAAATGATCGGGTTCAACGATCGACTCAATCAAAACTCCATTACTCTTGATTTTGGCTCCGTATCCCTGATGGAGAAGTATAATCTGCAAGATTTAGCCACTCCTGAGAATTTGCATGCTCTAGAGCAATTTCTCGATGAAACCTTTGCCAAAATCTCTTGGCTTCCCAATTATCCCGGCCTGATAGGCCTGGGGGGGACATTCCGCTCCTTGGCGAGAGTCTATCGCCATCACGTTCACTATATCCCTGATGTCACCCACGGAATTACCATACCTACCGAAGCTGTAGAAGAAATCTACACTATGTTAAGTGGCATGGATCTGAAGAAAAGGCTCCAAGTGCCAGGTTTGGAGCAAGATCGTGCCGATCTCAGCGTTACAGGAATTGGCATCATCTACCGTTTACTCAAAGCGATAAACGGCACCGAGCTGACGGTGAGTGCAAGTAGCCTCAGGGACGGGCTATTCTATAAACACATTTACCCGCGCGATCCCATTCTTTTTAATGTTCTTACGCATCATATCAATAATCTAATTGATTATCATAACCTTGATGAGAGCCATCTACGGCGCGTTTCTAACCTTGCGGTGATTCTCTTCGACCAACTGGCACCATTGCACAAATTCGGAAGTCACGAGCGCAGGCTTCTGCTCATTGCTGGCCTTCTCCATGAATTAGGGGTGGTAATCAGTGTTGAGAGTCTCGACAAACACACCCTCTACACCGTGCTGAATTCTCCCCTGCTAGGTTTGACCCATCGTGAACGGGTGTTAGCCGCTTTCTTGGCAGCTTCCCATGATGGGCTTTTCCAGACCAACCTGCAGAACTATGTAGATTATGGTCCTATCGAACCTGCAGATATGGAGCGCATCAAAAAGCTCGCCCCCCTACTACAAATAGCCCACAGTCTCGATCGATCCAGGACAGGGGTGGTCACGCATTTGCAGGCTACGCTCACACACGAGGTCTGCGAGCTTAAGGTCTTCGGCACACAAAAACGCGACCTTGAAGTCCGCGATGCCTACCGCCAAGGGGAGGCCTTTAGAAACGAATATGGGGTCGAACTCAAAATCGTGCAAGGCTAGGCTGTAGCGGGCCAATGACAGGCCCCCATGAGGATATCAACAACTGCGCTACATCCGCTGGCATCTTCATCTGTGAAGCGGTGTAAGACTGGACTGTCTACGTCAAGAACGCCCACAAGGGTTCCATCTGGGATAATCATAGGAATCACCACTTCTGATCGGGAACTGGCGTCGCAAGCAATATGTCCTGGAAATTCGTGAACATCGGGAACAACGATCACCCTGCGCTGGTCAGCGGCTGTTCCGCAAACGCCCTTACCTAATGGTATGCGTACACAGGCAGGTTTTCCCTGAAATGGGCCCAAGACAAGTTCAGAACCTTCGCATAGGTAAAAACCGACCCAGTTCACGTCTCGGAGTTCAGAGAATAACAATGCAGACGTGTTAGCTAAATTAGCCAACCAGTGGGTTTCTCCCTCTAAAAGGCTCTGAAGTTGACGCTGAATCATGACATAATCAGTGTTTGACAAGGATATCCCCTCCTGCCCATAAGTATAGCCCATAGAGTGCAAAAGCGCCAGATTCTGGCGCTCGCTTTTTTCTACTGAATGGCCATGGCATTGGCGATATCTCGCTTGATTTTCCGCAAGGTCGTTGAGGGTTGATACATGAGGTTATTGTACTCCGTGAGCATGTGCTTGGTCGAAAAGCGATGTAGAGCCATGGAGATGCTCGACCGCATCATCTCTTGCCAACGGGAGCGATCATCATAGTACATAGGAATAACCTCATCCAAAAGAACTTCGTACAGCGAGAGGGCGTCAACCATGGTCTGTTCAGGCCCCTCATATCCACCGCCAAATTGCCAACCTGTCACACCATGCAAGCAACCTTCAGTCCACCAGCCATCCAAGACGCTGAGATTTAGCACTCCGTTGAGGGCTGCCTTCATTCCAGAGGTAGCCGATGCCTCAAGGGGCCTTTGGGGTGTGTTAAGCCAGACATCGCAACCCGAAGTGAGAATGCGCCCCAACCCCATGTTATAATTTTCCAGGAAGACTACACTATCAGGAAACTTGTAGGCCATCTCTGCAATATTAGCCACAATTTGTTTGCCCCATTCATCTTCGGGATGGGCTTTTCCTGAAAATACTAGCTGAATGGTACGATCCCGTAGAAGCGGTTCAATAACATGGGGTTTATGGAAGATCAGGCCACTGCGCTTGTAGGCGGCTGAGCGCCGTGCAAACCCAATGGTGAGAGCGTCCAAATCTAGGGTTACGCCTGTGCGATTTTCGATTTCCTCCAGCAACTTTTTCTTGAGCTGAAGATGAGCCTTCCAGAGGTTCCCCTGTACATTATAGGTCTGACGCATTTGCTCGTTTTGCCAGGTGTCCACATGAACCCCATTTGTAATGCTGATAATCGGCGAAGTACCTGGGTTTCCCCGCCACATAGCACGGGCAGTGGCACCGTGGAGTTGTGAGACGGCATTAGAGATGTAGCTGATGCGTAGACCCGCCACTGTCATATTAAATGGGTTTCCACCGATCTGTTCTACCTGATCATACTCTAAGCCCGCCCAAGCACCCATATGTTTAAGCAAGCCATGGTCATGTTCTTCATTACCCGCCATCACAGGTGTATGGGTGGTAAAAACAACTTGTTGGCGAGTTTCTTCCCAAGCCCGGTGAAAATCTGCGCCGCGGGATATCTTTTCCCGAATTAGCTCTAAACCAGCAAAGACTGCATGGCCTTCATTGAGGTGGTAAATGTCTGGATCAAAACCTAGCCTCCGCAAGAACCGCACGCCGCCAATGCCCAAAACCATCTCTGCCGCCACCCGTTCTTGCGGCGAACTAGCATACAGCTGCCGCGTGATCCATCCGTGGGGGCTACCTGGTAGATCGGCGTCTAAAAGATAGAGGGGAGCGTTGTTAAAAGCCTCTGTTTTCCAAACCTTACAGGTAACCTCCTCCCCTCGAATCCAGAGGCTCACGGTGATTCCCGTATCCTCGAGGTGAGCACGATCAAAGTTTTGCCGGGAATGCTGGGGAAAACCATTTTTGTCAAGATACTGATCAGAGTATCCCTCATTCCACAGAAGACCGATCCCGACAAAGGGCAATTGCATATCTCGGGCTGTTTTCAGAATATCTCCTGCTAACACCCCCAAACCGCCCGAGTAGATTGAAAACGTTTCATCTAATCCATACTCCATACAAAAGAAAGCTACTTTTGGTTGGGGAATAGCTACCATGTTCTATCTCTCCTCGCTTTGGTGCCTTTTAATCAAACTAATGTAGTGTTCCATGAGACCTGCAGCTTCAGCCTCACTGTCAGCCTCGCCATACAGCCGAAAAACTGGCTCATCGCCGTCTGGTACAACCAAAGCCCAGCCACCATCGTGACGTTCCTTGATGCCGTCAAGATAGAGGGTGCGTTCTGGATCTGAGCTTTCGATTAGTTTACGCATCACCCTTCCCTTTTCATCCCAAGGGCATGGCACTTCAGTTGTACTAATCCGAGACGTTCCTTGCCACGAACTGAGAGGTATCTTGCTCGAACTGACCACAGCGAGAAGCTCACCGATACTCGCTAATGGTTCGATATGGGGAAAGACCTCCAAGTTCTCTTCCACAAAGGTGTTTCCCAGTTCCGCGGCAACCTCCATCCAAAAAGGAGCCTCAATTTTCGTCCAACACACATCTAAACCCTGTTCCCTGGCTGTTTGGGCAACTGTCTCCGAAAGATGAACTGGCATAGCCACCGCCTTTTTGTTTCGACCCTTCAAAGCGTAAATGAATCCCTTCCACCAGTCCTGCGTAGAGAGGCGGGCTCCATTCTCATCTTGGAAGAACCAGTTCTGGTTTTGCACAACGATGGTAGGTAGGCCCTTGGCCTGCTCTGGTACAACATCATAACCACTTTTGCTGAGAAAATCACGCACCATCTCTCCGAAAGGATCCGTAGGTGGTTTCACCACTAGACCCACTCGAAATCCTGGTGAACCCGCGGGATAGTGCCTCGTTAGGCGCTGTATGTAGCGTTTTTTAAGGCCAGCCACCTGAATAAAATCACCCAGATCCTCTGCGCCAAAACGGGGGTAGTCTTCTCTAAGAAAAATGCCTTCGATCTTTCTTTGCTCCCCCTTCGTGAGCAAGCGGCCCTTGCCATTCCAACATTCGATGAACACCAAATTGGCATCATTAGAGTCAACTCCCACATGGAGGGCTCCATCTAACGCCATTTCTTGAACGGCAAACCGCGTGATGCGACCCGTAACCTCCCCGCCATCGCGTGTATCTAATCCTCCGCCCCTAAGGCCAACTACCAAGGCACGCTTCGCCAGATCCGCAACTTTAGAGAAATCACTAGTAACTAGTACCCGCTTTTGCCGGCCTAAGAAAGCACCATAGCTCAAACCAAGCTGAATCAAGGTTTCTGGAGTTAGATTTCCTCGAATGTCCCCAGCTATACCATGTTTCGAGAAAATCGGTCTTTGTTCTTGGCTGCCCCATACTAAAGACCCTCGCAATTTGGTACCGCTTAGGATGATTTTTTCCGGCCATACCTTTGTATTTGGAGTAATCGTCGACATCGCACCGACCCGAACCTTTGGTCCGAGCACAGCCCCCTCATAAATCTCACTTTCCTTTTCGACCACAACATCTTTGGACAAAACGCATCCCCTTAACTGGCTGCGACTGCCCAACTTGACTCCAGACCAAAGAAGGCTTTGTTTGAGATTGGCGTGGGCATCAATCTGGCTGTAGGGACCAATGACGCTGTAGGGGCCTATATAGGCATGCGGCCCGATGCGGGCGCCCCGACCGATGTATACTGGACCTTCAACTGTGGCGCTTTCATGAATCTGTACGCCCTCTTCTAGGTAGATCTTGCCCGCAAGGGGCTTAGGAAGCTCTAATTGCACTTTTCCGTCGAGACAATCCTTTTGGGCCTGGCGATACACCTCAAGATTACCTACGTCAGACCAATAGCCAGACGCCACAAACCCATAAAGTGGCGCCTTACGTCTCAAGAGCTCAGGAAACACATCTTGACTAAAATCAACCTTGTGCTCAGGAGGAACCAAATCCATAACTTCTGGCTCCAAAATGTAAATACCAGTGTTCACTGTATCGCTAAACACCTGGCTCCAGGTTGGCTTTTCTAGAAACTGCGTAATTTTGCCATCGTCGGCCGTCAGCACAACTCCATAGCTTAAGGGATTGGGCACACTCGTTAGCACCAGCGTTGCCAGAGATCCCTTTTGCTTATGAAAGGCGATGGCTTCACTCAAATCAATGTCTGTGAGGGCGTCACCGCTCATAACCACAAAGGTATCGGTGAGAAAGTCCGAGGCATTTTTCACGCTGCCCGCAGTTCCCAGTGGTTCACGTTCTATGTAGTACTCCATGCGAACGCCAAAACCCGAACCGTCTTGAAAGTAGGCTGTGACATCATCAGGAAGATACCATAGAGTACTGGCCACTTCATGAAAACCGTGCCGCTTCAAAAGATTCAAGATATGTTCCATCATGGGCCGATTCAAAATGGGCACCATGGGTTTAGGTAGCGTGCAAGTGAGGGGCCTGAGTCTAGTGCCCTCACCACCGGCCATGATTACTGCTTTCACGTACACGTTCCCCCCTCTCCGGAAAAGTACTGGTAAGCTGGTAGCGTTCATAGAACTCCTTGTGTTCGTGGGGCTTTAAAGCTACCTGTTTAAAGCTCTCCACAGTCTGACGGGCGATCTGATTCCAATCAAACTTCTCCTTCAGATCTAGAGCAGCCCGTTCATTTAAGCTCCGAGCGAAAGCCTTGTCTCCGAGAAGGTGCAAAATGTTGTCTGCCAAAGAATTGGCGTTACCTGCATAGAATGTGAGGCCATTCTCTCCATGTCGCACGGTCTCACCAAAACCACCCACATCACTTACTATAACTGGTGCCTGGCCGGCCATAGCTTCTAAGGCCACAATGCCGAAAGGTTCATATCGGCTGGGAAATACTGCCGCTTCTGCCAAGCGATAGAGACTGTTGCGACTACGATCATCAATAAACCCCGGAAAATGCGTCTTCTCGCCCAGGCCCAAATCCCAAGCCTGTTTCTTCAGCTCGTCTAGGCAGGGCCCCTTGCCGGCAATAATGAACTTTGTCTGAGGGCGATGCCATAAAACCTTAGGGGCCGCGGACAGCAATAGATCAATACCCTTTTCGTACACATGGCGCCCCACGTAAAGCACAATCTCTTCATCAGGTCTGGCCCAGTTGTTACGCCACGTGTCAAGGTCTTCATGTACATTCGTGAAATCCTCTGCCCGCACACCATTGGGAATCACGCTAAGCTTGTCTTCTGGCACCTGAAAGATTCTGCGTAGTTCTGCCCGCATGTATTCGCTGCAACAAATCACCCTATAGGACTCGTAGGTGAGCCACCACTCTAAATCACTGATGTGTCGCTGCAAATCATTGTGCAGACCATTGTTGCGTCCCCATTCTGTAGCATGAATCGTACAGACCAGCGGCTTTTGAAAGGCATGCTTTAGCACCTTAGCACTAGGGGCTACCAGCCAATCGTGGGCGTGAATAAGATCAAAATCCACATGACTCAAAAGCTCCGCTCCCTTTTGAACCAAATGGTAGTTCATAAAGTGAACTTCATCCAAAAAACCCATGGGCTTAGGGAAAAACTGGTTCACACGATAAACCCGAACTCCATGGACATACTCCGTCTGCTCACTTTCAGGCCAATCACCCGTCACCACCGAAACCTCATGCCCTTCCTCCACCAGAGCCTGGGACAAATCAGCCACCGCTCTGGCCAAACCCCCGATCACTTTCGGAGGGTACTCCCAAGACAACATCAAAATTTTCAATTTAAGTCACCACCTCAAAGCTCTCTCTCATCACAGGATACCCGGAACAATGAGGTATTATGAAATCAGAAGGATATTGGGTGAAAATCGCCAAATACAAAGCGAGAACTGTTTGAAGGAGATTCCCCCATGCGAAAATTTCATCAGAACAGACCATCCCTTTATCCCTTTGACCCTTGGCAGGTGGTGGAGACCGAATTCAAACCTAGCCACAACCATCAGAGCGAAGCCATTTTTTCCTTAGGCAACGGCTACATGGGCATGCGAGGCACGTTCGAGGAAGGATTGCCCGGCCACATTCCATCGACCCCTGGAATCTATATCAATGGAATCTACGAAACCGAACCGATTATCTATGGCGAATATATGGCGAAACAACCCACCAAATACCAGTCCATAATCAACGTAACAGACTGGAAGGGACTCAAAATCCTCCTGGATAGTGAAGAATTTTCGCTATTCTCTGGAACCGTAAGAGACTATTCGCGGACATTAGATCTTAAGGAAGGCGTCTTGCGCCGAGAGCTTAGTTGGACGAGTCCCAGGGGGCGATGCCTACAGATTGCCTTTGAGCGCTTTATTTCCCATGCGAATAAACATCTTGCGCTTCTTCGCTGTTCGGTCACACCCCTTAATTTTTCAGGGCCCATCACCCTACGTTCGCACATCAATGGGGTAGTTGACAACTACCACCACCTCAGAGAACCAGCTTTGGAGGTTCTATCCACAACGCTCACAAACGAAAGCGGAGTGCTAATTTCCCGCACCAAAAATAGTGGATTTACCCTGGCTTGCGCAGTCACCCATCGCACCACCCCATGCACTGGCATCATGGGATCCGCATCCACCACCTGTCTCGACTTTCTAGCCCGATTTGATGCAGAAGAAGGTCACATGGTCACGCTCGACAAGTTTGTTGCGATCAGCACTTCTCGAGAATCAGACGAAAAACACCTGGGTAGTTTTGTGGAAAGGCTCGTACAGCGCAGCGCCGAACAAGGTTATGATCAAGGAAGAAAGGCCCATGTGGAGATTTTGAGGCAGTATTGGGACGATACGGATGTGGAAATCGAAGGGGATCTTGCACTTCAGCAAGGGATGCGCTTTAATGCGTTGCAGCTACTCCAATCCACTGGCCGAGACGGAAAAACGAATATTGCCGCCAAGGGATTAAGCGGAGAGCATTACGAGGGGCACTATTTTTGGGATACAGAAACCTACATCATTCCATTTTTCCTCTACAGTCAGCCAAACCTAGTTCGTAAACTCTTAGAATATCGCTATAGTACGTTAGATGCCGCACGGCTCAATGCCAAACGCATGCGCGACCAAGGGGCTCTTTACGCCTGGCGCACCATTAATGGTCATGAAGCCTCGGGTAATTTCCTCGGTTCCACTGTGCAATACCACATTAACGCGGCCATCGCCTACGCCATTCACAAGTATGTAGAAGCCACAGCAGACATGAATTTTTTGGTTGAAATGGGGGCCGAAATCCTCTTTGAGACCGCCAGATGCTGGGCTCATCGCGGTGCTTTCCTAGAATCTAGAAATGGTCAGTACTGCATTAACGAAGTCTGTGGACCCGACGAATACAAGCCTGGCGTCAACAACAACTGTTATACGAACTACATGGCACAATTCAACCTCCAGCTCGCTTTACAAGTCCGCGATCTGTTAATGGCCGAATATCCGAAGGAGTATGCCCAATTACGAGAGAAACTAAACCTTGCAGAGGACGAGTTTGCCCTGTGGAAAAGATGCGCTGATTGGATGTACTTACCCTTCAACAATGAACTGGGCATCCATCCGCAAGACGATTCCTTTCTCGATAAGGATCCGATTGACATTGATACCATCCCCCAGGATGAATTTCCCTTAGTGGCAAATTGGCACCCCCTGGTGATCTGGCGCTACCAAGTGATTAAACAAGCTGACGTGATTTTGCTCCTTTTCCTTTTGGGCGATCAATTCACCTTAGCCGAAAAGAAGGCCAATTTTGATTATTACGAGCCCAAGACAACCCACGACTCATCGCTCTCCCCTGCCATTTACAGTATTATTGCAGCTGAACTGGGCTACGAAGAGTTTGCCTATAACTATTTTTTGCAGACAGTTCGCCTCGATCTCGATGATTACAATCGCAATGCTTGGCAAGGTCTGCACACCGCTTGTATGGCCGGATCTTGGATGGGAGTGGTCAACGGCTTTGCAGGTATGCGCACATTTGGCGGCACGCTGCGTTTTCGTCCTTTCCTGCCGAAACTATGGAAGAGCTATGCCTTCAAAGTCAAGTTCAAAAAGATACAGCTCAAGGTCAAAGTCACCGCGGAGCATACATCCTATAGCCTAGTGCAAGGTGATAGTTGTTTGTTCTCCCATTTTTCGCAACCGGTTACATTAAGTCATGGAGAAACACGCATCTTGGAGAATGGCCATGTATAAGACGCGAATGCGGAAAACCCTAATGGTCCTTGTCGTCCTAATCATTCTTGCCCTCCCCACCGGCGGAAAAGGCAAGGAACTCGTTATCTTGCACACAAACGATCTACATGGTGAGTCTTTAGCTCGCATTGCTACCATGGTGGAAGACCAGCGAGCCTTTTATCCTGATTTGTTGCTGATGGATGCAGGCGATCTTTTTTCTGGCACTCCCATTTCTAGCGCATTCAAGGGTGAGGTGGAGCAAAAAGCAGTCTTGGCTTTATCCTTCGATGCCATTGCCCTAGGAAACCACGATTTTGACTTTGGGCTCGATAGGCTAGAAAGCTCTCGAAATGCAGGTGTGCCCTGGCTAGCAGCTAACGTTCTAGAGAAAGATGGAACCACTCTTGTGAAGCCCTTTCTCATTAAGGAAGTAGGCGATGTACGGGTTTTGATCGTGGGACTTACCACAACAGCCACACCACGCATGTCCTTCCCCAAAAACGTGCAGGGCTTAACCTTTGCGGATCCTGTTGCTACGCTACAGCGCATTCTTACGCAGCAACATGGTGCCTATGATATCTGTATCGTGCTATCGCATCTAGGATATGGAGATGATTTGCTGCTAGCCCAACGGGTTCCTGAAGTCGCCGCAATTATTGGCGGTCATAGCCACACCATCTTAAAAAGACCAGTGCGGATTGGAAAGACCCTCATCACGCAAACTGGTTCATCAGGGCAATATCTAGGCAAGATTGTAATCGACCTTGCTGACGGTGTTGCGCGGGGAGAGTTGTTGGAGGTACACGAAAGTATCACACCCCACCCTGCAGTTAAGGCAATTGACGATGCGTATGGGGCGGCCTTAGCCGTGGAAATGGAAAGGGAGATTGGCTTTACATCTAGAGGCTATACCAAAAACGGTATGGGGCTTTTGCTAAACCGGGCGCTACTAGATTTCAGCGGAGCTGATGCAGCCCTTTATAATGCAGGGGGAGTTCGCCAAGGTCTAACTAGGGGATCTGTCACACGAGGCGACGTTTTTGCGGTAGAACCCTTCGGAAACGAAGCGGTCCTAGTTACGCTAAGTGGTCCGGCTTTTGCTGGACTACTTGAAATTACATCCAGACGATCCAGCGATTTCTATGATGGCCCCAAACTCATCGATCTAGACCGCAGCTACAGCGTAGTCACCAGCGATTTTTTGGCCAGTGAGGGGTCAAACTATCCCATGCTAGCTCAAGGAGAAATCCTACATCTAGGCTCATCGGTTCGAGAGGTGCTCGAAGATTATTTGCGGGATCAAGTGTTGGAGCCACTTCAAAAGGAAGGCGCTCTTTAGAGAACCTTCCTTGCATAGGCTACATGCGCTAGCTCAAATCCGATAATAGATAGAAGTAGACAAGCTTAGCTGTATTCACAACAGAGTCCACGTGGGTACGTTCAAAGGCATGGGAGGCATCAATTCCAGGTCCAATTAATCCATGGACAATGTCGTGCCCTGACCTTAGAGCCGCACTTGCATCGGAGGCATAAAATGGATAAATATCCACTTTATACCCTATATCGTGTTCCTTGGCTAATTCTACCAAGTGTTGACGGAGTTTGGCATTATAGGGGCCAGAGGAATCCATAGCGCAAATGGAGACAGTGTATTCATCGGTTGTTTGCCCATCGCCGATCGCGCCCATATCCACCGCCAGATACTCCACAACTTCCGGTGCAACGTTCGAATTACCGCCAAAACCGATTTCCTCATAATTGGAAAACAGAAAATGCGTAGTAAAAGGAAGCTGCACATTGTTTTCCTGCATTTCCTGGAGTAGGTATAGAAGAATGCCTGCGCTAGCCTTATCATCGAGGTGGCGAGACTTGATAAATCCGCTAGGCAAGATCTCTACCCGAGGGTCAAAGGCCACAAAATCGCCTACGCTAATGCCAAGCTTGCGTACGTCATCCGCGTCTGTTACCCGAGCATCCAACCGCACCTCCATATTATCTTGATTGCGCTCTGCCGTAGACGCATCTTTATAGACATGAACCGAGGTCTGATGCATCAGAATGGTTCCGGTGTAAGTATTATCGTCTGTCGTGAATATTTTGCAGTACTCACCCTCAACATGAGCCCATCTAGAGCCACCGATTTTCGTTAGACGTAACCTACCATCAGCCTTAATTTCCTTGACCATAGCCCCGAGCGTATCAATATGTGCGGTTACCAAGCGGTGCACCTTGTCATTCTTGCCTGGAATTGTGGCAATCAAGGCCCCCTTGCGATTCTTTGTGATCGA
>DHNI01000037.1:577-1022 GCA_002409455.1 Firmicutes bacterium UBA5420 | reverse complement strand
TGCGATTCTTTGTGATCGAGATGCCGAATTTAGCCAAATAACCTGCCATATGATCAATGATGCGCTCCGTGTACCCCGATGGGCTCGGAATCGAAACCAACCCGTTAATAATCTGTAGTAGTTCTTTTCCACTAAAGGTAATAGGCAATCTGATCATCCTCCTTCTTACATGACCATAACTATTTGACATTTCCCTTTATATCCCTTCATAGGTTATGGCCCTTTTTCTCAAACTATGGGCAAGGAGGAGACGCCATGACCAAACCAAAGAATAAAATCAGAAGGATACGAGGCCTGCCCATTGAAGAACACTCCACAGCAGCATGGGCCAACATCGAGCGAGAAAAGCCGGGTTCAAAAGTCGCCATACCGAGCACTGAAGACATGGAGTTAGCTCGAGAGTGGGTCAATCAAAATCGCAAATAGGCTAAAGGGGATCAGCCTG
>DHNI01000037.1:0-293 GCA_002409455.1 Firmicutes bacterium UBA5420 | reverse complement strand
ACCTCGCTCATCAAGAAATCTCTGAAGGAAGAGGTTGGTTCCTTAGAATCCAAACTGAAGGGGTTTTTGTTTTCGTTCTTTAAAAGGGGATTGTAACGGAAGAGATGCCAATAACCAGCCTCCACCGCCCGCTTTTCCTGCAGAATGCTAGATCCCATTCCACTGCGAATTCCATGGTTTATGCAAGGCGAATAGGCGATGATCAACGATGGCCCCGGATAGCTTTCTGCCTCCAAGATCGTTTTGATGGTGTGATTCATGTTGGCACCCATGGCAATTTGAGCCACGTAAAC
>DHNI01000153.1:6384-18779 GCA_002409455.1 Firmicutes bacterium UBA5420 | reverse complement strand
ACTAACGTCGTACCAATTCCGGCACTTCCATAAACAGAAGGAATGGCAAAAAAGCCCAACAACCCCACTACAAGTCCTTGCATCGTAATGCCTGACGTTAACAAGGATTCCTTACGAAACTTCTTGGTCAGGTACCCTACCAAACCAGTCCCGAATAAAAAACCTACCGGAAGCATAGCTTGAATGGTGCCATATTGCTGGGCTTCTAGCGCTAGGATTTCCTTTCCGAAATAGGGGAACACCACATTGAGCAAAGGAGCTCCCAAGAAATTAAGAGCAGTCGCATAGAAGATCAGGGACCTAAGACCCACATTCCTCCAAATATAGGAAAATCCTTCCTTGAAACTGAGGAAAAATTGCCCGCCCGGGGAAGGGTCTTCCGTGGCTCTTTGCTCTTTTGCCATGTGCGGAAAACGAATGAAGGTCTCCGAAAGCGCAGATAGCAGAAAGGCGATTCCATTAATAAAAAAGACGCCGAAGTAACCACTCGTCCCTAGTAAGAAAGCACCTAACACTGGGCCCATAATCATCGTAGCCGCCCTCGACAGATTGTTCAGAGAGTTAGCCTTCACCAACTCGTCCTTCTTCACTAGGCCTGGAACGGTTGCAGAGATGGCCGGACCAAATAACACACCGCAGAGCGAGGAAAAAATGGTGGCCACGTAGAGAATGGGCATGGTTAAGTGTCCAGACCTAAAAACAAAAGCCAGGCTCAAAATGATCAGACCCCGTAATACATCCATTGCTACCACAATTGTCTTGCGATCCCACAGATCCGCCAAGACACCAGTAAAAGGAGCTAGAAGAACCATTGGAATTGAAGAGGCGAAGAGCATTGTCCCTAGTGCTGTTCCTGAACCAGTGAGATCAAGCACCAGCCAGGTTAATGCCAGGTAATGAATGCCGTCACCGATCTGCGATACGAGACGCCCCCAGAAAAGAAGCCCAAAATCTTTGTTGATAAATAGACGTTGGTTCAAAGATTGTTTATCTGTGGTCATAGCGATCCCCCATCTCAATTTGCTGTCTACATTCTACCAAGAGTACCTGTTCTCCAAAACTGGCTCCGGATGGGTGAGATCTCCGCCTTAAGTCTGATTTAGTGTAAAAAACGGCCTAAAAAACGCTCCTGCCATGTGCTATTTTCCTTCTGGTAAAGATCAAGCTTGTCGTAAAGGTAGGGAACAAAATCTCTAAAAGTGGGAAAGCGCTCCCGCTCCGACTGGTAATACTCTAACTGCTCTACCACAAAACTTGTAAGATAAAACCCTCGGTTTTCGTTATTAGCTAGGATTATGCCTTCTATCTCCGGTGTAAATAGATCCCTAGCGGCCACGACCTCTACCGCACGTATCACCTGCTCATTTAAAAAGGTGCTTACTGTGGTGTATGCCTGTGATTTCATGGTCTTGCGTACCGGCCAAAGCAATGGTCGTAAGTTCTGAGCACGCTTAGGGTACGCCTCTAGACTGGGGTTCACAAAAGAGTGACCAAGCTCATGCGTTGTAAGACTCTCCAAATTCACACCCGTGGGGAATTCCGGCCTTTCTTCACTATAGCCATTTTCACGAATAATCTGAAAAGCAATGTAATCTCCCTTTTCGTCCGTAACCCGGGGGCCATAACCACCACCAGGGAACATACTGGGAGTCATAATTAGATGAAATTCTGCGGGTGACCAGCCAAAGAATTCGGCCAACCATGTTTCCAAAAGTTCCCGCCGAAAGCCTTGACGAGAACTCTCCAAGCTCGCTTCTAAATAGGTTTCCCAGCTCTCAAAAAAGGTCAGAAAATCCGCCTCTTTCGCTAGATCGGCTAACGCTAGGCGAAATTCCTCCAATTTGCCTCGCCCACCCCCGCGCTTTACTAGGTATTCGCTATACTCGTAAACCAATTCCAAATCAGGTAAAGGACCTAAGTGACATATAAAAGCAGGTGGTGCGTCATAGGTAAAGCCTTTGTTCGTGAAACTCTGGGCTAATGTCACCGCCTTATGCCCTTTATATTCCGCAAAAAAGCCCTGTAAAGCTTGAAAATATTCGTTTCCCAAGCTAGAGGGACCGTGATGCTCCATCCAGGTGGTCTGCGATAAAACTCCAGCCAAGAGCTCCATTTCAGGTGAAATGACCAGGGCATGGCAATTCAGCGAACTTGTCAGAATGACTACGAGAAAGACCACTACAAGCGCGAAGCAGCGTTTCACTCTTACTCACCCCTCGAATTTCTAAAAAGTTTTTTTGAAAAACGTAATATAAGCCCACCACTACAATAAGGAATCCGCCATTTTAAGCTCCATCTTGATCCGTAACATCTTGCGGACAAACCAAAAGCTAAAGAAAACGGCAAAGCAAGCCCAAGAAGTTTACGAAATGGGAATGACTATTAACAGCGTTGACATTTATTAGCCCCAATGTTACAATTTAGATGAAATCTCCGAAGACCGCTTGATGAATACGCTGTATTCATCGGATTGCAATCGCAATCAATAAGGGAGTGGGGGAACCAGTTTTATGGGGTGAATTTTGCCAAAGCACCAGCCAAGGCAGAAAGGGCGACTTGGGCGTCCTAACCCGTCAGCTAACCTCACAGGAGTACACCAAGCGTCTTGTCACTGGGTCTAAACGCCCAGCGACCAAGCGCTTTTTGTTTTCCCCAAATTCATCTTTTGAGAGGAGATTTATCATGAAAAAGAACCGAAGCTATCGTCCGCATGGTTTGGCTGTCACCCGGAGTGCTGATAAGGAGCGCATCCAGAAATTTCTCAATTTGGAGAAACATCCCCGCCAAAAACCATCATATCTGTCCGAGTCTATCATTCCTCACTTACCTTTACACTTAGTCATCTAGATACACTTTCGTCCCAGGGCCGTCGCCCTGGGATTTTCTTTTTTGACAGCTTGCCCCTTGGGGAGGATCCTCAGAAGACAAGTGAGACTCCTACCATTTCCTTCGATACCGTTATTTCAGCTTGCTCAACAAATCTCCAGTGAAAGCGAAATTGCCCTTCTTGATCTCCACGCTTGAGCCAGCTCACGCCGACGTCTCCAACGAAGCCCTCTACTCGCATTTGCCAATTCAAGCGATGATCATCAAACAGAGCCCCAACCCATATTCTGGTCAAAAAGGAGCTATACAGGTCATATTCTAGCCAGGGTTTGGTCCCCTGCTCTGATATGGCCAAGCCAGCGCGCCACCTATAGGCTGGTGACAATGTAAGTTCGACGCTTGCAGGGTAGCTCAGATTGATCATGTGCCGTTCGCGACTTGCCTTCGCCCGAAAATCGATCATAGGTAAGTGTACCGAGTAAAGTTCGTGCAGCCAAAACTCTTCAATCGACGCCAAATCTTCAAAAGCGGGACCTGTCACCAAAAGTGGCACTGTTAGGTCACTTGCTTTGAGACCCGCGTGATTACCGAGCTGGGCCCGGAGGGCAAAGGGAATCTTCGGAGGATTGAGTATAGTCACAATGTCGCCAACACGAGGATTGCTTAGGTAACTGAACAAATTGGGCGGTGCTGCCGGATAGATATGTTCTTTCGTCTGCCTTAACCATTCGTCTTTTGATAAAAACGTATCAGCACACCCTAGATCTGCATAGCCAAAATAGTCTTCGCCCACAAAACGATACGCAAACCTTCCATTCTTATGTGCGATCTCAAAATGCCCATGCGCTGTATACCCACGAACAACCTCGTCGGATACCTTAATCAGCGCTATGTCTATGGCCGTTTGCTCTGCAATTTCTTGGGCCAAGTGGTCTTTTTGACCTGGGTCATGCAAATATATGTTGGGATAAGCTAGATACCGCAGTTCATCTTGGACAATCTGGGTAATGATCGTCTCATGCCTAACTGTCTCAACACCCTCTGTTGTCATACCGTGATCCGTGTAAAGAACTAGATTCGCTCCATCAAGCTTACCTCTCTGGGCTGCTAGTCCTAGATAGCGGTCAAATGTTCTTATACTCTTAAGATGCGCTTCGCGTCCACTGAGATGGCCCATGACATCGCTGTGAAACCAAAAGAACTCCACAACATCTTGGGTTTCCCAAATCCGCTCAATATTTAGCATAGATAGCCCAGCTAAGTGGTGAAACACGGGTATACCCGTTACGAACTGATGCCGATTTCTCCGCGAAAACCCCGAGAACATCTCAAGAAAGATCGGCACATCACCGATTTCTGCCCCTGTTTCTCTATCTAGATAGCCCCAACCGACTGAGTTGCCTTGCGAATTATCTAGGCCCTCCTTGATACGGGGCATGATGATTTCGGTTCCGCCGGGATACAGTGTAAGACCATGCTTCACCTTCTGCCCATTTTGAAAGAGCTCTGCAATATTCGGGAGCCCACCTGCCTCTAGTTCTGCAAAGAAATCTGCAGAGGAAACCGCATCTAGATGCAAAACCAAAAACTTGTCTGCCCTCTCCCTACCCAAAGCCGTGGAACAGACTAAAACAAAGATGATCAACACCAATGTAGTAACGGTCAATCCATGAATTCTGCGCCGCACGTTCAACATACAAGTCCCCTTTGCCTATCGTTTTCATCAATCACAGCTAGCCAAAAGTCCAGTGTTTCAACGCCTGAAGACGTTCGCCATTAGCCCAAGCTAAAAGCCCTCGAACTAGATTTGCCGGAATTGTACCTCCACTCATGGCCACAATAGACCGTAGAGGCATCTCGAGTGTACTGCTCCAACTCATGATCCAAAGAGGATCAGATTCATCGGTGGCACCCGTCATCTTCCATAGATACCTTTTGGCAAAACGAAGCACCAGACGCCCAAGAATGGTGGCTTTGAGATCTTGAAGCGTCGAATTGTTATGGAAACGACGAGGTCCTCCATCAAGCGCGGGAAAATCCTTCCCGTAGAGAGCCTCGAACTCCTCTTTGGATATCCGCCGCTCCGGATCATCTAGGCAATAATACGATGGAGTACTACTGCGATAATCAGGCACTGCAACCTCTGGCTGCGTTGATGCAATCTGAACCGTTGCTTCAAGGGGTAGATCGCGCGAAGACGCACCTACCCAGATCTGATACTCCCCTGCTTCTACATGCCAATCCTTGATTTCTACATTGTAATAAGCAAATGAACGAGGATTAAGGACAAACTCTACTGTCTTGGCCTCACCAGGTTCCAGATCGATTTTTTGAAAACCCTTCAACTCCTTGGGGGCCCTGAAAAGGGGCGAAGCCGTTTTGCCCACATACAATTGAATGATCTCAGCCCCCGCCATAGATCCAGTATTCTTAACAGTGCAGCGTACCGTTATAGAGTCTGTATCCAAAAACTCTTGCGAAGATAACTGTAAATCCTCATAGCTAAACTGTGTATAGCTCAAACCATAACCAAAGGGAAAGAGTACATCCTTATTTGCCGCATCATAGTAACGATAACCTACAAAAACACTTTCCCTATACTCTGTTTGGTTCCGATTGTAGGCAAAATACTCCGTGGCTAGACAGTCTCTAAGCTTTAGCGGATAGCTCTCGGCCAATTTCCCCGATGGATTGGCCTTGCCATAGAGTAGATCCAAAGCAGCACCTGCTCCTGCCTGGCCTCCTAAATAGGTATGCAAAACGCCCTTAACTTCATGGAGCCAAGGCATAGCAACTGGAGATCCCGCAGACAAAACCACCACTACATTAGGGTTTACCTGGGCAAGGCGTTGAATCAGCGCATTATGACTTGGCGGAAGCTCCAAATGTGTACGATCGTACCCTTCTGATTCGAATCTCGCTGTCAACCCGGCAAAAACGACCACCACATCTACGTCTTCTGCGGCCACGCACGCTTCCTTGATTAAGCCTTCGTCGATCGCATCGTGTTCGAGATGATAGCCTTTGGCATAGGTGTACTCAACGTCCTCCGACTCTAGAAGCTCAAGGATGGTATCAAGTCTGGTGGGGTTGATCAAGGAACTGCCTGTCCCTTGATAGCGGGGATGTTCGGCAAATTGCCCCACTACAGCTATGGTCTGTTGCGCAGATAGGGGCAAAATCTGCTGATCGTTTTTTAATAAGACAGCTGAAGCGGCCGCGATCTTCCGGGCTAAGGCATGATTGGCCTCTAAGTCGCACGTAGACTGAGGTTTTTTTGCCTGACCCTTTGAAACCAAATCTAAGACGCTCCGCACCGATTGGTTAAGTATAAGCTCTGTCAATCGCCCAGAGGCCAAGCTCTCCTCGATTTGTTCTGCACTGACGCCATACGAAGCCGGCATCTCCAGATCTAAACCTGCCTTAATGCTCAATACAGGATCATTTACGGCACCCCAATCAGAAATGGTTGCACCGGCAAAACCCCAATCGGTGCGAAGAATGGAACTCAGTAATTGGTGGTTTTCACAGCAATACGTGCCATTCAGTTTATTGTAGGCTGGCATTACGGTCCAGGGCTCACCCTTCTTGATAGCCTTTTCGAAGGCTGCCAAATAGATCTCCCTCAGTGCCCTTTCATCAACAAGGGAATCATTAAGCATGCGCCAACGTTCCTGATTGTTCGCAGCCAAGTGCTTGACACAAGCGCCAATGCCCACCGATTGAACACCTTCAATCCAAGCTGAAGCCAATTCGCCAGCGAGCCAAGGATCTTCCGAAAAGTACTCAAAGTTTCGCCCACAGAGGGGAGAACGCTTAATGTTGATCCCGGGGCCCAGTACCACAGAGATCCCTTCTTGCCTGGCCTCTTTTCCAATAGCCTCCCCCATGGCAAAGAGCAGGTCAGGATCCCAGGAGTTGGCACTGGTGGCAGCTGATGGGAAGCAAGTGGAGGGAATGCTCTCACCTATACCTAGACGATCTCCTTCTGCAGCCTGTTTACGCAAGCCATGGGGCCCGTCAGATACCATAATTGCAGGAATACCCAAACGAGGTATTTCCGCCGTATGCCATTGATCAGCCCCAGAGACCAAAGCCACCTTCTCTTCTCTTGTTAAGGCCTCCATCAATCTGTTGATATCCATTGCAACCTCCCTGATCTACTGACGCGCCTCCCATTCTTCTTTCAGGAGTCCATAGCAAATCTCATAGTAAGCCATAGCGACCGCCTCCTCGAACTGAATGTTTAACATAGTATCTTTCGAGAGATGAATCCATTTACCTGCAAAAGAACCAAGGCCCCAAAACGGGGCCTTGATGCTTTCAGTGTTGCTTCGTTTTCAATCGGTTTGGCTACAAGACTTGTATTCCTTCGTCTTCATCAGGCATAGGAATAGGCTCATTTGTCATATCGCCCACTTCAGAGGCGCTACCAGTCCAGCTCCAACCTTCGCCATAGCCAAACTCTAGGATCGGTGTCTCGGTATAATAGTCGCTCGTATCTAATACACCATTGCCATTCACGTCAACCCAGGCAATGAGCTGATACTCACCCTGAACGAGTTCCATACGGAATTGTTCTCCCTTAACGGGGACAGTTGTCTCAGCAACTGCAGTGATCTCACTGCCGTCCCTGAGACCCTGAATAATGCGCATATCTTCCACGGCATTAACTGCCCAATAGGCATTGACTAGCCCATACCCAAAGGTATCGTTAAAGCCTCGACGACCCTGAAGTTCCATACTGGTGCGATGGAGAATTTCCCTGACTTCGCTCTTGGGAATACCGTTAGCTAGCATCAGGCCCACAACGCCTGAAACATGTGGTGTAGCCATAGAAGTTCCCGCAGCACCGTAGTAGGAACCCTCATCCCCTGTGCTCCATACGTAGCCTAGGGGATTTCCTTGAATAACACCACCGCCAGGGGCTACCACATCAATTTCCATGCCAGTGTTGGAGTAATAGGCCAGTTCTGGTTCGTCGTCCCAGTTGTATCCAGTTGCTCCAACTGCGATCACTTCATCATACTGTGCTGGGAACGAGATTAGATTACGCTCATCGTTTCCGGTGGCAGCAATCAAGATTACATCATTAGCGATCGCCCGTTCAACAGCGTCTTGCTGAAATTCGCTTCCGGGGCCGCCTAGGGACATGTTGACAATATCGGCAGGCCTGCCAATAGATGGCTTATCCTCTTGATCGTCCAACAAGCCTGCTGCATAGAGCATTCCATTGACCACTTCCCAGTTAGAGGCGCGACCACTTGGGCCAAAAACCTTGACTGGAATAATCTCTACGTCCCACATAATCCCTGCCATACCGAGTTCATTATTGGTGACCGCACCAATCGTACCGGACACATGGCTGCCATGTCCATGTTCGTCTTCAATGTCCTTTGCATCTTGCCCTATAACGAAACTTGCACCTAGATCTAGGTTTACGTTGGCAATCAAATCTGGATGTTCGGTGCTAATGCCAGTATCAACTACAGCGACGCGAACACTACGATCCCCTGTCGTTACAGCCCAAGCCTGGGGCAAGCGAATTTGCTCGTAATGCCACCATTGGTGAGAGCCATAATACCGATCATTGGGAACCTTGAATTCCGCTAGGTAGATGTCAAAGTTCATCTCAGCGGAGAGCACGCCATTCATTGTGCTTGCTGCTTCGACTCCACCACCAGAAGTCCTTGTCACCAAATGGGCATTGAGAACTTCAATGGTATCCAGAATTCGCCAACCAGCCAAGCGCAATTGTGCTTCTTGTTCGGATCTAGTCAGCGAAGAATCGAATGTAACAATGATCTCATTTTCACGATAGTCTGGTGTTGGAGTAACGTTCTCGGAGAGGGGGCCTTCTGTCTTCATGTTTCTAGCGGAGGCCACAGCACTTGCTCCACCTAGCGTCTGTTCAACTGCTACAGGGAAACTATGCTCCAGATCAATGTAACCGTTGACCCTAGTTTTTTCCCTAAAGATTGCGGTGACTTCTTTCGGCTCATCCATGGTGATGATAATGGGATTCTCTTTTTCCACTCCTTCAGGAATGTCGCCTTCCCAACCATAGAAGAACCAGTCAAAGTCAGGTTCTGCAGTTAACTGCACTTGGGTCATACGGGGATAGGATTCTGCTCCCATAGCGGCCATAACCAGTTCTTGCGTAACTTTGCCTTCACCTTCTATGACGATGAGCAAATCACATCCTCTGGCTCCCGAGAAGTTGACTGCGTCACTTTTCTTGGTCACAATTTGACTATCCGGCTTAAAGAACCATCCATCCTTCTGCGGAGTAATTTCAACTGTACCCTTTAAGCCTAAAGCAGTCCATTTACCGTCCTCCCCTGTTGGTCCAGCTACAAATTCCTCAATGTCAGCTCCTTTGACCAGAAGCTTTACACCGGCAACTCCAATGCCCAAACAATCAGCAACCACACCTGAGACGTCGTATTCCTTAGTATCACTACCTCTCCCTAAACAGCCGACGAGTAGCAGACTTAGTGCCAACGCTAAAACACCAAAACGATACGCTTTTTTCAAACCAAATACACCCCTTGTCTTGTGGATTTTGCTATGCAAGCCGATCATAGACAAGGGATCTGGCGAATCCTCCATTATTTAAGTTTTAGTCTTAGCTTTTTTCTATTAATCCAGGCTGTCCGCTAACAGGCGGTAAATAATGAACTTTTCATGGGCTTCCTCGGCTCCAGGAACCCTAATCTTATTCAGCTTGCGAAAGGGGTATTTCCTCATAACTTTTTTATACTCCGCTAGGGGATAATATAAGATCACATCAATCGTACGGGGTTTATTCTCTACTGAAGCCAGAATGTTGGCTATTACCTTCTTAAACACTTGGCTAGAAAAGGGATTGAAAAAATAGAAACAAGTGTCTTGCGGTTTAACGTCATAGTGCTCGGCCAACCCATACTTCAGCCTAATTGGAGCAGAAATATGCTTCGCTTTCACACGATAGCTAGCCTTGTTATTTAGTGCTTCATCATAGGTTTTGTCATGAGCTTCGATTCCGACAACTGGAATCTGAAAGTGCCTGTGAATATAGAAGGTGACTCTTCCTCGCCCACATCCAAAATCAACAACTCGATGATGTTTTCTGAATGTGTATGATCGAAACAACGCTTCCAAAGCTTCGTAGGGCGTGGCTTCATAGCGATTGTAATGACTTATACCAGTCCACTCCCTTAAACCTGATGTTCTGATGCCTAGTTGTCGATCGTATTTTCTCGCAGTCAGGGGGATCCTCCTCTTCGGACAAGATTTTTCAAAACTAACACCTCTCGTGCAGGTGTGCGATCACCAGTACAGGAAATGCGCCGCGGTGCATCCAAAGTCATGAGCTTAAAGCCCAAGCTAGAATAGAGCTCAACGATCCTATCCGTCGCTTGATTAGAAGCCACCACAGGCCCAGGATGCTGAGCGAGCCACTTAGCGAGACGCACTTGGTCTTCCCAGGTAAACGCTTGCTTGGCATATTGCGTAAACTCTACATCATATGGGGGATCAGCATATACAAAGTCATCATTTCTGAGCTTGAGATCCTCAAAATCACCCATTTTGAACTCCCATGCTTTGAACAAAGTGCGATATCCTCGAAAGTCACGTACGTAATTTATTCGTTTATAGCGGCCAAAGGGGACATTGAACTTACCCTTCTTGTTAAAGCGGCATAATCCATTATAACCAGTGCGGTTGAGGTAATAAAAAAGCTCCGCCGCCTCTTGCGTGTTGAATGCTTTGGCCTTAATTAGCTCATTGAACCGAGTACGAGAGCGGTAGTAAAAGTCCTTGTCGTTCGCCATGTCCAAAGAAATAACGAGGCCTTTTTGCAGCCATCTATAGAAGTTGAGCAGATGGGGGTTAATGTCGTTGAGTAGAGCACGCTTTGGTGCCAAACCCAAAGCTACAGCGAGCCCGCCACAGAAAGGTTCTACTAATCTAAGCTCGTGATAAGGTTCCCACAGCGCACTTAGGTGGGGTACAAGCCATCGCTTCCCTCCAGCCCATTTCAAGGGTGGGTTAAGCTTCGCTACCACAGTCATCGAAGAACCCTCCTTATTTGCGATTAAATATAGTGCTAGCCATGTAATCACCGATATGAGGAAATATGGTGTAAAGCCTGGCGCCCACTTCCATCAGCCGAGGGAGATTGATCTCGCGCCTGTTGGTTAACATGCTATCCACGATCCGTCTGGCAACGTCCTCGGGATCTAGCACCCAGTGATTCAGTTTAGCGAGATACGATCCGTCTTTGTCTGCCTTATGGAAAAACTCTGTCTTGATGGGTCCCGGATTCACTGTGGTAACATGAATTCCAAAGGGCTTCAACTCTAGGCGTAACGCATTGGAATAGCCCCGCACAGCAAATTTCGTCCCCGCATAGACAGCCGATTTCGGCGTTGCCATCTTTCCAGCCTGAGACGAAATATTGATGATATGACCTGAGCCGCGCTGCTTCATAGCCAGGGCCACCTTTTGAGAGATTTGAATCAGGCCAAGTACATTCACCCGAAACATTTCTTCCGTGACGCCGTAGGGCGTGGCCAAAGCCTGTTCAAACAGCCCAAAACCGGCGCTGTTGACTAGAACATCAATTTTCCCAATTTCTCCAATAATCCGATTCAATACCTTAGAAATCTGCATCCGATCGCCTACATCAAGCACATAAGCAAAGCTTTCAGCGCCTGAAAACTTTGTGCATCTCTCCTGCACGGCAATAAGGCGGTCTTCTCGCCTTGCTGTGACGATCACGACCGCTCCTCGCCTAGCAGATTCATAGGCCACTTGCTCGCCCAAACCCCCCGAGGCACCAGTTATAAGTATTGTTTTGTTCTTCAATCGTTGGTCTAAATAGCCCATGGTCACCAATCTCTCCCATTTCTCTCCCCATTCAAAAGCAATTAACTAGAGTTCTCGCCTCAAGCTGAATATGAACAATCGGGTCACAGACCAGCACTCTGCATATCCCCTCGGGAGTATAACGAAAAGGTGGGGCTTGCCCTATTCTGCCCCATCACAAATCGTAAAAAAGGATATCCTTTTGAGGTAGAGCTGCCAACATCGCTGGAGATCACCGGTCTCATTCTGACTGATCATGTAAAAAGCCTAGATTGGAGCGGCGGGATGCCAAGTATATATGCACCCTTTCGCCTAGGCAACTGAACGAAGTAACGGCCAAACTGAAGGCTTTGCTCTGATTAAAGCTCCACAACAACTATCCTTGCGCACGTGCTCCATACTTTTCTGCAATTTTCACCAGTGTAGCCACACAATTATCCATAGCTTGCACACAAGCGTATTCCATCTTCGAATGGTGATTATGACTACCAGTGCCAAGGTTCGGGCAAGGAAGCCCCATAAAAGAAAGTCGCGCCCCATCGGTACCACCCCGCACGGGAATGCTATGAGGCTCGCCGCCCACTTCTCGCACGGCCTCATAGGCAGTATCAATGAGATGCCAATGTGGTTTGATTTGCTCAGACATGTTCGCATAGCTATCCACGATCTCGTAAGCTACCGTTCCTTCTCCATAGCTCTCATTCAACCACTTAGCC
>DHNI01000153.1:3432-6174 GCA_002409455.1 Firmicutes bacterium UBA5420 | reverse complement strand
ATGATATACGTCAACGTCGCTTTCTCCACACTGCCCTTAAGGTCAATTAGATGGTAGAATCCTTCATAGCCCTCTGTATGTGCTGGTCTTTCTGCAGCAGGTAATAGACCATCAAACTCCATGGCCATAAGGGATGCATTTTTCATCTTGTTCTTAGCCGTTCCCGGGTGAATGTTCTGGCCTTTAATCGTAATAGTAGCGGTCGCGGCGTTGAAGGTCTCGTACTCTACCTCACCAAAGCCTCCTCCATCTACGGTGTACGCATAATCGGCACCAAAACGCTCCACATCGAAACGGTTTGCTCCCCGGCCAATCTCTTCATCGGGGGTAAACCCAATCTTGATCGTCCCATGTTTTATATCTGGATCACGCAGTAAAACCTCGGCCATGGTGAGGATCTCTGCGATCCCTGCCCTATTATCGGCGCCAAGAAGCGTAGTGCCATCAGTGACAACCAAATCTCTACCCACATAGTTCCTTAAAGAGTCGTACTCGTCTGGACTTAGGATAATATCTTTCTCTGGATTAAGCACAATATCGTTACCATCATAGTTCTCGACAACCTTTGCCTTGATATTTTGGAAAGGAACATCTCGAACCACATCCATGTGGGCAATAAACCCAATGATTGGCCCCTTCCAGTTCTCGATATTCGCCTCTATAGTGCCAAAGACATAGCCGTTCTCATCCATATTTGCATCCTTAATCCCAATATCCAACATTTCCTGAACCAAAGCGCGTCCAAAGTCGAGCTGTTCTGGCGTGCTCGGGCATGTGTTACTTGTGCCATCAGATGCTGCCTCGAACTTTGTGTATTTTAAAAGCCTTTCATATGCCTTCATTTCTCTACCTCCTGTGTTCCTTCTCATTTCCATTCACTTATCTTATACCTGGTTCTGCCTACACATTTTGATCTGCAAAGAGGAGTCAGTCCCCTGGTAAAGAAACTGTATGCACATGGGAAGGGAGAAATGTTACCGTGACTTTAGCCCAGATGCTGCTGGAGTGGTACGACCTTTATCGGCGAGATTTGCCGTGGCGGCGTGATTCCACTCCTTATTCCACATTAGTTTCGGAGATCATGCTCCAACAAACCAGGGTAGAAGCGGTGCTTCCTCTTTATACCAAGTTTATGAACCGTTTTCCTTCCATACATGATTTGGCTGCAGCAGCCCAAGATGAAGTACTCACCTCCTGGCAGGGACTCGGCTATTATTCCCGTGCCCGTAGGCTACATCAAGCGGCCCAGATCGTTGTGGCTGAACATGGCGGCTTGGTTCCCGATCGTAAGGACGCCCTTCGATCGCTACCGGGCATCGGCGATTACACCTGTGGAGCTATTTTAAGCATGGCTTTCGGGCAGCCTGAGATGGCGATTGATGGTAACCTTCTAAGAATCGGAGCTCGCCTCTTTCTAATCCACGACCCCATTAACCGCAAGAAGGCAAAAGCGCAGATTCAAGCAAAGTTCGAAGAACGGATACCTACAAAACGCCCGGGAGATTTCAACCAAGCCCTCATGGATCTGGGTTCTTTGATCTGTCTACCCAAAAACCCCCGCTGCGAACAGTGTCCTATCTCTAGTACTTGCCAAGCCCTTCTACAAGACGAGGTTTCGAAGCTTCCCGTGCGAGAGGCACCAAAGCCACCTGTGCCAGTAGATGTTAAGCTTTATCTTGTGGAGTCTCAGGACACCATTTTGCTTCGCAAACGCCAATCAGGGGGGTTCCTCCAGGGCATGTGGGAACTTCCCTGGTACGAAAACAGCCCACAAGTGGTCGAAGCTGCTCCCAAGGTTGCCGAGGATTTGGGCGATAATGATCACGTAGCAATCTACAAAATGGAATATGTCTTTTCCCATCGACATTGGTTCATGACCATTTTCCACTATGAAGTGATGAACCAATTCTACACCCCAGGGGAAAACGACACGCTCTACCTCTGGCAGCCTTTAGCTTTGCTCGATGAGATTGCACTGCCCACAGTATTCAAAAAGGCGCTGAAGATGCGCCCCTAATCCAGCTTTGCCTATAACTCCCGCCCCCGCCAGTTTTGAAGTGCCGCTCTGATGGAACGACTCATTTCACGGGCAAACTCGCTTCCCGTCTTTCGAGCATACATGAACTGCCCCATGTTCTTGGCCCCGAATTTGTTGTTGGGCGAAAAGCTCTTCTCTAGATTAGCAAACATCTTTGCCAGATCCTCATCACCTAGATGTCTATACTTCTCGTTATGCACAATATATTCCTCTGCAAAGCGACCCCTAAACTTCGGCTCATAGTTCTCAGGATAGTAGCCTAGGGTCAACATGGCAGCAGGGAAAACGTAATCCGGTAGATTTAGAAGCTCCCGATGGGTCTCGTAGTTTTCCATAATATCGCCAATGTAGCAGGTTCCGATGCCTAAACTCTCCGCGGCTAAAACCGCTGTTTGTGCCGCGATCAAAGCATCGTCCATGGCTAAGAAGAGATCGCCAACATCAGGTTCTCGAAGCTCGGCTACATCGGACATGCGGTAATAATCAAACCAGCGTTGATAGTCGGCCAAAAAGACCAACACCAGTGGGGCTCGGGCGATGAAGGGTTGGTTGTCACAGGTCTTGCTCAACTTCTCTTTCATGGCCTGATCCTTGATTATGAGTATCGAATAAAGCATCATGTTCCCCGCTGTAGGGGCGCGTAATGTCGCTTCTAACAAAGTCTTTAGATGCTCATCGCGAATTGGGATGTCTGCGTAACGCCG
>DHNI01000153.1:0-3184 GCA_002409455.1 Firmicutes bacterium UBA5420 | reverse complement strand
CTACGACTTGAGGATCAAACTGGGTACCAGCATTGATTCGTAGTTCTTCCCTGGCCTCCAAGGTCGATAGTGCGTTGCGGTAAGGTCTGTCTTGCGTCATGGCATCATAAGCATCCACAACGGCCAAAATCCGGGAGAGTAGTGGGATTTCCTCTCCAACCAGGCCCTTAGGGTAACCACCACCATCCCATCGTTCATGGTGGGCTAGAATGAGATCAGCGATGTTGACAAGCTCCGGAACAGTACTGGCGATTCGATATCCAATTTCGGGATGTTTTTTCATAATCTTCCACTCGTCGGATGTTAAGGGACCGGGTTTACGCAAGATGTGCTCTGCGATCCCAATCTTCCCAATGTCGTGTAGCATGGAGAACACCTCGAGTTCGTCCAACTCTACACCTGTAAGTTCCAGTGTTTCCCCGATCTTCCTACAAAGCTCTCCAAGCCGAATGCCGTGTTCCTCTGTTTCACAGCTCTTCTCAAAAAGAGTCTTGGTAATAGAAGCAAGAACAACATTACGGTAGCTCTTAGCACCCAAAAGCTTAGCCTTGAACATGTTGTTTTCAGCTCGCCTTAGAACATCTGCGCGCGACTCATTGTGATCCACTTTTGTAGCGCACCCTAGCGAGATCCTAAGCTCGGTGTCTGCAACCTTGGAAGCAGAAGCTAAAATCTTAATTTGATCACAGATTCTTGCGCCTTTGTCGTGTGGAGTATTGGGAAGTAAGATCACAAACTCATCGCCGCCCCACCTAGATACAATGTCCGTTCTTCTACAGCAACTGCGAATAATATCTGCAATTTTGTTCAGAGCCTCATCGCCCGCATGATGGCCAAAAGCATCGTTGATCAATTTCAGCCCATCGAGGTCACCCATAATTAACGTTAATGGATAGTAGGAGTCCTTATCAAGCCTTCTGTATTCTTCTTCAAAGAAGGCACGATTGTACAGTCCTGTCAACGAATCTCGGAAACTCAAATACTCGATTCTTGCTTCTCGTTCCTTAATCTCCGTTACATCTCGAAAGACTAGAACAACCCCCAAGAGATCGCCTTGCGCATTTCTGATAGGCGCAGCACTGTCATCAATGGCCCTGTGCTTACCATCTCTGGATTTCAGCACTGTGTGGTTAGCTAGGCCTACCACCTTGCCCGTCTTGAGCACTTTCTGTACTGGGTTCTCACAGGGCTCCCCGGTGACCTCGTTGTAGATATCGAAAACCCGAGATAAGGGTTGACCCGTAGCCTTTTCTTGGGTCCAACCCGTTAGATCTTGGGCCACTGGATTTAGCATTTCCACTTTCCCCTGTAGATCGGTGGTAATGACAGCATCACCTATGGAATACAAAGTGACTCTTAGCTTTTCCTTTTCTGCAAAAAGGGCAAGCTCTGCTTGTTTACTTTCAGTGACATCGCTATAGACTGCAACAATCTCTCCCGTAGTTAGCTTGAACACAATATTCTCGAACCAGCGCTGCTCTTCGTCCTCACGATAAATGCTGGCAGGATAATGCGCGGTTTCGCCGCTCTCCCAAACTTTACGAAATACATCAATAATGCCGAACTCATCAACGCCAGGCCTAACCACGCCTAGCGGCTGGTTTAACACTTCTTCCCTGCGCCAACCCTCAATTTCCAAAGCAGCAGGATTCACACTGCGAATCAGATAGTCATAGCCTGTAGCTCCCGCCCCCTGCACCTCATAGATAATGATTGCACTTGGGTTATTGTCAAAAACACGCTGACTAAAGGCCTGGCTGGTTTCTAACGAATCCTCCAGTGTCCCCTGGATCCTCTCGAACTCGAGCTGGGCCTGGCGAAATCGATACGCATTATGTAAAAGTACAACCAGGTGGCCTGATTCAGTAGCAAAGGCCGTAACAAAGAACCAATGTGAGTTAACTTTTAGGAGTTCCTCAAATTCCCTTCTGCCGCCTTGTGTGAGTAGCACCGAAAAAGCATGAAGCCACGTTGCAGGAACCTTATCCGCCTGAAAGAGCCACTCCGACATGTTCTTGCCTAAGGCAGCGGTTCTATTTTGTGCAAAGACAGCTTCAAAGGATGGATTAAGCTCGATCAGCTTAAAATCCACAGGCACACCAGTGGCGTCAAGAACAGCTTCGCTTAGCGAAAAGACAAGGTGCATGTTCGCAATTAACTGGTCAGATATCCCCTTCATGTAAACAACCCTCCTCAGCACAGAATTATTCATCTATTCGACAAAAGTGACGGAATTCCTAGTCTTTGGAATAAGGCCATACAGAAAAGGGAGTGAACAACCCTTCTAACGGACAATATCCTTGATGAAACAGATAATCCGATTGGCTTCTTGAAAGCCAACGCTGGTGTGAAAGTCATAGCTCCCCCCATTATGCTCTTCGATGTCAGAACCCATTTGGGTACATCCCTTACCGAAAGCCCACTCCTCACCTTTTTGCATAAGCCTCCTGGCAATCCCCTGTTTTCTGTAAGAATCCTTTATATAGATTCCCTCTACAAAGCCAACAGGGCTCGAATCAGAGCCTTCTACATAATCAACACGAACGGAGACGTTGATAAAACCCACATATGCCTGACCAACACGACACAAAAAGGCAGTTTCTTTTTCAGAATGTACTATGCCTAAGAAAATGTCCTTCATTTCCTTAAACGAATGATCTGGCCACAGCAATAACCCCATCTGAATCCAGGATTCTAGATTTTCCTTGTTAACCTCAACAATTGTCCCCAGTTCCGCGATCACCCTCTTTAGCAGAAGGGGCTGGATCTCAGGATAGGTAAGTTTGTCAGGCATAGCTTCTTGTAGCAAGACTCTAGCGATCTCCGATTCGGGCAAGGATCCCAGATCCGTTATCTCAGCAAAAAACAAGCGCCCATGGCGGGTCTCCTCGCGTGTAACCGAATAGTCACAGATCTCTCTCAGCTCATACTCGCGAGCACCCGTCTCTTCATAGAGCTCGCGCTGGGCTGTATGCCAGATAGATTCGCCTTGTTCCCTGCGTCCCCCTGGGATTTCCCAGGTACTCCTGGTCTTTTGCTGTACGAAAAGCCATTTTCCCTCGTATTGGCTGGCGATTACAGCATAGCTCATCTTCGTTTCATCTATTGCACCAGGATCATAAAAACGAACGTCCAACGTATCCACTCCTTACTGATTTCGAATCCACATACAATACTCCCTAAC
>DHNI01000112.1:5808-11136 GCA_002409455.1 Firmicutes bacterium UBA5420 | reverse complement strand
TTCCATGGTTTCTGGCCTTGTATCCCATATTTCGCTAAACACAATGTAGACTTCCCGAATTATTGATCTGCCCTTAGGTTTCGGTGAAAATGTTAGTTGGAATTCTCAAATAGCGCAGTATCTTGCCCTGGCTATCATTAAGTGGTTCTAGCAATGCCCGCGAGACTTGACCCTCATAAGAGTAGCGATTGACCGGCGCATAACCGAAGATGTCGACAATAGCACGCAGGGTGGGTCTTGTCATTTTAACCTTGCCAGGGCCAATCACAACCGCATTTTCCGTCTCCATCTCACGGCGAACTACACGCTCTACTACTGACAGAACCATCATAGCAATGAGGATTATGTAAACCAGAGCCTCAATGCGTTCAGGCTTTTTGAGATACAACGAGTTGACAAAGTGCGGTGACTTTAGTTGTTGAAACTTCTTCTCCACACTACTTTGGGTCTTGTACTCTGTCAGAATTTGTTCCGCGGAGAGCTCCAGATCATTGCTAGCCAGAACAAAGGTTGCATTTCTCTTTAACTTTTGGGTTGCACCAGCTTCGTCTAATTCAATACTCAGCAAGAGCCTGTAGATATAGTGTTTTTCATCGTCAGGTTGGTTCTTCTTAGGACGACCACGGCCTTTCTTTTCTTCTTGAACAATCTGGAAGTCCACTCTATGGTATTGGATTTTTGGCAACTTTTTGGTAGTAAACACTGCAATTTCCTTCTCGGCGTCAGGTTGACAGGCATAGTCCCTTTTGGCATATTGCGCAATCAACTTGTTAAGTTCCGCTTTTTCTTTGGCGATACGCCGAGTCATTGTCTTTTGCTTCTCCTTCTCTAGGCTTGGGGAATAGCAGACAGCAAATTTACAGGGTGTTTTGCGATAGGCGTCATCAAATTCTTGAACCATGTACTCGGAGAGCTGGCCTTGATTGTTCTTGAGTTGCAGTTTCAGGAAGTTTTCTGGGCGCTCCCATGCTTGGTCGAGCAGTTGATTGGTTACCGTAACCGTTTCAGGAGCCCTCGTAATGAACTTAATTCGGTGATCCTTTGCTTTTTCTATGTTGGCTTCAGTAAAGAATGCGCTGTCGGCCACATAGTAAAACGATTCGCGATCGACGCCATGCCGATCTAGCAAAACATCTGCATCGTCTAAGGCGTCGTTGTTGTAGGTTTTATCATCGGTGTTTCCTGAGAGAACCTTAGCATCAACAATAACGCCATCAGCGGTACCGAGACCGACTTTAAGTTGGTTCTTGTCCCCTCGTTTATCCTTGCTGTGACCGAAGGTAATGGAGATGGTGCCAATACGTCCGTCATCACCCTCGTACTCTCCCCACATGACCTTCGAGGTCGTATCGTAGTTGAGACTGCGAATACTAAGACCGTATTGGAGAAAAGCATTTGTGGCAATGGCACTAAAGATAGCTCTAGGCCCAGCCTCAAACATTCGATCCAGAAGATCGCCAAAGCGGTCGTCATGGAGTAAATCAAGCCCAACGTGCTCGCCAGCTAAGAGCTGAACATCTTTATCTAAGAAGTATTCCTTGAGTCGATAGAGCGGATGATGGTTGTCACAGATATTAATCAGCATTAGTTTAGCGATGGTTCCATCAGATATCTTCTGCGGCCGCCCTGTCTGCTTCCTTGCACCAATGGCTGAATCAATAAATTTGGGCACCTGCATTGTATCTAGAACACCAGCTATGAACGCCGGTTTGGCATTGAAGAACGTTCTAACGTCTAATCCCAATTCTTTGATTCTATCCATACCTAATCGCCCCCACTTTGCGTATGGGAGAGTATTCTGCATGACAGAAAAATATCCTTCTGGCTGAATAGTATACACAATTATCACGCGATTCACGCGACTTGACGAATCAAGTTCACATTAATGACCCTTAGTTTAGCGGAATATGGGCTTTATTGCCCATAGTACAATGATTTTGAATAGGGGTGATGATGTGCAAGGACAAAATCTATTTCGGAGAATGTTATTCAATGACAGAAAATCAGGTAGGCTTGTCGCGCTTTTGCCAATTATTATGGTCATTGAAGCGGCATTTAGTATCGGATTAGCCCACTTATTCAAAGAAGGAATTGACAGAAGTTTTTTCGGCGCCGAAGGATATGTTTTTTTTGCATATGGCTTGATCCTAGTAATTTTCTTGAATTCAACATTGGGGTATGTTCGAAATCGGGTAAGGGGTACTTTAAGTGAAAAAGCGACAGCTGATTTAAGGTACAATGCCACAAAACAGTTTGCCTTTTTACCCATCCGTACTTTAGAAACGATGCATAGTGGAGACAGTTTGTCAAAATTAACTAATGATCTTCAGGCAGTGAAGCGATTTTTGGATTTGGATGGTTATCTATTGCTTGCCCGGCCATTAACGGCCTTTGCTTCGTTAGTCTACATGATGCATGTAAGTTGGCAGCTTTCTTTAGCCTGCATCATCTTTATCCCTATTTTGATGGTTGCAACCATCAAAATATCCACACCTCTACAAGCCTACAATAAGTCACTGCAAGAGGAGTTAGCGAACGTCAATACATCCAGTCAGGATATTCTGGGCGGAATGGAAATTGTCAAAGCCTTTAACTTGCAGGAAAAACTGAGTGATACGTTTGCCTTTCGAGTTAACGAAGCGGTTCATAAAGGGCAGATGATTGCAGCTAGGAGAGCATTACTATCTGGAGTATCTACTGTCCTAACATTTCTACCGTTTCTAATGCCCTTTGCCTTGGGAAGCTTTCTGATTAATAGAGGAATAATGAGTATCGGTGGGTTATTGGCATTTACCAATCTTTTAAACAACTTGACCTGGCCTTTAGGGCAAGTACCAAATCATTATGCAAGTTATAAAGGGGCTCTGGCTGCCCTTGCGCGGCTCTATGAAATCATTGATCTGGATGTGGAACGAACAACAGGGAAGGGGTATACCATTGGAGCCTCCCAAATTGTAGAGTTTTCCGGGGTGGATTTTGCCTACAAAGCAGAGCCCGTGCTGCAGGATTTAACCTTTTCCATCTCGCGTGGCGAAAGGGTAGCTATTGTAGGGCCAAGTGGTGGCGGGAAATCAACGATTTTCAAGCTAATTACTGGATTTTATCAGCAGAATAGCGGGGAAATACGTTTGTTTGGACAGCCTGTGGAAGATTGGAATCTCGAAGCATTACGTACGAACATAGCCGTTGTTTCTCAGGACACCTTTCTATTCCCAATCACGATTAAAGAGAACATTGCCCTAGGACGAAATGATCTATCCATGAATGAAATTATCTTGGCTGCTCAAAAAGCAAACATCCATGAGTTTGTTATGTCATTACCGGAGCAGTACAACACGCTTGTAGGAGAACGTGGGGCTACATTGTCGGGAGGGCAAAAGCAACGAATCGCGATTGCTCGAGCTATCTTACATGACACGGAGCTACTTTTGCTCGATGAAGCCACATCGGCATTGGATACCGAGTCGGAGTATGTAGTTCAACAAGCTTTAGAACGAGCGATGGACGGAAGAACAACAATTGTGATTGCCCATCGTTTGTCGACGATTCAAAACGCAGATCGCATTTTCGTTTTAGATCAAGGCAAGATTGTCGAAGCGGGAACCCATGCTGAGCTGATTGCACAAGCTGGTACATACACAAAACTCTATCAAACAAGCGGGGTGGCATAGATGGGGGCGTACAAGGTAATGTTTCATTTACTCAGAGAGCATAAAGCGAAGTACTTAGTGGGAACTTTCCTGTTGGGTTTAACTGGCCCTTTAAGTAATATTGTTGTGGCAAATCTCTCCATAGAGATATTTGACAAAGCGGTTTATGATGCCAGCCTAGTACTTCCTATTGTTTTTCAATTTCTTTTGTTGACAGGCCTATTAGCTATACTTACACCCCTGGGTAAGTACTTGGTGGATATGGCAGCCTTAAACACAACAGCTCGCCTGCGGGAGACTGTCCTAAATAAACTAATCCAGTTAGATCAAACCGAATTTGCACAATCCCACACTGGGGACTACATTTCTCGTGGAACAAATGATATTCAAGTTACAGAAGCATTGTATAAAGAGCAGTTGCAGCAGGTTTGCGGAATATTGTTCAATGGAATTGGTTGTGCGGTAGCCATGCTTTTGCTGGATTGGCGATTCTCACTGGGTTTGATTGCCTATCAACTTCTCATGGTATTTTTGGTTTCCCGTTTTGCTAAACCTTTGAAAAAGGCCAGTAATGCCCTCCAAGAGACATTGGCAAAAGTAACGGAGAAAACATCAGATATCATTGGAGGTTACCAGGTCATTCGTCTTTTCAATAGCGGTGCGCATATAGTGGAACGCTTCAAAAGCTATAATGATCAGTCTAGGCAAGAGGCGGAAAAACGAGTCCGCATTAGTGCTGTTTACCAAGGAGTAAACATTTTCTCTTGGACTAGCTCATTTCTTGGTTTCATTATTGTTAGTGGTTGGTTTATGAGCCAAGGCTACGTTTCACTTGGTACGATATTAGCTTTAGTTCAACTGCAGAGTGGAGTGTCCCAATTATTCCTATCGCTAGGGACATACTATAATGAGCTGCAGAGTTCCTTAGCTGGCCTAGACAGAATCAATGATTTACTCGCTAAACAAGAAGAACCTGAATACTATCCCTTGGCCGTGGAAGATTGTTATGATGAAGCAGCACTTACCCTCAGCAATGTGGGATTTTCCTACGACGGCTCTATCGAGGTCATCAAGAATTTGGATGTATCCATTGCCAAGGGCGAAACTGTGGCCATTGTGGGCCCAAGCGGCGGCGGTAAATCGACTTTTTTCAAATTGCTTTTGGGTTTCAATTTTCCTCAGACTGGCTGTATTTCCATGATGGGGAAACCAGCAAGTGAATACACCTTAAAACAGATCCGCGAGCTTTTTGCCTTGGTTCCGCAAGAACCCTATCTATTTAGTGGAACAATTCGGGAGAACATTGCCCATGGCAGTCTGATAGCGTCCGATGAACAAATCATCATGGCGGCTAAACAAGCCAATGCCCATGAGTTTATCGAACGTTTACCAGAAGGATATGAAACCCTGGTGGGGGAACGGGGCGTGTTCTTATCCGGTGGAGAGAAACAGAGGATCGCCATCGCCCGCGCCATCATTAGGGATGCTGACATTTTGCTTTTAGATGAAGCCACCTCAGCCCTGGATAACGAATCAGAGGCATTGGTGCAGGAGGCACTAGATGATTTACTACAAAAACGCACATCCATTGTGATTGCCCATCGATTATCTACGGTGGAGAATGCGGACAGAATTTTGGTTATGGATCAAGGAAACATTGTGGAAGAAGGAACGCACG
>DHNI01000112.1:3034-5691 GCA_002409455.1 Firmicutes bacterium UBA5420 | reverse complement strand
TGTGGAAGAAGGAACGCACGAAAGTCTTCTAAGTCAGGCGGGCCTCTATGCCCGTTTGCATTACATGCAATTTCGCGAAGAAAAAGGCCCGCTTGCAGTCTAATGTGTTACTAGTACCATAGTCTCAAATCCGTTATGGTGTTGTAACAGAACGTGGGGGGCGTCAACTGAATACCAGGCTGTCTCCGTTTGGCCTATTGTCACCTTCCAGGCTTGCAGAGATCCTGTAGACGTCCCTAGCGTTTCTGGACCTGTCACGGAAACTACGACGCGTTCTAGAACTGGGCCGTTATCCTGTGTTGCTTGACGCCAAGTATAGGGTTTGAAGTAATAGGCGGATCCAACGTAATTCGAAGCAAAAGGTAGTGAACTGAGAACCCAAGGCCAACTGGTGCTTTCCAAGACAAAACTCTGGCCATTGTCCTCCAAAGGCAACGCAAAGGATTCATCAGGCTGCTGTGAATTTTCGTAATGGATGAGGAACTGCCCGCCATCAAACTCCCATTGCATTTCACTGCTTCCCCAGTCGAATTGCGCGAGGAGTGTTCCTTGTAACGGCTGTCCGTCAACTTCCCTGAAAGACACTTTTTCCTCTCTTGTAACGTTACCACCCATATAGCGCCCCCCTGGTGTTTGCACGTCGTAGGCTTGATGCACCGAGTCCCAGTGCAAAATGATGGTATCTCCTTCTGGTTCTAGACGGCAGTGTACTTCAGCAACAGCGTCGCCTGCGGCGTTTTGCATCGCATAATCCCATTCGGTGGCATTCTCTAATTGAGCCGCTCCTACTGTGACGGGATCCTGAAATCGTTCTGGAAAGCGGGCTATGGTAAACTCATATCCAATAACGACGAGATATAATAAACCGGCAAGGAGTAGTGGCCAGGCGCGTTTTAAGTGTTTTGATCGTACTTCGCTGGGCTTGGCCGTAGCTGGGTTGGTGCTTCGTCTTAAGAGCCAGAATCCCGCGATGGTCAGAAGTAGACCAACTCCCGCGCTTAGTGGAGATATCAAGACTGAGGGGGCATCCTTCCAGAAGACATTGCTTGTAACGACTAGGGCGGCCATGGCATTGGCCCCGAAGTGTGTCAGGATGCTGGCCACAAGGGAGCCACTACGCCAATAGACGTAGCCTAGGGCAAGGGAGAGTGGAATGATAATGATCCCTTGCAGTAGCGAGAGGTGGAAAACGATGAACAACCCACCAGCAAAAAGGATGGCTTTTCCCGGCCCAAAGCGGTCTTCATAGGCCTGCTGGATGATTCCCCGAGCAAAGATCTCTTCGCAGAGGGGAGCCATCACCGCATAGGCAATGATGGCTAGTACACCCTCTGTAGTAGTCTGGGGTAGTAGTGTTTCCGTTCCGGCAATGCTATAACCGAGAAGCATCTGAAGGATGGCCCCACTAATGATCGAGATGGGGTAAAGCCCGGCTCCGATAAGAAGACCGGCCACAGCAGTTCGCCAGCCAGGGCTACGAAGGCGCACCGTTTCGCCGAAAGGTAGGCCCGCCCAGCGCAAATAGAGTAGTGAGGGCACAAGTACAAACAGAAACTCATTGAGAATCAGGCGTGGATACTGCGACAAACTTGCGATAAAAAAGTTGAGCAATTGCAGAACAAGCACGACTAAGAAAAGAATGTTTACACTGTAAACCGAATGGCGCTGGGACATTTGAAGTTCTCCTCCTTAAGGATACGCTATTCGCGGATTTGATTCTCTTTCTCTAATGTCTGTAAGCGTTTAAAGTAGCTGATAATAGGAACGGCCAGCAATAGGGCAGCCCCCAAGTTCAGGGAATTTATAGGTCTGACGCGTCCGAGTAGCCCCGTGCCAAAGAGAAAATTGAATAGGGCTAAGGGAAGCAGCATGTAGATGATACGCTTGTAATGGGCGATGCGTGATTCCTTGTCAGAGAAGAGTTCAAAGGGGCCATCTGCTGTCTTTTTACGGAGATATACCCAGCGTAGGTGGGAGGCAATGACCTCGACACCCGCGTCTTCCAGAAACTCCAGATATGTTACGCTTTCAGCGTGGTTGGTGTAGTATTCTAGCAATTGAATACGATAGATGTAGGCCCCTGGCTCTCCTTTCTCAAAGAGGTAACGGCCGAACAGGTAGTCAACACAGTGCCATCCCGAGGCGGCCATCTCGTTGAGCCAAGCCTCTTCTTTCTCATAATTTGCGTAAAACCTAAAAACGCGTTTTTTCATGATTCTTCCCTCCCTAAAATCAATCTTGCGTGGGTTAACAGCTCTTCCAAACGCTCCAGTTCGGCCTGGAAGACGGCTTTGCCCTGGTCAGTGGCAACGTACTCTCTACGGCGGGAGTTTTTGTCGTCCTGGAGTGCTTTGATCCATCCTTTTTCAACAAGTGTGCTTAAGGCACCATACAAGGTTCCTGGCCCTAGCACCACTCGCTCTTTAGTCAACTCTTGCACTCCTTGCATGATGGCATATCCGTGTCTGGGCTCATGAAGGGCCAAAAGGATGTAAAACACTGCTTCAGTGAGGGCTCCGTGATCTTCGGCGGACATGGGCTCACTCCTTTCAGTATATCAGGATTAGTTGTAACGTAGGATGTTATATCGCCTCCCGTAGCAAAACTATATCACCTCACGATATAGTTGTCAATTGCTTTCTGGAAAAAGCCGAGTA
>DHNI01000112.1:2248-2862 GCA_002409455.1 Firmicutes bacterium UBA5420 | reverse complement strand
TTCTGGAAAAAGCCGAGTAGGGGAGAGTGAGAGTCCTAAGAAAAACCTCCAGCACAAAATGTACTGGAGGGAGCGCATTCGTGGGTCTAGAAGATGGAACGGCAAAGTGCGTCAAGAAGTGTTCCTGTTTGATCACAGCTGTATTCCCAAAACATGATTCCTTTCAGGCCTTGTTCTGTGAGGTAAGCGCATTTGGCCTTTAGAGATTCTTCATCTTCATAGGTGATGAAGGTGTGGCCATCAAAGAGATAGGGGGCTTTGGCCTCGTCATCAAAAAAAGCGCACAAATCCGTTCTTGTTGATGTACTTTGAGGCAAGATCTGTATACATGGGGCCGCATCCACCACAACCCGCGGTCATTTGATGAAGCCCATTGTTAGTGTTGGGCACATTCTGCCACAAGCGAGAGTAGAAGGCAGCCCCGATGACAATTTTCTCTCTAGGAACTCCGGCCTGCACGAACCAGCTAACCGATGCATCCACACTGATTCTAAAGAGGTCACCAGTGGGTGTGTAAAGATTGGTGTGGTGGCCAGTTAGAGAATTGAAGCCGCCTCGCATGTCATAGGTCATGAGCTGAACCCAGTCTAGATACTGCACGGCTTCATTCATTT
>DHNI01000112.1:0-1955 GCA_002409455.1 Firmicutes bacterium UBA5420 | reverse complement strand
TCGCTATGCCTGCAACGCTGTAGAAGGGGTATTCCCAATCAACATCAATTCCGTCTAGTTTAAGTGCTCTGAGGATTTCTAGTGTTGTCTCGGCCATGGGTTGTCGCCCTTCGGCGGTTGCTGCGGCCTCGGAAAACCCACCTGAACCCCAGCCTCCCAAGGAAAGGAAAATACCGAGCTTGGGATTATATTGGCGTAGCTTGCATAGTGTATCTAGATTAGTCGTGGCGGTCACAGTGACTCGTGCGTTTTTCACATGGCCAAAAGCCACATTGATGTGGGTCATTTTCTGAGCGTCCTCAGGTGTCACAGAGGGCAGGGCATTGCTTGTGACATAGCCAATCACAAGTCTTTCATTCGACATTCGTCCAACTCCTTTTATGCTCTAGGGCATATTTTCTGATAGATAATCTTTTTCCTTCTATACCCTTTACTAAATGAGAATTTTTGTCGATAATAAAAACAGAGCAATATTGGTCAGAAAGCCCAGAAAAACTGGAATCTATGCGATATATATAACGTGGGATGACCTAGAAGGGGCGTGTGGAGTGATGAAACGATATTCGTATCTGATCTTCTTGGTTTTGGTATCAATAGTGATGACGGGGTGCACTGGAAGTGGGGGCTCTCCTGGCTACGGCAATATTGAGGGCTATGTTCGTTATGCCGGGTCGCAAATTCCTGTTGCGGATGCGTTTGTGCAAATTGGGGATCGGTTCGACTATACGGATTCGGATGGGTTTTTCCGGATGACGGGTCTTTCAGCCAGATCTTATACCTTATCCGTTAGCCATGCGGGAATTAGCGGCGACATACATCGGCAGTCAGTAACGATTCCTTCGGGTGATACGAACCGCTTAACAGTGCTAGTTCAGCCTAAGGGTACCGCTTCTACTAGGGGAACGGGGTACCATATTGTCATCGGAATTGACGACTATAGGTACGAAAGTGGTTTACTTGACGGGCCAGTGGAGGATGCCAAAGCTATGTATAGAACCTTGGTTACAGGCAACAAGCTGGAGGTTGTGGGGAAGTTGTTAATTAATAATGATGCCTCTAGAAGAAAGATTCAATCTCAGATTGAAGAATTCACACGCCGAGCAAGAAGCTCTGATGATTATCTAGTGATTTATTTTTCTGGTAATGCAGGTGTGGACTTTTTGAGCCCATCGGATGATGATGGTAGTTTTAATGAGAACAAGATCATCACAGATGTTGAGCTGGAAAGTTGGGTGAGGGGATTCCCTGGTAATAATGTTACACTAATCATCGACGGTGCTCACTCTGCTACTATGGCAGATGGTAAGCCTTTTACACCTTTTGTGTTCCGAAGGCATACCGATTACACAGTACTCGCTGGAGCCCAGGATGGGCAAATGGTCACCTATGATCCCAGACTGGGTCATAGTGTATTCACGTATTTTCTGCTGGAAGGTCTAGCCACCAGGGATGCGGATCAATATTCGCCGTTTGGTGACATTACAGCTCTTGAACTTTACGAGTATACTAAGGAAGAAATGTACCATTATTTCAATCGCAATTGGGATGACGACTATCATGTACCATACTTTTTCGAAGGCCAATATGGGGATTCAGTGATCTATCGTTACTAGTCTTGACAAATTATACCTATTGAGAGGTGAGCTTATGCGCAGATTTGCGATTTTAGCATTGGTGTTATTGATGTGTGCAGTGCCGGTATCGGCTTTTACGCTTAAGGACAGTTACCTTAGTAGTAATGTTACCGCTATTGCCTGGTCTGACGGCAAAGAACTTAGTGTGGCCATTGCCAATACATCGAGTACTCGAACCACTGTTACTATTTCCACCCCTACGCTAGATTCTAGGGGGAGACAGGTTTTTACCAGCAAAAGAGTTGACCTTCCCGGTAGAACCATCGTTGAAGAGATCTTTTATCCATCCGCACCTCGCCGTAACGAAGCACTGACGGTTCA
>DHNI01000148.1 GCA_002409455.1 Firmicutes bacterium UBA5420 | reverse complement strand
TGCCTAGGTAAGGTTTGAAGTAGCTTTTCAGTTTCCACATTGCGATCCACCCCCACTTTGAGCCTTCTGCCGATCCTCTAAAAAGGCACGCACCTTACGAGTGATGCGAATTAACTCTTTTCCATCTTCTGGCCCGAGGTGATCCATGACCTCCTCGATACTTTTAGCAAACTCTTCCTTCATTTGGTGCACCAAAGCTTGCCCCTCCTCTGTTGGTCTTACAAACACGACTCTACGATCTTCATCATCATTGATTCGCTCTACTAAACTATGTTCTTCAAGAGAGTTAACCAATGTCGTGATCGTTGGGCGCGTTAATTTTAATAGCTCTCCGAGCTCAGAAGGCTGGAGCCCTGGGCTGTCCGCGGGAAGATGGTGCTGAAGAAACATTAAAAGCACGACAGCATTTTTGCGAACAGGCAAGCGATGCCCATGGTGCCAGCCTTTATACCGCCTAAGCCCGTGTAGCGTTTCAACAAACTCTATCACTAAATCAGATGTAGTCAATTCATTCACCTCACTTATTCACAAAGCTAATAATTATCACATAGAACTATTTTATCGGAAAACTACTTTTTGATCAAGAAAAAAAGCTAGGTTATTCTAGCTTTCTTTCCGCTGCACATATTCGATTATTGTAATACGACCCGGTGGTAGACCTTTTTCCCCTTGCGAATAACTAATTCGCCATCAGGAAAATGCAGATGCGTCACCAACAAGTCAATATCTTCCACTCGCTCATCTCCTAGGGCTACGCCCCCTTGTTGCACCAAACGTCGCCCTTCACTACGGCTCGATGCCAAACCTGTTTCTGTGAGCAAGCTCAAAATGTCTATTCCATCTTCAAAGTCTGCTTTAGAAAGAGTAGTCGAGGGCATATTCTCATCAACTCCACTACCTGCAAAAAGGGCCTTTGCGGTGGCTTGAGCCTTTGCGGCTTCTTCATCACCATGAACAAACTTCGTCACTTCAAAGGCGAGGATTTCTTTTGCGCTATTGATTTCAGAGCCCTCCAGAGCACCCAAGCGGCGCACTTCTTCCATGGGCAAAAAGGTTAAAAGAGCAAGCATGCGCTCAACGTCCGCATCGTCGACATTGCGTAGGTATTGATAGAAGTCATAAGCACTCGTCCGATCCACATCGAGCCAAATAGTCCCGGCTTCTGTCTTGCCCATTTTCGTTCCGGCACTGGTGGTAAGAAGTTTTAAGGTAAGACCGTAGACAGGTTCTCCTTCTACCTTGCGCACTAATTCGTAACCGCCAATAATGTTCGACCATTGATCATTGCCGCCCATTTGCAGCCTGCAGTTGTGACGGCGGAACAGCTCCAGGTAGTCATAGGATTGGATCAAAAGATAACTAAACTCCAAGAAGGTAAGGCCTGAATCCAGACGAGATTTATACGTTTCCATGGTGAGCATACGGTTAATAGAGAAATGTCTTCCCACCTCTCGCATGAACTCCATGAAATTCAGATCCAAGAGCCAGTTGGCGTTGTTTTCCAAAATGGCTGATCCATCCTCAAAGTTCACGAACTTGGAAAACTGTCTCCGAAAACTCTCTACATTAGCATTAATTGTTTCGGTAGTTAGCATTTGCCGCATATCTGATTTGCCCGACGGGTCTCCAATCATGGTGGTTCCTCCACCGAGCAGAAATATGGGGCGATGCCCAGCTCTATAAAGGTGTAGCATGCTCATGAGTGGGATTAGGTGCCCCATGGTTAGACTTGATGCCGTGGCATCAAAACCGATATAGAACGTTACAGACTCTCTGCCCAAAAGTTCCCGAAGCTCTTCAGGATGCGTCCCCTGTTCAATGAAACCTCGCTCTTCCAACACGTCATATGCATTTATCATAGGAATTCCCCCTTAAAATAAAAATTCTCCCATCCCTAAAGGACGAGAGAACTCGTGGTACCACCTTAATTCGCGGCTCTTTTCTATCAAGAGCACACCTCTACCATGTTAACGGATGGCTTCCGAAGCAGCTTAACGGCCTGCTTAAGCTCCAGAGTGTAATTCGCTTTGGATAGTGCGAAGCACCTCCCACCATGTTCTACAGGCTTTGCACCGCCCAGCCTGCTCTCTGCATACCCATGGATAGCTACTAATTCTTTCATAGCCTCTATATCGTTTCTAATTACCCAAAATTCTATCACAGCAAACCCATCACTGTCAAGAACCCGGATCTCATAGGGTCATGTGCCGAAGCACTACCTGAATTGACCGCTTTGTGCTCCATAATTTCGATAGATCATCCCAAAGGATTTGAACATCCCAAGTCTCTCATAATAGGCCTGCAACTCTTGGTCACAGCATAAGTCAACCATGTACAAGTCTTTGAGTTCGTCTAGCAATGTCTTAACCAAACGAGCCCCAATCCCCTTGTTGCGGTAAGGAGGCAAAACTTCCAGAAGTGGGATGTAAGCAGAAAGCACACCATCGCTCACGGCATTAATAAAGCCCACAATCTGATTGTGATCAGTATCAATGGCTACGAAGGCCAAGTAGCTTCTCTTTAGAATAGTCCTGTGCATCTCTTCGCTCGGTGCATGGGGCCACCCCTCAAAGAAGCCACTGCCAAGCTGCAACTTATGGAGTTCATCTGTATATTGCTTAATAACAATCATATCATCACGATCCACTCATTTAGAAAAGGGGTGCCTCACGCGTAAGAATTGCACCCCTAATTTCCACATTAAGGCCTAACTCAAAGCCGCGCGAACATGATCCCCAATTGTCTGTTCTAATTCATCGGCTTGGCTTAGAAGCTCCTCGAGACGTTTCTTCGTGATAGACACGAACTCGTCATCTTTCAAGCCAGGAAGATTGATGAGCACATTGTAGGAAGCGCCCCTACAGGCGGCAACTCCTAATAGACCTGCTACACCAGCATCGCTTAGGGCGTTCTTGTTTCCATGAAAGGCCATTTTCTTAGCTAAAGTCAACACCTCTAACGAAACTTCCACAATTCTAAGTGGCACTTCGGTTGCTAAACGGGTTGCAGCCTGGATGGCTTGGCGACGCGTTTTCTTCTCTTCATCTGTTCCTTTAGGAAGCTTAAATGCAGCCATGACTTGATTAAAGGCCTCTGTATCACGGTTCACAAGATCAAGCAGTTCATCTGTGAGCGTTTGCGATCGAGAGATAACTTCTTCGTGCCCTTCTCCACTCAAGTGGGCGACCATTTTCACCAAAGAAACGGCCAAAGCACCGGCTAACCCCGAGGCACTGCCTCCTCCCGGTGCAGGTTTTTCTGAACCCAAATCCTTGACAAAACCTTCAATCGTCAATTCAGTTAACAAAACACCACCACTTTCTGCATCGTTTTCGAGCTTTAGAGAACGCGTCCTGCTTTAACCACGGTTGTTACTAGATTCGCCCCAACAAAATAGGGTATCTTTCTGTAGTTGTCGACATCGAAAATCACGAGATCAGCCTGTTTCAAAACTTCAATGCTGCCTAGACGGTCACTACGCCCAAGAGAATAGGCCGCATTAATTGTCACTGCGTGAAAGACTTCTTCTGGAGTCATAGCCATATATAAACAAGCGATGGACATAATAAGTCCCAAATTTGCTATAGGGCAAGAACCGGGGTTAAAGTCTGTCGCCAAAGCCAATGGCAATCCAGCGTCTAGCATCTTGCGGGCTGGAGCATAGGGCTTGCGCAATGTAAAAGCGGTGCCAGGTAACAAAACAGGGATAACATCGCTTTTTGCTAATGCCTCAATTCCTTGATCAGAGATCATCAACAGATGATCCGCGCTCGACATGCCCATTTCGGCAGCAAGCTCGGCTCCACCTAGGGTGTTCATTTCGTCTGCATGGACACGAAGTTTAAAACCAAGTTCCTTGGCCTTTTGGAAGATTCGTCGACTTTGATGCACAGAAAAAACACCCTTCTCCGTGAATACGTCCACATATTCCGCCAAATTCTCCTTTTTTATCCTTGGCAAGACGGTGTTGATCAAGAAGTCTACATAACCCTCCCGATCATGCTGAAACTCCTCTGGCCATGCATGGGCTCCTAAAAAGGTAGATACAAGTTCTACTGGTTGTTCGTCTTGGAGAATACGCACCGCCTCGAGTTGCTTTAGTTCGGTCTCCAGATCCAAACCATACCCGCTCTTGCACTCAATCGTAGTCACACCCATACTCAGCATCCAATTTAGACGTTGGCGACCTGAAGCAATTAATTCGTCGAGAGATGCCTTTCTCGTGGAGCGTACAGAGCTGGCTATTCCTCCTCCAGATGCCATAATATCCATATATTCGGCACCCTGGGCCCTAAGATAAAACTCGTTTTCTCTGCTTCCACCAAAGATCAGATGTGTGTGAGGATCAATAAGCCCGGGAGTTACAACCTGGCCTGTGGCATCAATTACTTGAGTCTTGCCAGTGATCTCCACTTGTCCTTGCACCGTGTTCTTGGTTCCCACCGCCACAATTTTATCCCCTGCACAAGCCACCCAGCCCTGATCGATGACTTTCAATTGCTGCATCTCTTTTCCACGCACAGGATATTCTTTATGAGCGGCAGTCACCACTTGCCCGTTTTTGATCAAAAGATCGATCTGCACTCTCTTCCCCCCTTAGCGCAAGCGATTCTCTAAGACCTGATTGGAATCAAAGCCCTCTAGCTGCAAATACCAGTTTGCTACATCAAGAAGTGCTTGCTGAGGCACAAGGCCGATGAGCTCTGTACCTACAACTGGTACACCGTAGCGTGCGGCTTCACGCCGAATTGTCTCAAGCACCCTATAAATGGGAGTGGACTGATAGTCTTCTAGGTTCATAGAAACCTGCACTTCTCCACGCTCTTCTAGGGCAACGCCCATGCCCTTAACGTTTTTAAAACCACCATTTCGCTCTCTGACATTTCTAGCGATAATGTCTGCAATCTCCTTCTTGCTGGTTCCCAAGTTCACGTTAAAGGCCACAAGAGGCATGCGAGCGCCAACAACGGTAGCCCCTGCAGTTTCATGCATCTTGGGCTCACCAAAATCTGGATGCCTTGCCTCTTCTTGAATGGATCCTTTGAGCCCCTCATAATTGCCCTTGCGAATAGTACTGAGGTTCTTCCTTACGATCTTCGTAGCTGCCTCACCATACAGATAGGTAGGAACCTTCAATTCATGATTGATGCGCTTTGCAAGGGCGGTGGCTCCTTCCACACATTCTTTCATGGTTAACCCCTCGATAGGAATAAAAGGGATCACGTCGACTGCGCCAATTCTAGGGTGCGCGCCTTGGTGCTCCTCCATATTAATCAAACGTACTGCTTCCTGGGTCAAACGAAAGCTCGCTTCCTGCACACTTGCTAAATTTCCTACATAGGTAATAACCGTGCGGTTGTGATCATGATCCGACGAATAATCCAGTAATTGCACACCCTCGGTTTGGCGTACTTGGTCCACGATCTTCTCCACCACATCCAAGCGACGACCCTCACTGATATTAGGAACACACTGCACGATTTGTGTCTGTGTCATCAAATCTCCCTTTCTATTTCTCTAACATAGGTACGCGAATCCCTTTTTCTTGCGCTGTCTTGATGGCTAAATCATAACCAGCGTCAACATGGCGAACAACACCCATGCCAGGATCCGATGTAAGAACCCGCTCAAGCCGCTTAGCACCTTCATCGGTACCATCCGCTAGCACAACCATACCAGCATGTATCGAATAACCAATGCCAACCCCGCCGCCGTGGTGGAGTGAAATCCAGCTTGCACCAGCACAGGCATTGACGAGGGCATTTAGAATGGGCCAATCTGCTACTGCGTCACTTCCGTCTTTCATGCCTTCCGTCTCGCGGTGGGGCGATGCCACAGAACCAGCATCAAGATGGTCGCGACCGATAACAATAGGTGCCGATAGCTCACCTGATTTCACCATTTCATTAATCAAAAGACCGAAGCGGGCTCGCTCACCATAGCCGAGCCAGCAAATGCGAGATGGTAGACCCTGAAAGGCTACCTGTTCTTTCGCCATCTTAATCCAGCGTACAAGGCGCTCATTATCTGCAAACTCTGCACACAGCTTGTCGTCAATTTTATGAATATCAGCGGGATCGCCAGACAAAGCTACCCAGCGAAAAGGACCTTTCCCCTCACAGAAAAGTGGTCTAATATAAGCTGGGACAAAGCCTGGAAAATCAAAGGCGTTCTCGACACCCACATCCTTCGCCTGCTGCCTAATATTATTGCCATAATCAAAGACCACTGCGCCGCGCTCTTTCAGGTCAAGCATGGCCTGAACATGAGCACCCATAGATTTCTTGGCTAACTGAATATAGCGATCCGGATCATCTTCACGAAGCTGTGCAGCTGCTGTTAAGCTATAACCTAGAGGAATGTAACCATTTAGCGGATCATGTGCTGAAGTCTGATCTGTGACCACGTCAGGAATAATACCCCGCTTAACGAATTCTGGCAGTACTTCTGCAGCATTACCCAAAAGAGCGATGGATAAGGCCTCGCCTTTGCCTTGGGCCTCCTTCGCTAGACGAAGAGCCTCATCAAGATTATCCGTGGATATCTGGCAATATCTAGTGGCCAGACGTTTTTCAATACGATCTGGATCGACTTCAACGACAATGGCTACGCCACCATTCATGGTCACAGCCAGTGGTTGCGCACCGCCCATACCGCCAAGCCCGGCGGTCAAAACTAGACGACCCTTCAAAGACCCTCCGAAGTGCTGGTGGGCGAGTTCGGCTAATGTCTCGTAGGTTCCCTGCAAAATCCCTTGGGTTCCAATATAAATCCAACTTCCCGCCGTCATCTGCCCAAACATGATCAGGCCCTTCTTCTCCAACTCTCTAAAATGCTCCCAGTTGCCCCAGGCCGGCACCAGATTCGAGTTAGCAATCAGCACTCTGGGCGATTGGGAAGTGGTACGAAATACGCCAACGGGCTTCCCTGATTGAACTAGTAGGGTCTCGTCATCATCTAAGGTCTTGAGGGTGCGCACAATGGCCTCGTAGCTTTCCCAATTGCGCGCTGCTTTGCCACTACCTCCATAAACAACCAGATCCTCGGGACGTTCGGCCACCTCCGGATCTAGATTGTTCATCAACATGCGCATAGCCGCCTCTTGATGCCAACCCTTACAATTCAACTCTGTTCCTCGTGGTGCTCGAATCATTACATGACCTCCTCTATTTTGTGCTTCCAATGGTGTCCTCCACTGCCTCTAATACTTTGCCAGAGACAACCAAATCCCTTGCCACTTTTATCTCAGGTTCCAAGAAACGGTCTTGTTTCAGGGGCGGAATATGTGCCCGTACCAAATCGTAAACCGCCTGTGTTGCTGGTGCTAACTTCCTCCGATCCCGAAATTCCAAAGCTTGACAAGCACATATGATCTCTATAGCCACAATGTTTTGTACATTGGCAAGAATACTGAGCACCTTGCGGGCCGAGATAGACCCCATGCTTACATGATCTTCTTGATTAGCAGATGTGGGTATAGAATCAACGGATGCCGGGTGCGACAAAACCTTATTCTCCGAAGCAAGGGCAGCTGCCGTATACTGAATAATCATATATCCCGAATTGAGCCCACTGGCTTCCGATAGAAACGGCGGCAATCCACTAAGCTGGGGATTGACTAAACGCTCAATGCGACGTTCTGTGATGTTGCCAATTTCGGATAGGGCTATGCCCAAAAAATCCAAAGCTAATGCCACTGGTTGCCCATGAAAATTCCCCGCAGATATGACCTCGCCATCCGCCGGAAACAAGATCGGATTGTCCGTAACCGAGTTGATCTCTCTATTCAGCACCGCTTCGACGTAGCAATAGGCGTCCTTCGATGCCCCATGAACCTGCGGAATACAGCGTAAAGAATAGGCGTCTTGAACTCTCCCGTGCTCTGTGCTATAAACAAGTTCACTGCCTGCCAAAAGCCTTCGTAATTCAGCAGCGGTGGCAACTTGGCCCGGATGTGATCGTAATGCATGAACCCTTTCATCAAAAGCATCGGGAATCCCACAAAGCGCCTCTAGCGTCAGAGAGCTCGAGACATCGGCAGTCTTCAGCAGGTTATCACCATCGTAAAGTGCCAAAACCCCCTGGGCTGTCATGGCCTGTGTCCCGTTAATCAAGGCTAAACCTTCTTTGGCCTGCAACACAACTGGGGCTAATCCTGCTCGCCTTAAAGCCTCAGCACCTTGGTATAGTTGGCCCTCATAAAACGCCTCCCCTTCGCCTAATAAAACAGAAGACATGTGCGCGAGGGGCACTAAATCGCCGCTTGCCCCAACCGATCCTTGGCTGGGTATCAATGGCGTCACATTTTTGTTAACAAGTTCGACCAAGAGCTCAATGACTTCAGGGCGAATTCCCGAATGACCCTTCATAAGTGCATTCGCTCGCAAAATCATCATAGCTTTGACAATCTCTTCAGAAAAGGGCTTCCCCACACCGCAACTGTGGCTTAGAATCAAATTGCGTTGCAGTTCAGCCACGTTGTCGGCAGAAATAGACGTATCAGCCAACATACCAAAACCCGTATTAATGCCATAGACTGGTTGGCCTTTGCTTATTAACTGGACAACAAGCTCCCTAGCCTGGGCCACTTTCTCACGCTGAGCTTGATCTAGGGTCACTGACCAACCCTGTCGAATGCATCGCACTACTTCGTGACCACTCAAATTGGAACCACTTAGTCTTAACATCAATCTACCCCTTCAACAATTCTATAATTGCGGTTTTATACTTTATTCCACATTCGTATAACAGACTCCTTGCAAAGTTTACCCAATCTTTGTCCCTAAGAAAAAGCCCCATTTTCTTTTTATCCAAATAAAAGTTCATTGTTCTTTGAAAAGAGTATTGCCAAAAACCAATTTATACGTTAAGATAAAATTAGATGTTTTCATAGTGGAAAAAAGTTGGTGAGTATGATGAGTCGACACATTAATAGCACAAGGTTAGTCCGTACGTATAACGCTTCGACAGTCCTTCGGACCCTATATGAACATGGCAATTGCTCCCGCTCACAACTGACGGAGCTTACCGGAATGAGCCCGGCTACCATCACTAGGATCATCTCCGAACTCATGCACCAAGGTGTGGTCTTAGAAGGAAGGCATGGCAAATCTACCGGTGGTAGGCGACCTATCTATCTCCACATTGATCATAGCAAGCTCTACATTGCCGCAGTAAAGCTACTGCGTGATGATTGTATTGTAGCACTACTTGATCTAAAGGGTCAGATTCTGACCAAAGAGAAGCTCCAACCCGAATCGCTTTCGCCCAAAGCACTGCTGTCCACTGTTGCAGACACCCTGAGGGACATATCCAGCTCCCTTTCTATCAAACAAGAACATATTGTTGGGGTTGGTGTAGCTGCTTCTGGCATTTGTCACCCTGTAGATGGAATTGTTATTCGTTCTTTGAACCTAGGGTGACAAATGCCAGAAGCAG
>DHNI01000040.1:2477-2821 GCA_002409455.1 Firmicutes bacterium UBA5420 | reverse complement strand
TTGATTCCCATTTGATACAGTTCTTCTCGAAATTGATCCTTTTTTACCGCAGAGCGTAGAATTTCGATGGCTCCCTGGAGATCGCCACGGTGCTCCATCAATAACTCTGCCGAGCGTAGGACTGCTTCAAAGTAGAGTTCCTGGTAATCTTCGCGGTAGGAGATTGTCCATTCTTCATACACTTCTTCAGAAAGGAAATCATCGCGATAGAGCTCCAAGGCAGACTCGCAGTGGAATAATGCCATTCTAGGGTCACTTGTTCTTAACGCTCGAGATTTCTGTACATGCCCCTCAAATAGCTCTAGGTCAACGCATCCATCACGTATCTCCAACCAATAGGATCC
>DHNI01000040.1:0-2170 GCA_002409455.1 Firmicutes bacterium UBA5420 | reverse complement strand
AGGTATTTTAGCATAGTGAGAGCCTTCTTAGACTTCCAGACATCTTCCTTAATTTCTTCCTGATCAACCACTAGATAAAAGGGACCCAACAGACCTATCTGCAACTGGCAATAGTGGTGGTTTGTCACCAATATCCCTCCGTTCGTTGTTGGATTGATAGTAAGCAAAGGATTCCACAGGCAACAAAAATTTCCTGTATGTTGGATGGTCAAAAATGGAGGGCAGCGAGATCAGACTGCAGCATTTCAATCACAGGCTCCCTATTGGTTTGTCTATTCATTTCAATTGGTATCCATATTCTTCTAGGATCCAGAGGGGAAATTCCATGCGGACAGTCATGAGGGGATCGACGATTTGGCAAATACGCAGATCTCCCACTATAGATAAGAGCATCCCTGCTTCTTGTAGTTCCATACCTAGCCCCTCGTGGATAAATTGGAGCATCATTTCTGAGGCTGCGACTGCTGCCTCGTCTAGCGTTTTCTTCGATGCAATGGTCATGATCTGATCGCCCGCGGTTACCATGGGCAGGGGCAATGACCACTCGCTAAGAATATCGATCTTGACTGTGACTTTCGCCGCAATTTCAATGCCGCAGATGATGACTTCTCCATCACCCATAAGGGCGTGGACATCTCCCATAGCTAACAAGGCTCCCGGGACATTAACTGGCAAATAGATCACAGAACCCTGCCCAATTCGTTTGCAGTCCATATTGCCGCCGTGGGTGCCCGGTGTGCTGGTAGGTATTTCCTCTTCTTTCGGTGCGGTGCCGATAACGCCAATCATGGGATTAATCTCCAGCTGCAGGCGATCGTTGAATCGAGCCCTTCCATCGACGATGGGAATGATTTTTGTTTTTCGCTCCTCAAGGACATGCCCCAAGGCACCACTTCCGGGGCCGACTCGCATAGCACCTTGGGAGTCGAGCTCAATTGTGACGATCTCTACCTTTAAGATGTCCCCAGGCTTGGCACCATCGACATAGAGGGGGCCCGTAGCGGGGTTTGAGCGATCCCAGCCCGAAGCAGCAATAACCTGGTTCTCGCTGGTAATCTCGTTACTGTAACAATCAAAGGTCTCAAAGACGATGGTATCCCCAGGTGAAGCATGGGCTACCGGGGCATTGTGTGGTGATAGCTTAAAGACAGACTGCTCACGCTGAATTCTTAACATTAGCGTTCCTCCCCATCTAGCATCGTAGAGTTTGCATTCTTCTTAGTTCAATCTTTACTGAAAAAATCCTTTGTTTCCCTGTGAGAGTGGTTTAGAGGCGGATTGGCGTTGCTTGACAGGGTTGCTTGAAGAACATAGAATGAGAGGCAGGGCTAAGCCGAAGTGATGCGAGCAAGAGGAGACATAAAGATGCAGCAAAATCAAAAGCAACGAACGGCAAGTTTAGGCGAGTTATTCGTGGCATGGTTCAAAATTGGACTCTTTACTTTTGGCGGTGGCTATGCAATGTTGCCGTTAATTGAGAGAGAGGTTATAGATAGAAAGGGCTGGACGGATAAGGAAGAGATCTTGTCCATCTATGCCTTAGCGCAGTCAGTACCAGGTGTTATCGCCGTTAATACCTCGATTGTTCTAGGAAATCGTCTAGCAGGTGTTAAAGGAGCGGTGGTAGCTGCTGCTGGGGTGATCAGCCCATCTTTGATTGTTATTATGGCTATCGCCTCTTATTTCGACGTGATCATGAACAGTGTCCACGTCTTGCAGGCTTTTAGCGGGATTAGGGCGGCGGTAGTAGGCCTTGTAGCTGCTGCGGCCGTACGCATTGCTCTGGCCAGTCTAAAAGACAAGCCTGCATATATGATCGCCATTGCCGCTTTTCTCTTAAGTGCCTTTACAGATATTCATGCCATTGCCATTATTGTTGGAGGCGCCTTTGCCGGTGTACTTGTGTACTACTTTGGTGCTAAAAGGAGGGCGCGAGACTAGTGTTGATGACATTTTGGAACTTATTTTATGGTTTCTTTAAAATTGGCTTTTTCACAATCGGTGGTGGTTATGCCATGCTTCCTTTGATGCAGCAAGAAATCGCAAGGTATGGTTGGATTACTGCCGCTGAGTTTATTGATATCATTGCTATTGCGGAAATGACGCCAGGCGCTATTGCCGTGAATGCTGCCACCTTCGCTGGCTTTCGAACAGCTGGCGTTCTTGGAGC
>DHNI01000083.1:1350-7282 GCA_002409455.1 Firmicutes bacterium UBA5420 | reverse complement strand
GTCATCCTCATTGGCTACAAACAGACACACACCTGCAGGGTTTCCTCTAAAGATCTCGCTGGTAAATGAATCAACCTGAAAAATCCGCATTACACTGCCTCCATATGTTGATCTGTATCGCCGAGCTGCGATAGGAGGTGCAACATACCAACACTAAGCGCTTGTTAGCGAAGCAACTCCTGATCGGAGCTGCCTTCGATCATCGCACCGACCGATCGAAATTGTCCAAGCCAAAACATTAAAGCGTCATCTCGTCTGTAATTGTCATCTATGCAGACTGCCCTTATTTCCCCGACAAACCACACATGGGTACCGGGGTATTCAATCTGGTGAACAACCTTGCATTCAAGATTTACCGGGCATTCCTTTATTACATAACTGTCAATTATCTGGCCTTTACTTGGCGTTAGAGAAGCCCTCGCATACTTATCTTCATCTCTCCCGGAAAGTGAGCCACAAATGCGTATCTTGTCCAATTGGCTCTTCGTAGGTATGTTGATGGCAAATTCACCGGTTTTCGAGATTAAGCTATAGCTATGCTTATCGGGTTTGATTCCGACCATTACAGATGGCGGGTCAAAGGAGTAGAAGTGAAAGGCCGCGGCCACCATAATATTCCGTTCTACAGTTACAAAGACAACCGGAAAAGATGGTAAAGCCATTATACCCCGAAATAGATCATTGTGCCTATCGCTCATGACCAAGCCCTCCTACAGTATCAAGAGCCCTGATATAGGGGCTCGAATATAGCTTACTTAGTCCGCAGAACGAACCATGAGGTACCTACTATCGCCGATGCTCTCCACGATCTCAAACCCATGGCGTTGATACAAGTTCATGGCCCTATGGTTTTCCTTGAACACGTATAAGAATACAGCCTTGTCCATGTCTCGCGCCATAGTAACTACGCGTTCCACTACTTGAGTACCGTAGCCCTGCCCCTGAAAGCCATCCAAGATGTACAAGTCATCGAGCTCAATCTTATCTCCATCTTCAAGCACACAGCAGTAGCCGATTGTAACATCGTCAACTAAAATACGTTTGTAGCTCGTTACGCTTCTCGCTATCTTCCTTTTCAACCAGTCAAAGACTCTTGCAAAGTCTAGGCTGAGATCCGTTTCGTACTTCTCAATAAGTCCCTTAGCCAAGCGGAAGATTATGTCCGCATCATCTGCCGTGGCTTCTGCAAAGAACATTTCCACTGACCCTTTCTTGAGATCGTGATATTCTGAAATAAACTGTACGATTACATCTTTTGTAGAAGGGGCTATGTCTGCGGGCAAATCGTCAAAAGAAAACCACCTGACTTCAAGTACTTCCTCGTCATGAGTACTACCAGATGGGGAAAAATCATAACAGGTATAGACAACATCAGTACAATAGACCTCATGTCCGTTGGGATAGGTAAAATGTCTGTTTTCACCGGCAAATACACCGTACAGAGCAAGCTTGTTGGCAATCAATCCCGTTTCCTCCAAAAGCTCACGCTTCGCCGACTCTTCAGGCGTCTCGCCTAACTCTAGATAGCCTCCGGGATATCCCCAGGCACCGGTGTCCGCCCTTTTTTGGAGCAGAATCATACCATCTTTAACCGCAATCACGCTCGTACCCACAAGAAGTAAGGGCCTGTTTCCTATAATCAATCTCATTTCTTTGATGTAGTTCAAGGACGCTATCTCCCTATTGTGGATTTTGGTCGCGAAGCCTGGCTATACGTGTCACAAACCAATACGAAATAAAGAAAGCAATAATATAAACACCTACATCCCAAGCAAACTCCCCGAGATTAAAACTGGAAAACGAGAACATAGGAAAGCCGATGAGTGCCATGGCTATACGATGCAACGCCCAGGTCAACACAATGATCTGAAAAAAGCGAGACCATCTTTTCACTATTCTTCTCCTCCCTATAATGAGCCGTGCTACACAAGACTCTCCAGTTGTTGTGCCAATCTTTTGAGCACATAGGTATCTCTTTTAGTCCACCTAGGCGGTTCACCAAACACACCCGTTAGGATGGCGTTATTTTGTTTCAGGGCTTCATCGATATTAACCCATTCTGGTCGAAAACCCAGCTGTTGTTCATATTCATCCAGATTCTGGCCGACGAAACTGGGGTTGACCCTGCACAAATAGTAGTAGGAAATCTGCTTGAAAACGTCATAGTCTGCTTCTCGCGGCCTAGCATATTCCACCACAAAGCCAAACTCGGCGCTTATGTCTGAAAGAATGACCCCACACTCTTCCCTGATTTCCCTAAGCAGCGTCTCCTTGTGATTCTCATATTCTTTAATCCCGCCACCAGGAAACTTGAAATCTTTATTGACAGGCGAATACACCATGAGTACTTGATCTCCCTCGGAAATAATTGCTCGGGCGGCTTCGCGGCTAACGGCCTTGCCGCAGGGATTTATACCTTCACTATGAAAAAATTCCTTCAAAAGCTTCATGATCACACTCCTAAGCGCTCACCGGTTCTTGCCTATCTGTGATTGACGAATGGGCGGAGACTAGAGATACGAAACATCAAAGTAAGTGGGCCCCTCAGGCGAAGGCAGCTCTGTCACGGGTAAGAAGGCCAAGAGGTATTTAAGGCGTACCCAGGCTTTTTTGGCGATCTGTTCATAACCGCTATCCTGTGAGTTCAGACAAATCACGAGATAGTCAATATTATTCTCTAGAGCAGCTTGGCGGACTCTTTCCAGAATGCAATTGAGATCGCTTGGCTGATCAACAATCAAATCATACAATTGCCATACCCTAATCTCATCTCCAAGCTTAGGAATATTGGGTAAGGAGAGGAACCTAGAGCCAACAGCAAAAACGGGGCGGGCTACTTTGTAAAGCAAAGGCATGTTTAATACTCGCTGGGAGTAGTCAGCGTTCGTGTCCCAGATTTTAATAGCTGATTTGCCATATGAAAACTTCCCAAACAGGTAACGGTCTCTTTGCGCCATCAAAAGGGCAGACTGCGATAGTTCGGGGAACAAATCCAAAGTTCCGAAGCTCTTCTGGAGAATGGCCATCTCTTCCTCCCAATCGAGGATATCAGCAAAGTGCACCTTATTCACGGCGGCCCTATCCTTGCAGAAACTGGCGTGGACAGGTATAGTAAGAAATTCTTTCGTCTCCAAGGCTTGTGCTCCGTATTTCTTGAGTATGCCGAGAGAGCGCTCGTTATCTTCTTTTACGTATCCGAAGATGAATTTCAGATCTTGACGAGCAATCTCAGCTTGCGCTGCCTGCCACAGCCGTAACATGTGCCTTGGAAGTCCCTTCTGGGTTAGAGGGTTAGAGCGCCAATCAAAGATCAATCCCCCTCGGACTGTCTCGCCCTTAAGCCTCACTGTAACTGGACCCACGCCCATGATTCCTAAAATGTCACCTGTGGTTTCGTCTTCTGCCACAAGGAGAATAGGATCTTCAAACTTCTTGGAGCGGAAGAAATAATCTTTGCGTTCACTGACAAGTTTGATCTGTTCCCCTTGTGGCGTCAGCTGTTCAATGGCAATTAGTTTGCTGTTATCTTCAGCGGTAGCTGCTCGAACATACACTTTGTCCACCCTCCATCTAAACTAGTTCTGTCATTGTGTCAAAACGACTGTAAATATTCAACCTGATATGTTATTATTAAAGTGTTATACTTATTTCAATTATAGATTGTCAATCCATAGGAGGCAAGCATAATGAGAGTATTAGTGACGTTGGCTAGCACACCAACGGGTCTTTTTATGATCCGCCGCTTACACGCGCTGGGTTATAAGGTTACAGTTGTGGATTCGCATGCCCGTAGTTTCGCGTCGTATTCTAACGGTGTTAGTAAACGAATCATCGCCCCTTCCCTACTCTACGACCCTCACGGTTTTGCGAAAACAGTCATCGAAGAGCTGCAGCGGGAACAATATGACTTGTATTTTCCTGTTTTGGAATGCGGTTTCTTGATGTCCTATTACAAGGACACAATTCAAAAATACACAAAAATGGTCTCTATGTCCTATGCCGACATAACCCATGCCCATAATAAGAAGGCCATGCGAGAGTACGCAGTAGAAGCAGAGGTGAGAACCCCGCGCACCTTAGCACCTGATTCCCTAAAAAGTGCATTTCGCATGCTTGAAACGATAGACTCAAGCATCGTCATCAAACCGCGGGTGGGATGTAATGCCCATGGTCAAAAGATTGTTCTTGACCCCGAAAAGGCAGTTTGGGAATATGGCCAACTTGTCAAGCAGTATGGGTTAGAAAAGGAGCTTCCGATTATTCAGCAATACATCAAAGGTACCCTAATCTCCACTGTGAATCTGGCTGTGGACGGTGAAGTGAAAGGTAATGTGGTGTTCCGCGCTTTACGTACTGTTCCCACCTCTGGTGGGACAAGCTCCTATAGAGAAACCGTCACTTCTCCAGAAGCAGAACTGTTTGATGCACGGTTAATCAAGCACTTTAACTGGACAGGCTTTATTAGCTTTGACTATATGGAAGAAGAATCAACTGGAAAGCTCTATCTCATCGACTGCAATCCGCGAATTGCGCCTGGCGTTATCTTAGGTCATTTTGCTGGCGTAGATCTGATAGGTGCTTTTACAGAGCTATCGAAGGGTAAAGAGATTGCATCACTTCCAAAACAACAGGATGGTGTGCGCTGCAAACTACAATTTTTAGATTTAGGTTGGCTTGTCTATAATCTGATTGACAAGAACCTCACAGGACAGCAAAAGCTGCAGTGCTTCAAGACTTGGAGCAAACGAGAAAAATCCTACAGTGACATCGAGAGCATTCATGATCTGCGTCCTGGGTTTGCCCTGTGGTTATTTCTTTTGCGCAACCTGGGCAAGCTCTTAGGTTCAGATGGTGGCGAGATTTTCTTAGAGCACTCGTTGTTTGACGAAGAAACGTTTAGGAAAGGATTGCCTAAGTCTGTAGCAACTATGCTCTAACGAACGCCCCAACTAGTAAACCACTTGATAATGAAATCATATCGTTCCTGAGTGAGGCCGTGGCCGCCTTCATACCTCTTGTGGATGAAATGATGACCGAATTCACCATGCAGACGCAGCAGTTCATCTAAGATGAAGTCTGCGTCTTTGGCGTATTTGTCATCTGTGGCGGACATAATCAAGAGCCTCCTCGTAACAAAACACTTCAGCAGATCCATGATTTCAAACTTTGAGAGGAAGCCTGGCATTACTGCCGCCATTTCAATTCCAGTGCCATGTTCCATTCTGTTGGCAAAGCTACATACGGCACCACTCGTGCAGGCATAGATGAATCGATTATCGATAGCTCCTTGGAAAAGGACCGTCTGGCCGCCATAGGAGTGCCCAAGCAAGCCAAGTCTGTGAGGATCAACTTCAGGAATGGACTTAAGGACAGTACCAGCGATTAGTGCGTCATCGAGCACTTTCGTCATCAGCATTTCTCCACGTAGCAGTCTATAACACATCTCGTTATAATGCTGTGACCAATCTTGCTTATCAGGTTCAGTACCAGAGCAGTTTAGGCGCCTATCTTCAAAACATATCGAATCTGGAGCCAAAACTACAAACCCGCGCTCGGCCAGCGCTGGGCCAAAGGCTTGAAAAGGATCTCCGAGCAAACCAGCAGGCTCACTTTTACCTAGATGGCGCTCGCCATTATGTTGATGGTGAACCAAGACCGCGGGAAAAGGGCCCATGCCTTTAGGACACAATAGGAATGCCGTGATTGTGTCACCTTCACTACCCCGGTAGGATACTAACCGCTGCGTATAGTGGCCTTTGTCCTCCTCCTCAAGAACCCTGAAAGGCACTTCTGTCGGCGGAGGCATTACACCTAAGAATTCTTTGATTTCTGTTTGTAGATCGTGATAGGAGTTCATAGCAGTTCCCGGAGTGCAAGTGCCCTTTTATAAAGCGGGTCAAACTCACAGCCACAGCTTCCGCACTCTCGGTCT
>DHNI01000083.1:0-1200 GCA_002409455.1 Firmicutes bacterium UBA5420 | reverse complement strand
AGCTTCCGCACTCTCGGTCTGCCTGCTCGATAGCTGCAATTAACTCTTGCTTGTCTCCTGCTCCATCGAGCCAGGCTTTGGCAGGGGCATCGATCAAATCCCAACCCGATTCAGCAAATTTGCTGATGATCATTCTGAGTTCGTCTTCGTTTTTGTGCATTTTTATCCCCTCTCTTTCATTACTTACGAAGCAACCACCACAGGCCATTGTCAACATTTCTGACCATCAATACCTTCGTATGAGCTTCATCTGTAATTAGCGCATAAACGGCGTTTATTCGTTTGATCACAGTCAACCTACTTTCATTTACAAATTGGGAAGAATATCGCTCCACATGGCCCGCAGGATATTCATAGCGTTGACTTCGTTGTGCGAGGTAACCGTAATCACGGCATCATAATCGGGCAGAACAACACTCATTTGACCATACATGCCATCGGCCCGATAGGTGTTGGGAGGTGTGCACTTCCAGACTTGGTAACCATAACCTCCTGCGGCTTCGGCATCCTCTTGTGATGAAGTATCGACCACTTCAGAGTGCATACGCGCGACATAATCTGCCGAGACAATTTGTTGATCCTTATAAATACCATTTTGCAAAAGCGTTATGCCAAGGCGCGAAAGCTCCTCAGTTGTTAAGTAGAGGCCACTTGGACAAAATGTGTGTCCTCCTGGGCAAATGTTCCATTGGGGATTCCAAATCTCCAATTTATCAAAAAGACGAGGTTTTAGATAATTGAACATGGTTTGGCCGCTTACCTTTTCCACCACTCGTCCGAGCATGTAGGTGCACAGATTCTCATAGTAGAAGCTCGAGCCAGCGCTCGCTTTCATCTCCATGCCAAAGAAGACTTCCGCTAGATCCGGGCATCTATATCGATCAAAGTCCTCAAACATGTGTCCAGAACTCATTTGCAGCAAGTGCTCTATGGTGATCGCTTCAGCCCCAGGCTGGGCCAGATCCTTATATTCAGGGAAGAAATCCAAGGCATAATCGGATAATCGAAGGAGCCCTTCTCCCTCTGCGATACCCACACCAACGGATGCAAAGGTCTTCGATGCTGAATAGAGATTTTCCCTATCATCGCTACGAAATCGATGCTCCGCTAGCTTCTTCCCAGCTTGATAGACGTGAATACCGTATACACCAAGGTTCTTTTCAAGTACAGACAGCCTGAAATCCGATAAAAAGCTCATTT
>DHNI01000036.1:19074-22424 GCA_002409455.1 Firmicutes bacterium UBA5420 | reverse complement strand
TTCATTTAGAGTTGCATTTCAAGAACTTCGTACCTGCACCTAAACATTTTACAAATCCGGTCATAGCGCATATAATGGGATTGGGATCCCAATTAGGAGGTGCTGTCTTATGGTATATCAGGTTGATGAGATTAAGGACAAACTTCACCCCATATTCAAAGGTGCGCCGATTTACCGAGTCATCCTATTTGGCTCGTATGCCAACGGCACTGCGGATGAACAAAGTGACGTTGATCTTTTGGTAGAAAGCCGCGGGGAACTGCGTGGGCTTCGGTTCTATGGGGTCTTAGAGGATGTTGTCACAACCCTCGGGAAAAATGTAGACTTAATTGAAGCCTCCGAAATCCGAGAAGGGGCTGCCATTTTAGACGACATCAATCGTCACGGGGTGATTTTGTATGAACGAGAAGGATAGGCTGATCCTCAGGAAAATTGCTGGGTATATCGAAGAGGCACAGCCTTCTGCCGATCGGTGGACAAAGGCATCCATTCGGTTCGGGCTGAATAAAGAATAAAATAACCCTGAATCACAAGACCTTTTTGAACCAATCTAACCTGAAGAGCGACTAAGCTTTGTGCCTCTTTCCATAACTCCAAGACAAAGTGTCGGAATATTGGGAAAGTAACGGGGGCGTAATATGTCCGGGAGACTCTGACGGGGCAGGAATTGCGATCTTGACGCAGAAAACGGTGAGTTATAAGCAACAAACCTGTGACTCAGGGGGCGCTCTCCCTTTACCCCCAGACACAGATCAAAAAGTGAGGGTGTTCGATATGGAAAGAATCATCACAGAACTAAGATATTTCAATGAGATATTTCCCAGAGACGCACTGAAACAGGCCATAGAGAGAAAAGATGAAATGATACCGCTCTTACTTGCGGCCCTAGATGAGGTGCTTGCCGATCCTAGAATTGTCACGGAAGACGAAGATTACATGTTGCATGTGTATGGTCTTTTTTTATTAGCGCAATTTCGAGAAAAGGAAGCTTTCTCCAAAGCTATTGAGCTCATCTCTCTACCTCCAGACGATGTGGAGATGATGTGGGGGGATGGCATTACCGAAGATTTTTCAAACCTTCTGTATAGTACCTATAACGGCGATCTATCTCTGCTTGAAGGTGTGATTGAGAATCCCGTCATAGATCCGTATGTCCGGGGAGCGGTGTTATCTGTTCTTGGTAAGCTCCATCTAGACGGAGAGATGACCCAGGAATACTTAATGACCTACTTAAGGAAACTCATTGCTGAACGGGCGTATGATGAGGCAATAGAGTTCGATTTTAACGCATTCATTCAAGATGTTGTCGTTGACTGCGGTCTTGTAGACATGATCGAGGACATCAGAAGCCTGTATGATAAAGAACGAATCGATCGACTGTTCTTTGGTGGTTTCGACGAATTCATGATTTCGGTACAAGATGAGCAAAAGCGAGGCGTCCGGGTTCGTTATATAAACGATGTGATCGAAGAGATGCACTGGTGGGCCTGTTTTGAGAAACCCCAGAGGCAACCCCACGTAACGGAGGAAAAAGTAGGCGGAGTGGTGGATTATATTTTAGCCTTAACGCATCTCTATGGTATTGTGCATCAAGACCAGGTTGTAGACATATATAACCAGCAAAATGATGACAAAATCGATAGAAGAGCCTTTGAGGGGATCTCGCAGGAGAGCTTATTGCAGGGATTTGTGGGAACCAAGGAGGACTATTTTGTCCACGAAACAATCATTGAGTACCGCGATTTTTCCGAAGAGCTTGCCAAACGCAAAGGGAAGCCCTACTACATCCCTGAGCGCCAGGAGTTGTTGAACTACGTTGACGATTACTATGTAGACTACCCCCAAGCATATTACCAGCTCTTAGATTATGCGATCAAAAATATCTTTAATGGTGACGAACGCAAGGCAGAGATAGCCGTATCAAACATACAGGGTATCTGCCAGTTTGACTTCTCGGTAGGCTCTGCTCTGGAAGAGTTTGAGCGTCAGGGAGCTGGTCCAAAAGATCATCAACAGATGGCCGAGGTGGTTGAACGGATCATAGATTTAGCCAATAATACACGGATTTGGGATAACAACGGCCATACTCCGCATGAACTCTCGGGCAATCTCCAATCACCTCGTGTCACCTTTTCTTCTAACACCCAAAGTGTTCAGAGTACAAGCCAAAACAAGGTAGGGCGGAACGATCCTTGCCCTTGCGGCAGTGGTAAGAAGTACAAGAAGTGCTGCATCGATAAGCTTCCGCCAAAACCGGCGTTCAGCGCCCCCAGAGAACAATTGTTTTCAAAAGATGAGAAAAGGCGGAAAGGACTCGATGACCCGGAGCTAAGACGAATCAACGCACTGGTTGATGAGGGTAGTCGCCTTGTGAACAAAAATGACCTAGTGAACGGATGCGATCGTTGGTTGGAGGTGTGGGAGACCATCAAGCGTGACTGTCAAGGGAAGAGATGCACCCTCGATGACCTGGACAGACAGTACAGAGGCACCTTTTTTGTCAGTAACCTTCTGCAGGATCTGGAAATGGAGCTACACAACGCCGGAGTCAGGGATCCTCGCTATTTTGAGAAGAGAATTACCTACTGTCAAGAGGTCTGCGAACTTTTCCCTAATGAAGATGAATCAATTTTGATTGGCATGCGACGTGCCGTTGCTGAGTCCTATGCTAGTCTAGGCAACTACGAACAAGCAGAGCAGAAGTTTCAGGAGTTGGTCAAGGACTCCCCCAATAATCCGTGGGGCTTCATTGGTTGGGGAGACCTTTACCTCTACCAAAAAGAGGATGATTACGACCGGGCAAAAGAGTTCTACCAGAAGGGTCTAGCGGTGGCAGGGGATAACTTTTCTAAACAGGCCGCACGGGAGAGGTTAAAGGACGCAGAGAAAGCGGCAAAGAAGGCCAAAGGGTCGTCCTCCAATGGATAGGATGGTTGAGTGAAATGGTATGCGGCTGATTACTCGCTGACCCGACCGAACCCCGCGAATGCGTGAAATCCTTCCTGCGTGCTAGAACCGTTCAAAGTGGGCGAGCATACCCATAAGCAAGGAGGGATGCTAATGGGAACTTGGCTTAATAGTCTAAGAACCAGAACCCCGCAGGAAGGTTTTGAGTTAGCCATCACGCTTTCACAAAGGGGCGTCGTCTACACGCAGCCAGACGCGGATATACGAGCTTTGTTGCGGCCCGTTTACTCCACCAATGCCGATAGCCTGATTGCCGTTTCGCAAGTAATAGCAATCAATTTCCAGACTGTGGCTGCTGCCAACGATTATTGGGCACGCAATAGCCCATGTTAGGGTAGTCTCGAGGTGCTGTTCGAGATCTGGCAGCACCTCAAACAACTCGT
>DHNI01000036.1:9301-18788 GCA_002409455.1 Firmicutes bacterium UBA5420 | reverse complement strand
AAAGAGTAATTACAGAGAAGGCGTTGTTGTAAGTGCCACGGAACTTAAGCAGAATTTTGGCAAATACATGACTCATATTGAGCAGCAGAACGATGTGGTGATTACTAAGAATGGGCATAAAGTCGCCCGTTTGACTCCTTACGTGACCGATATTGAACAGTATTTTACTGTGAGAGAAAATGCTTTGGACTATCAGTATGGTGGAAAAAAGGTCTCTTATGAAGAGTTTATGGAGATTTATGAGAAAAGCACGTTGCGCATGGAGTTCATCAATGGCGAGATCCATCTGCTAGCGTCTCCAAGCCTCTTCCACCAAGAAATATTAGGCCGGCTCCATCTCATTTTTACAGAGTATTTCAAACAGAAAACATGCCGTGTGTATCTTGCTCCATTTGATGTTCATTTTCACAAAAAAGATTTTAAAGAACCGGATGTGATGCAGCCAGATGTGCTAGTTGTCAGCGATTTAGAGAACAACGTTAACGAAAAAGGAAAGTACATGGGGACACCAGACTTGGTGATTGAAATTCTCTCGGATAGTACACGGAGTAAGGATATGGTTGATAAGCTCAACACCTATATGCTCTCGGGTGTAGAGGAATATTGGATCGTTGATCCTAAACAAAACACTGTGATTGTTTACCATTTCGTTAATCGACAAATCGACAGCTATAAGACATTTGAGGAAGGGGAAACCATTCAGTCAAAAGCGTATCAAGGGCTGATGGCGGAAGTGGATTCCCTATTTGAGCGGTTCTACTAACACATTTTCCGCATCCTGATACTACACTTGACCATACATGATTATGCTGAACATGGTACAATGGAAGCACCGTCAATTAATGAAAGAGGTTACTGATGAAAAGTTTTAGTGATTTAGGCATATCGGCACCTATCTTGAAAGCCGTTGCAGAAATGGGATTTCAAACCCCCACTGAGGTACAGAGCAAAGCGATCCCCCATGCGCTAAATAGGGAGGACTTGATTGTCACATCGAAAACCGGTAGCGGCAAGACCGCTGTTTTTGGCGTTCCTATGCTACAAATGACAAATCCAAAAGAATCAGGTCCCCAAGCTCTCATTCTTGCCCCCACCCGAGAATTAGCGGTGCAGTTAGATGGCGAGCTGAAGCTGATTTCTAAGTACCTGCCTCACCGAACTACGGTCGTGTACGGGCAACACAGTCTACATGCAGAAACCGAATCACTTAAAAAGGGGGTTTCCATTGTCACGGGAACACCCGGGCGTGTGCTTGACCATGTTAAGCGTGGGAATCTAGTGACCAAACACATTCGATTTTTGGTCATTGATGAAGCAGACAGAATGCTAGATTTAGGCTTTATTGATCAGGTAGTAAGAATAATCAAAACCCTACCTAGAAACCGGGTCACACTTCTTTTTTCCGCCACCATACCCCCTGAGGTCAGCAGAGTGTGCAAGAATTACATGCGAAATCCAACGAATATTGTCATTGAATCACCTACCAAGACAGTGGATATCATTGAACAAGTATATTATCGCGTAAACGGAAATGAAAAACGCTCCCAGCTCAATCGTTTGCTTTTGGTGGAGCAGCCGGACAGCTGTTTGATATTCTGTAACACTCGGATCGCGGTTGATCAAGTTTGTAGCTTTTTGGCAGGCAAAGGATATGCAGTTCAGGCTCTGCATGGTGATATTCCCCAGGGAAGACGGATGCAAACCATAAGGCAGTTTAAACAGGGCAAGTTTCATTTGCTTGTAGCCACTGATGTAGCAGCCCGCGGCCTTCACATTGATGATTTGTCTCTCGTTATAAACTATGATGTCCCTATGGAGAAGGATAGCTATGTTCATAGGATCGGTCGCACTGGTCGGGCTGGTCAACGAGGGCGCGCTGCCACTTTTGTTACAGGTGAAGATATCATGAGTCTCTACGAGATTGAGGAGCATATCGGGGCTTTGATTCCTGAAGCGGACTTGCCCTCAGAAAGTGTATTAAATTCACGCAGAGCTAGTGCAGAACAGTGGATTAGGGCTAAACGGCAGACAACTAGGTCTACGAAGGCCTCGTCTCGGTCAAGTTCAAAACGAACCCCAAAGACACACACTCCGAACAAATCGCGGCAGCCTAAGCAAGAGAGATCTCCACGGGTTAGTGCAGATCCGCAGACAGCGATCCGCCAACGTCCGATACCCCCTGCTGAGCAGGTTAAACAATCTCAAATTAGGGATAAATCTGTCGAAAGTAAGAAATCAGGGGGCACACCTCCCCCGGCGCTAAAAAGAAAAACTGTATTTGAGCGGATAGCAAAGCGCATATTTGGAAAGTAACCGCGATGCTCATTCCGGACAACCTCATGGTTTACCGCGCATAGATCTGGCCCCACACTTTCGGTTCTCCCGCCATTGGACTTTTCCATAAAGTGGCGGTAGACTATAAGCAGAGGTTCACGAACGGGGGGGCGTACATGGAAATCGCCAACATAGTCGATTACGTTAAAGAGAATGGGGCAGTGATGGCCCTTTACCTTGTGGGCTCTTTTGGTACGCGATACTACACGCCGCTCAGCGATATTGACTTTGCAATTATATCTAAGAGGAAAATGAAGTTTGAGGACCAAGCCAAGGTTCTTGGTAACTTCATGGACATTTTGCGTACTGACAATGTCGATATTATCTTCTTGCCTGGGGCGGGTCTGCGGATGCAACACAAAGTCTTGAGCGAGGGCAGGCTTTTGTATAGTAGGGATGCGATCTTTCTAGCTGATTTTACCGAGTACACCATCAAACGGTATTGTGATCTCCAAATTGATCTGAGGGAGTTTTATCGCGATTATGACATTGGACTGCGAGAGGAGTTTGGGCATGATCGAACGTGACAAGATTAGACAGAAAATCCAATTTATGCGAGATAGATTGAAGCAACTTGAAAGCGTGCAATCTATGACCTATGAGGATTTTTTGGCTCAACCCTTTGTGCTTGATGGCTCTTTGCGGGCACTACAAGTAATGATCGAGGCCATGCTGGATATCGGAAGTCACATCGTGGCTCGCGAAGGCTACGGAATGCCGCATACATACGCTGACGTAGTTACTACGCTGGCCGATAATGGGATCTTTACTAAGGAGCAAGCTGGCACCTATATTGCGATGGTGGGTTTCCGGAATCGGATTGTCCATTTGTATGATGAAATCGACCCTGAAATGGTATACAAACTCATCACGCAACGGCTAGATGATTTTCGGGGGTTCATTTCGGTGATAGCTAATAGGTACCTGTGACACTTCGCGACTTTTGGAGGGTGGCCTTCGTTGGTTTATGTTAACATCTCCAAGCTAAACCCAGTCTGTTTGCTAAATTCGGCCCCTATTGCCTCAATCACTTCAGGGTTGGCGGACGAGGTGATCTGTAGCGATACCATTCCCTGAGCAGGATATATGCTGGGATTCTTGCGTATTTCCAAACCATGGCTTCGACAAAGTTCTTTCGCGATCTGGATGATAGCATGCTGATTGGGGTTTTGCCCAGCAATAATGCTCCACCCAGTGTCTTGTTCTAATGCCCTTAAGTGCTCTGCATAGCCCTTAGCTACTTGGGGCGATATAAAACTAACTTCAATGTAGGGAATACCTGCTTGTTTTTTGCATCCTTTGCGAAAGTGTTTTGCCCCCAAGGACGTTAAAGTATCCTCTACATACTGCAAAGCTTCATTTTGGTTCATGCCTTGGGGAGGCAGAACCTCAAAATCACTCGCTGTTTCTGGTTTTTGACCGGGGAAAGTAAACCTTAAGTCGAGGCCAGTTTGATTTCGAAACCACACACGAATCTCGTCCGCTCCATCTACCTTTTCATCAACGGCTACTTGGAAGTATCCAAGTTGTTCATGCGCGGAAAACTTGGTGAGAGACACCTCTCCAGGTAGCCGACTGCGCACGAGCTCCTCGGCTGCCCCAATATGGCAGTTTTTGTTTACCTCCACCTGCCAACCCGTTTGCTCAACAATCGTCTCGAGCAAGTGACCATAACGCTCCTGGGCCATCTTGGGAAAATGAAAGCTAAGCAACGCCACATGCTCATCGAGGCGGGCGCCAACTTTATACAAACCAGCTTCTGGCGGGGTGAGACTTTTGACTAGAGCGATCATCTCATTGACTTCCATCGGTCCCGAAAGCTTCTTCATAACCTCAGGCGGTGCCGGATGATAGAGAAAGAGTCTCCTCGTATTAGGTAGAAACAAGGCCGACGCGTTAAAGAGGCCAATCGCACGCTGCACCACCTCTTCTGAACAATTCGTGCATCCACTCCAAATGTAGAGTAAATCCTCACATGTAAAGAAGCGCTCCACACCACTGGCGTTGTAAACATGTTGCCACAACTCAGGCAGGGAATCTTTATGTAAATCAGCTATATCGCGACCCAAGACTGGAATATCTAAGAGTGCCCTGTGCTGTTTGCGGGGTTTGCCAATTTCCACTTGGTATTCATCGCCATTTTCAGGAACATAGACTTCGCCTCTGGTCTCACTTTGGAGGAAGGCACCAAAAGCTTGAGTCTCTGCCATTTCTCCGTGAACGAGAAAGATGCGGCGCGCACCGACCCGCTCCACAAGACCTAGTAGTTCTCCTCGGTCGGCATGGGCAGACAGGCCAAACCTCTCGAGCTGACATTGAACTGCAACTTGCTTGTCATCGAATTTCATCATTCGCTCGGCGCTTGGCGCAGCGAGCATATTCAGTACCTCCCGCCCAGGAGATTCCTCATCTTGATAACCAGTAATGCCAATCAAGTTCCGTGGATCGGATGCAAACGTTTCGGCATAGAGCATACTTGGGCCGCCCTTTAACATGCCTGAACTCGAGATGACGCAGAGGGGGCTGTTCTTTTCAAGTATTTCGGAGCGTATGTTCTTGGTTGTTACAGGGAGGATTTCATCATTGTAGAAAAGATCGCGCCCGCGCAGTGCCTTTTTGGCTTGATCAGGCCGTAGGTAATTGGGGAAATCTTGATAAACTCGATTAATCTGCCGTACCATACCGTCAATATAAATGGGGAATTTCGGGAGCTGCTTTTTGACCATGGCCCGGCGCAAGATCAGGATCAACTCTTGGGCGCGCCCTAACGCAAAGGCGGGGAAAAGCACCTTTCCTCCCTGGCTATAGACCTGATTTACAGCCTCGACCAAACGTCTTTCTTCTATCTGCCGACTAGAATGGAGATTTTCGCCATAGGTCGATTCCATGATCAAAACATCCGGGCGTAGTTTAGGGACTACGGCCCCGGTCACAGTAAGCTGGTCACCTGCAGCAAAGTCCCCAGTGTATAGTAAGCTGCCTTCTTTGCCCTGCAGATAGACCATGGAGGCACCAGCGATGTGCCCGGCTGGATAGAATGTGGCAGTAACATCACAATCGGGAAGGATCTTGAAGGAAAACTGAGGCGAATAGCAGACAATTTGATCGAGCATGGCAAGGACATGCTTTTCTGCATAAAGGGGAATATCTGCCTCACTGCGATCCATGATCTTGAGGCTATCATAGAGTAGAACCTTAGTTAATGCTTTGGTAGCGTGTGTCATGTAAATTCGCGCCGCGGGATATTCTCGGCTAATTACGGGCAAAGAACCTGTGTGATCAAGATGGGCATGACTAGCAAAAAAGACATCAACACCACCTAATTCCTGTATACGCCGAAAGCTCGGAAGTGGATCGTTGCCTTTCATTCGAATGCCACTGTCTAGAACAATGTTTTTACCGTCTATTTGCACTAGAATACAGCTGGCACCAACCTCGCCAGCCCCACCACAGAATGTTACTCGCATAGATTTCACTACACCTCCAACGCATATCAAGTTCGCCATATACTAGTGGTGTTCCTGTATTGCTAGCTAGTCGGTAAACCACAACACTTTTTGTACTTCTTCCACTATTACATGGACAGGGTGAATTTCGCTGGAAGTACCCTTGATCCCCTAGGATTCTGCCTCTATCTTTGGGATTTGCTGGAACAAACCTCACCTTGACCACATATCGTATAACCAGCTAAATAGTGGGAGGTGAACATTCATGCCCTTTACTTTTCAAGCACTAAATGAAGATAATACTGTTAATGATGCTGAGATTTCTATTACCCTGACTCCAACAGCAGCTATCTTTACAGAGACCAACTGGGTGGGTGGTTCTAGCGACACGCAGATCATCAATGTGGAAAATGATAATAGTGCCGTTGCAGTCAGTTATTTCGTATCCGCAGATTGGTTTGCAGCTTCAGGTGATACGGTGCAAAATGCCCGCTTGTTGGCGGAAAAGTTGGATATTACAGTAACTGCCGATCCCGGAGGGACAGATGACGAGCTGTTCAGTGGCAAATTGGCGGATCTAATCCAGCAACCCATAACAGGTCGCAACCTAGCTGCCGGAGCAAATGAAGATGTGGAGTTTGAAATTAGCCTACCCATCGGAGATGCTACTGACTTAATTCAGGGTATAGGCATTGCGTTCGACTTGATATTTGTAGCTGTATCCGCCTAAGTGAACCGCAAGGTGGTTGAAGGAATTCAACCACCTTTAGCCGATCGGCGCCCTAGCGAGGAGTTGGTAGAGATGTTTACTATACTTTTGGAGAACAAGGGCAATACCATTACAATTGGCCAGATTCAGCCATCTAATCAGCCCTCTCTGTTCCTGATTCTGATCTTTGCCCTATTACTGATTCTGCTGTTAGCTATAGTGATTATTCCATACTGTGATAGGAGATGCTCGTGTGACTCAAATTAGGTGTCCCAACTGCGGCCAGGTTGAGATTGTTGATTTGCACGGTCGTTACTTCGTTAAGTGCGATACATGTCAGCAAGAATTCGCCATCTTCATACTGCCAAACAAACAGCCGGCCCAAATCACAGTTACTTGCCCACAATGTGGTCATACGGAGTCCTTATCTCTAACTGGTCAGGTTACAATAAGGGTAAACTGCAACCTGTGTGATACTCAATTTGTCTTTTCCAATAATGCAACAACGGACTCGAAAAGGCTATTCAACGGATGAGTCAGAGTCATCCCTTCATCAATTGTCTGGCCTTTTTGCGATATGCTCAGATTGGCGGTGGGTGAATCGGGTAGGGGCCAGGAGTGCAAGAAATGCTGTTTTCGCCAGGGCTCTCTAAACTAAACAGGATATTCCCTGTTGCTTTTCCGCAGACTGAAATGCCAGTTCAATGATCTTCATCACCCGTAACGCTTCTTCGGCTTTTACATAAAGTTCGGCTTTGCCTTCAATCGAGGCGACTAGATTATGGTAGAAAATATCTGCCGAAGAGTAACGGTGATATTCATTGCCCCTTGCATCCTTAATGGTTGGTAATGGTGTTGTCATAGTCGTGCTCGCAGGTCGTGGTGCCATCGTTCTCGTCGGGCCGGCGGCGGTGTACACAATATCGTTATCCCACCTGCGTGCGTTTTTGTCCGCTAGTTGAACAATCTTGCCATTGCAGCCCCAATCTTGAATGACAAAGGTTCCGTCCTGTCCCGAAACATGCCAACGCGGTGAAGGAATGAAGCAGTTGGTCGACGCTTCTATTAGCACAGACAATCTATCCTCAAAACTCAACATGACTTTGATGTTGTCATCTACCTCCTTAGAATGGACACTAAAGAGGTGGGCGTTTACGGAGGTTACCTTGTCGTTCGTTAACTGAAGAGCCTGGTCAATTAAATGTACGCCCCAATCGTAGAGTATTCCACCTCCATTTAGCTTGTGATCTCGCCAGCCATGTAAGTAGACACTTGAACCATCGAGACGACTTTCAATAAAGTATGGTTTTCCGACTGTACCGGAATCTAAGATTGTCTTCACAATTTGGAAATCCTGATCCCAGCGGCGATTTTGATGGATCGTAAACAAGGCATCTGCTTGCTTACTGACGTCCATAACCTCCTGTAGATCACGTACAGTGAGCACAACGGGTTTTTCGCAAACAACATGTTTGCCTGCCTTCAGAGCCCGAATTATGTAGTCTTTGTGCGAATCATTTGGCGTCGCAATAATGGCGAGCGAAATCGTTGGATCATCGATCAAGTCCTGAGCTCGCTCATACACGGTAAGGTTGTTGGCACGTGCTTCATCCCTCGCTTCGGGACGAACATCATATGCACTTTGTACCTGTACTCCTTCAATTTGCTCGCGAATTGCGTTGTGGTGCCATTTGCCCATGCCACCATAACCCAGAATTGCTGCTTGAATCATTGTTGTGTACCCCCTACGATATTTTTTCAACTCTTATACTAACACCTCTGGAACGCACGCCCATTTGGGCAAAGGCGACGTCTGCATCCAATGCTTAGGCAATGATCATCGCTTAAACACTAGTCAAGGAGGCAGCCTTAAATTGTGCTTTCCCTTATCTTCAATTCGACCGGTAGTGATATGATTTTCTCGTCAATTTCCCTTCTTTCGATTTGTGCCAAGAGCAGATTAACAGCTTCTTGACCTTTGTGGAATATATCTTGTTTGATCGTTGTCAAGGACGGGATCATGAAGTCTGCATAGAAAATATCATCATAGCCCATTACCGAAACATCCTTGGGAATAGCGATGCCTAATTCATTGAGCCCCCGGATTAATCCCATTGCTCCAATATCGGATAGAACGAAAATAGCCGTTTTTTGACCGAGCAGATTTATGACTTTTTGTGCTGCATAGTATCCCCCGACCATGGTGTTTCCGCCTTCTATGATCATCTCGGGTACATAAGCTATATTTGCCTCTTGTAGTGCCTTCTTGTAGCCTAACCACCTTTGATAGTCAACACCACTTTGCTCATCAATTTTCCCTTTAATACCCGAGATAAGAATAACCTTCTCATACCCTAGAGATAATAGGTACCTCGTTGCCAAATATCCTCCGAATTTGTCATTGCTATTGACTTGATATAGATTTGTCTTACTTATGTAGCTATCCATAAATACGCAGGGAAGACCGAGCTCGAGGATATCCTCAAAATGCTCAGAATTCTCATCGACTCCGATGACCACAAGTCCGTCTAGGTGACGCTCATTAGCAAAAGACACACCGAGGCTATCGGAAATACCAGTAAGCATAACGTGAAAGTTCTCGTTGCGGGCTCCAGATTCTATGCCTGAAATTACTTGCCAAAAGTAAGGATTATCCTCGAACTGGCCCTTGACTAGATGTGGAACCGCGACACTGATTAAGTGGGAGTTCATGTTTTTTAGACTACGGGCCGATAAGTCAGGAATATAGTTATGCTTTTGGATCAGGTCTTCTACCAAAATTCTAGTTTCTTCAGAGACTCGCCCCTTCTTGTTTATTACATTAGAGACGGTAGCGATCGATACATTTGCGCTCCTGGCAATATCTTTGATAGTCACACTTTTGGGTCTCACCGTAACCCCTCCATAATGATTAAAGGTTTAACTAGATTGATTATATCATATCTTTGCTGAAAACACACACAGAATGTCATTGCCTAAAAGAATAACGTGATATATA
>DHNI01000036.1:3294-9163 GCA_002409455.1 Firmicutes bacterium UBA5420 | reverse complement strand
ATAACGTGATATATATGGTAGTGCTTGACATTCTGTGCAAAGGGATTTACAATAAAACCATAAAATCGATCTCCAATTAACACAACCAAGTAGGCGATCGGGAGATTAAATGTTTAAGCATCGTTCATGTATCTGCACGAAAACGGGAAAACACCTAAGGTGGTGAGTTGATGTAGCAGGATGTTGATCGAGATGCGCTGCGATAGTTTTGGATGTATTTTATTCTAAAGGGGGATTTATGAAATGAAATCCAGATTTGTTACAGGCACTTTGGTTTTCATGCTCGTATTCGGAATGACGTTAGCAGCGAGTGCTGAGGTAACACTAAGGCATTGGGATTGGCATCAACCTAGAATGAACATAAAGTTAAAGTACATGGCCGAGTATGAGGCGTTGAATCCTAATGTGACCTTCGACACACAGGTGATTGGCTGGGATGATTACTGGACTCGACTAATGTCTGGTGTGGCAGGAGGAGATGTGCCTGATATAGCTCAATTCCATAATTCTCAAACCCAGGCCTTTCTCAATCATCTTGAAGCGTTTCCGGCAGATGTATTTGACTACGATCGCTATAAGGAAGAAATTATCAACTTTGAAGCTGCATATCTCTTTGACGGAACCTTCCATTTCTATCCTGTAGGTATTATGTCAGGGTTGATTTTCTACAATGCAGATTATTGGGAGGCAGCAGGACTGACTGAAGCCGATATCCCTAAAACATGGGATGATTTTGTTGAAATTGCTAAGCTGCTAACGAAATATGATTCCGCCGGTGATATCCAGGTGGCTGGCTTTGTTCCCAACGGTATCCTCGGCGTATTTTGGCTAGATTTGCACTATCAATTGGGAGGTACGCTTTACGGCGAAGGCGCTAAGACTGTAGCTTGGAACAATCCAGCAGGTATTCAGGCATTGGAACTGATCGAAAGCATGATTTTTGAAGACAGAGTTTCTGAAGTCGGTTTTCTTGGATTCAATGAAGCGATGGGAACCGGCCACGCTGGCATGGCTTATAGCTGGAGTTGGCTTGGTGGGGAGCTCGACAATAATTACCCGGATCTCAACTGGGGGGTATTTAGACTACCTACATTTGATGGTAAACTAGCTCCTGGGCCAGTTGCCAGAAACAATCACGAAACAGGCATGTCTGTTATGCGGTCAGTCCGCCAGGAAAACAAGGATGCAGCGTTTGAGTTTTTAAGGTGGCTGTATGAAGATACTGATTATCTCATCGAGGTTAACTTAGTCCTAGGTACGGCACCATCAAATCGAACGCTATTGGACGACCCGAGAATCGCCGCAAGCCCACTGATTTCGGCCATTGCTGAACAGGTTCCTTATACCAACATTCCGGGGGAAATCCCTCATGAGGTTGAAAATGATTATGGCTTGGGAATGTTGCAAGATTTGCTGTTCTTTGGCTATCCGGCTGCTGATGCCTTAGCAACCGCAGAAGCTGAGGCGAATAGTGTTTTGATGGAAAGAGCAGTAAAATGGTATGTAGAAGACTTATATACCCCTGTTACTGACTAAATTAGTACCAGAAGGGGAGGGGATGTTCACCGTCCCCTCTTGTTTGTCCCGATGGAAGGGGGGCTGAGCTAATGTCGCTCATTGAAAGGATTAAGGCTATCGATGCGAAAAAGCGATTTGTGCTCGCTGTTCTAGTGCCAGCTATGGTCTTTTTTGCCTTTTTCAGCTTCATTCCAATCATATATGCTTTTTTTATTAGTTTCCATGAGCTGGACTTTTTAAATCCTCCCAGTTTTGTAGGGCTGGACAACTATATGCGTTTAGGTGATGACACCCATCTATTCAACTCTTTGGTTGTTACTGTCAAGTTTGCTGTTTCCACCGTTTTTATTGGAGGCTTATTCGCTTTTTCGTTTGCTCTCTTAATTAATAGCGTCAAAAGGGGAGCTGCTGCATTACGGACTGTGTACTTTCTACCAGTTATGACTTCACTTGTAGCGGTGGGTGTCATCTGGGGCTGGCTTTATCAGCCGAGATTTGGCTTGCTCAATGAGGTGTTGAAGTTGTTTGGCATTGGTCGGCAGATGTGGCTATCATCTCCAGCAACGGCGTTACCTTCAGCAATTGCCGCATCTATTTGGCAAGGGATGGGTTTTACTATCGTGATTTTTCTAGCTGGTTTACACGGAATTCCACAATCATATTATGAGGCTGCCGAGGTTGACGGTGCGAGCAGCTTGCAAAAAGTGTGGAACATTACCATACCTTTGTTGCGTCCGACCTTTGTTTACTTGCTAATAACTGGATTCATTGGAGGTTTCCAGGTATTTGATCAGCTGTACGTCATGAGTGGACCTTTGAATTCTACGCGGGGTTTTATAGAACTGTTATATACCAGAGCCTTTAGCTATTATCAGATGGGCAGGGCGGCTGCGATGGCGTTTCTTCTCTTTGCGATCATCGTTACCTTAACATTAATCCAATTCAGACTGGTTTCCAGAGGCAAGGTAGAGCACTAAACGGGAGGTGTGCGTCGTATGTTAAAGAGAAGGAGCGTTGGGTTCGTTAAGTGGATTATCCTAATGGCAGGCGGATTCACAATGGTCTTCCCTTTCTACTGGATGATCAGTACGAGTGTTAAAATCCAGAGCGAGGTAATGACGATCCCTCCTGTTTTGATACCGACAGAGATAACCTTTGCGCGTTACGGGCGTGTCATTCATGAACTGCAATTTGGGAGATTCTTCTTTAATAGCTTATATATCGCCGTTGCCGTCACTCTAGCTGTCTTGTTTACCTCCTCTATTGTTGGATATGTGTTTGAGAAGTTTGAGTTTCGATATCGAAATGCCATTTTTATAGGCCTGTTATCCACCATGATGGTACCGAGTGCAGTAACGATGATACCTCTGTATCTATTGTTAGGAAGAGTGGGGCTTGTTAATTCACATTTAGCAATTATCCTACCGGCGTTGGGTAATGTATTCGGTATTTTTTTGATGAGGCAAACGATGCAGAGCATTCCCAATGAATTCATTGAAGCTGGAAGAATAGACGGTGCCCCCGAGTTTACCATCTTTTTGAAGCTCATTTTGCCGCAGACCAAAGCCACGTTATCTGCTTTGGCTATCTTTACGTTTATGGGACAGTGGAATAATTTTCTCTGGCCTTTAATCGTCCTTTCTTCACAGGGGCAATACACCTTACCTCTGGGGTTAAGGATGTTTCAAGGGCAATACTGGACTGACATGGGTTTGGTAATGACTGGTGCCACCATCAGTGTTATTCCTATCATCATTGTTTTCTTATTTATGCAAAAGACATTCGTCAAAGGCATTACACTAACAGGCCTGAAATAATGATGTGCATCCCAGAACGAATCTCTGGATCGGTTTTGTCCCGGTTAGGTAGTGCAAGCAACGTCAGGCTATCTTGAGGTGTAATACCATCTACACCTAAGCATCTAACCCGAACAGTAAAAATATTGTTCGGGTTTTTTGTATTGCGTCAAGGAACAATTACAGTATACATCGTGCTGGTAATAATCGTTAAACTTACATCAAAAAACCAAAGTTTTGATCGTGTTTCCCTTGACATTGCATACTGTATAACGTATATTGTATACAAAATAGTATTTAGCGGAGGGATAAATATGGCATTGGTAAAGCTCCCATATAATACCACCAATTTAGAGGTCGACATAGCTGAGAAGAACCTTAAAGCCGTTCTCACCTCAAAGCTACACGATTTTAGGCCTGCTAAAAGTGCAGAGCAATTAGTGCTCGACGCCTTGGCTCAGCCTATCGGTTCTCGACCTTTGCATGAGATCGTAAAAGACAAGAATAAAATTGTGATCATAACAAGTGACCACACTCGGGCGATGCCCAGTAGGGTAACATTACCCATACTATTACAACAAATTCGTAAAGGAAATCCCCAGGCGGATATTACCATTTTGATTGCAACTGGTTTGCATCGGGCCACGACTGAAGAAGAGCAAAGAAAAATGTTTGGCGATCAGATCGTCGATACGGAGAAAATCGTAGTTCATGACGCCTTTGATGATGAGACTATGGAATTTGTCTGCAAGCTCCCATCGGGTGCTTCCTTCGTTGTTAATAAGTTAATTCTAGAAGCGGATTCAATAATTTGTGAAGGATTTATTGAACCGCACTTTTTTGCAGGTTTTTCAGGTGGCCGCAAAAGCATCTTGCCTGGTGTTTGTTCTGCTGAAACTGTGAACGAAAATCATTCTGCCCGGGCTATTGCCCATGAAAAGTCAAAAACAGGCGTTCTAAGCGGTAACGTTATTCATGAGGATATGATCTTCGCGGTGCGTAAGGTTGCGGCAGACTTTATTCTTAACGTTGCCTTGGATGAAGATAAAGAAATCATAGCAGCCTTTGCAGGAGACATTATCGAAGCTCACGATGTTGGTTGTCAGTTTGTTACTGATCTGTCTAAAGCAGATACCGTAACGGGTGATATTGTTATTACCTCTGTGGGAGGGTATCCCTTAGATCAAAACCTATATCAAAGCCCAAAAGCTGCGTCTACTGCCCGAGCTTGCGCCGGAAAAGATGGTGTGATTATTTTAGTAGCTGCCTGTGCAGATGGTATTGGGGGCACTCATTTTGAGGAGTTGATGCTGAGTGGTACGCCACAGGAAATTCTGGATACGATCATGGCCATTCCCGCTAAGGAGACAATTCCTGAACAATGGTGCGCTCAGATTTTTTCGGAGATGCTGCTTAACCATAAGATTATCTTGGTCACGACGAATCTTGATCACGACTTGGTGAGAAAGGTTAACCTAGAACCTGCTTCTACCATGGAGGAAGCATTGGCTATGGCCTATAAAGAAAAAGGCGATGATGCAGAAGTTGTGGTAATTCCTGATGGGGTATCCGTTATTGCGGTCTAAGACTTGGGAGGAGGGGACTTTTTTGGAGTCCAAAATCTTGGCGTTGAAAGTTAATGAACTGGATAATGTAGCAACCTTGTTTTCTAACGATGGTGACCTGGGTCACAGTGTGGAAATTCGGGATCAAAAGGGCGCCAGTACCTTTCTAAATTTGAAGAATCCAATACCTTATGGACACAAAATTGCGTTGATTAAAATTGAGACTGGTGTCCCTATTATGAAATATGGCGAAGAGATTGGGGTTGCGGTAAAGGATATTGAACCTGGCGAACATGTTCACATACACAATATGGATAGCCAGAGGGGCCGGGGCGATCTCAATACGGCGGTGGAGGGATAAAAATGGAATTTATGGGATATGCGCGTGAAAATGGAAAGTTTGGAGCACGTAACTATGTGGCGATTATTCCGAGCGTTGTATGTGTAAACGAGGTTGTAGAGGCAATCGTTTCGCAAACTATTAATACGACCGGCTATTTTCACCACCAGGGGTGTTGCCAATTGCCACCGGATTTAGAGATTGTCACCGATTCGCTGATCGGTTTAGGCAGTAGTCCTAATGTCGGGGCAGCCTTGGTGGTAAGTCTAGGTTGCGAAGGCACCGATACCGAAAGGCTCGTCAGTGAGATTGCTAAGACCGGTAAACCTGTAGAGATCATTTATGTACAAGAGCTCGGTGGAACCAGTAAAGCCATAGCTAGAGGCATTGAGGTTGCGCAAAAACTGGTGATGGCCATATCTGGCAAGCATCGTCAACCTGTAGATATATCGGAATTCGTTATGGGTATAAAATGTGGGGCCTCCGATTCGACCTCGGGTTTGGCATCGAACTGTGCTATCGGGTATGTAGCGGATAAAGTTGTGGATTTGGGCGGTACAGTGCTTTTTGGTGAAACGACGGAATTCATTGGTGCTGAGCATATTTTAGCCCGACGTGCAATTAATGAGGAGGTTGGCACCCAAATTCTC
>DHNI01000036.1:1060-3144 GCA_002409455.1 Firmicutes bacterium UBA5420 | reverse complement strand
AGGTTGGCACCCAAATTCTCGATATTGTTGCCCAAATGGAGAATCGGGCAAAATCAATGGGGTGCGACATGCGAAAAGGACAACCTACGCCTGGGAATGTAGCTGGAGGACTCAGTTCTATTGAAGAGAAATCCCTGGGCGCAATTGTTAAGTCTGGCACAAAACCTATCCAAGGAGTGTTGCGTTATCAGGATATGGTACACAACGAGAAGGGCCTATGGATTAAGGATACGCCAGGAAGAGAACCCGAAATCGTCACGGGCATGGCTTTAGCTGGTGCTCAGTGTATGGCGTTTTCAACAGGGCGAGGAGCTTTGCAAGGGTTTCCGACTATGCCTGTAGTCAAGGTCTGCGGCAATCCCAACACGTATCAACGGCTCGGTGGTGACATGGATATTAACGCTGGCCTAATCATAACCGGTGAGAAAAGCATTGAGCAGGTTGGAGAAGAGCTTTTCGATAAACTAGTGCGGGTGCTCTCTGGGGAGACGTCTAAGGGTGAGAGTATTCGTTATTCGAAGACAATGGATATATACACATTAGGTCCGATTATCTAAACGTTGCGGGGAGGTGGCGTAGCCGGGTACATGTGGTGTTGTTTGAAATTATCGTAAAAAAGGAGGAAATGATTAAATGGAAGTTCTTGCTCTGGTAATAGGTATTGCGTTACTGATCTTTTTAGTTGTTCGCACCAAGATCCAAGCATTCCCAGCCTTGATTCTCTCAGCTATAACAATTGGTTTGCTTTCAGGATTAAATCCCATCACCACCATCAGCGCAGTGACATCTGGTTTCGGTAATACCCTTACCAGCATCGGAATTGTCATTGGTTTTGGTTGCATTATGGGGCAGCTCCTAGAACGGAGCGGCGGGGCAAAACGCATGGCATTAACCATTCTCAAATGGGTGGGGGTTCAGCATGCCGATATAGTATTGGGTTTGTCTGGGTTTCTTGTGTCCATTCCAGTCTTTTGTGACTCTGGTTTTGTTATCTTATCGCAGTTGGCCAAGGAGCTTGCTAGGATAACTAGAAAATCCATGGTACTCATGGGTGGCATTTTAGGGATGGGGCTGTATATTACTCACTTTCTAGTACCACCCACCCCGGGCCCTTTGGCTGTAGCAGGTTTTTTCAATATTGATTTAGGCTTGTTCATCTTTTGGGGATTAGTCCTTTCCATTCCTTTGTTTGCCGTTGCAGTCCTTCTGTTTCGCTATCTCGGAAAGAAATATCCCGAATTCATTCCTGAGCAGGAAATAGATAGAAGTCAGTACTCTGACGAACAGCTGCAGGTGCTAGATAGAATAACCGAAAAGACGAAAAACGAAATCGCATTGACTTCAGAGGATTTTGAAGGCCTTATGTCCACTGAAAAGCTGCCGTCGGCCTTTCTCTCATTTGCAACAATTCTTGTTCCCTTAGGCTTGATCTTTTTCAACACCTTTGTAACGAATGTCCTTGGGATCACGGAAGGGACTTTGGCACAGGTTTCGGGTTTGCTAGGTAGTCCGGTTGTAGCCCTATTTATTTCTGTGCTGATCGCAATCTACTTGCTCGATAGCACCATGGATCGGGAAACCGCTCTAAAGGAAACGGAAGCTGCTCTGGGTAGTGCTGGTTTGATCGTATTTGTGACCGGTGCAGGTGGAGCCTTAGGCGGAGTTATCTCCGCGGCAGGTACTGGCGTGATTCTCGCAGAAGCAATTTTGGGCATGAATTTGCCAGTCATATTCGTGCCATTGCTGGTGGGCACCTTATTGCATATTCCGCAGGGTTCTGGTACTGCTGCCATGGTGACGGGTGGTTCAATTCTAGCGCCAATGTTGGGAACCCTGGGGCTTAATCCTGTCCTTGCTGGTTTGGCTCTCTGCCTTACTACAATGTGCCCTTCGTATATGAATGACAGCTACTTCTGGGTTGTAACTCGATTCAGCGGGTTTGACGTCAAGACGAGTTTGAAGACTTGGTCGGTAGCAACGGTTGTGATTCCGTTGGTCGGCTCGGTATTGCTTATCTTGGCAAGCCTATTTCTGTAAAAGCCCCGAGCGACCTTGGTGTCTAGGAAGTAACCGTCAGTAAGCTG
>DHNI01000036.1:670-974 GCA_002409455.1 Firmicutes bacterium UBA5420 | reverse complement strand
TAAAAGCCCCGAGCGACCTTTTTATTGTCATTTATCTATTCAGTTTGGGAAGAACCGTCAGTAGAAGCTACACCTTACTGACGGTTACTTTTTTGGATTTGTCGGGCATGGCCTTGATTGCCTTGATGGGGCCGATGAATTGTGGTTTTATAGCATGCGGTGTGTTATACTTGAGTCAAGTGCTATGTGGATGATAATGATTGGGGAATCAGTATGGAAAACACAAACACGCCTATTAGGTATACAACGATAAAGGATCAAGTCTACAACATTCTCAAGGAGCAGATTCTCAACGGCACCTTTC
>DHNI01000036.1:0-549 GCA_002409455.1 Firmicutes bacterium UBA5420 | reverse complement strand
AGATTCTCAACGGCACCTTTCAGCCAGGGGAATGGTTGCAGGAAGCCAAAATCGCCAAGAGCTTGTCTGTTAGCCGCTCGCCTGTTCGCGAGGCTTTACAACAGTTGTTGGGGGACGGCTTAGCTATTAATATTCCTAATAGGGGTGTTTTTGTCAAGAAGATCACTGTGAAGGATATGCAAGACATTTTCGAGGTGCGCTCTTGTTTTGAGAGTATCGGGATTCAAAAGTCTGTAGATACTCTCACAGATGAAGTAAGAGATGAACTGCTGGAGATCAAAGATAACCTGATAAAGTCGTATGAAACCGGAGACAAGGCAAGCTATATTATGGAGGATACACGCCTGCATAAGTTGATTATCAAACTAAGTGGCAATCAACTAATTATCGATTTGAGTGTACGCATTTATACAATGGAACATCTATCGAGAACCACGTCTCTGTATGATGATAAGCGCTTTCGAGAGTCCCTTGCAGAACATGTTGGTGTTATAGATAATATATTGGAGGGCAATACCGAACAGGCGCTAGTATATAACGAACGCCATC
>DHNI01000007.1:4146-5757 GCA_002409455.1 Firmicutes bacterium UBA5420 | reverse complement strand
ACAACAGAAGGTTTTCTGAGGAGAAACTGCGTGAATGGGATGATGCAAGAAAGCTGCCTCTCTCCATTGTTATGGCTGATCTCAATAATCTAAAACTGGTTAATGGTACTTTCGGACATGCAGTAGGCGATCAGTTTCTTAAGAAGGCGGCGCAAATCTTCAAAGCTGCTTGTCGATCCAACGACATGGTCGCCAGATGGGGTGGTGACGAGTTTATCCTCTTGCTTCCGCAAACGACGGCGGAAGAAGCGGGACTTGTTGTAAATAGAATCGAAAGGGCGCTACAGCAAGAAACGATCCAGGCGATCTCTATCTCTATGGCTCTTGGCTGGTGTACTAAGCAGAAGGTGGATCAAGACATTCATGCTGTCTTTAGAGATGCGGAGAACCATATGTATCGCGCCAAGCTCTTTCAAAGCTCGGGAGTTCGGGGTGATACGATTCAAGCTTTGATGATGGCCCTCTATGAGAAGAACAAACGCGAAGAACAGCATTCCAAGAGAGTGAGTGCATTATGCCGTTACGTAGGGAAAGAACTGGGGCTGAGCGATTCAGAGGTCGACGAATTAGGGATTGTGGGGCTGTTCCATGACATTGGAAAGATCGCCATTGAGGAACAGATCCTCAACAAGACTGGGGCTCTTACCGCAGACGAATGGAAGGAAATCATGCGGCATTCCGAGGTGGGATATCGGCTTTTAGGAGCCGTCCCTGATATGAAGGACGTTGCCTCATATGTGTTAGCACACCATGAAAGATGGGATGGTAATGGTTATCCCAAAGGAATAAAGGGTGAGAACATACCACTTCAGTCTAGGATCGTCGCAATTTGTGATGCCTATGATGCCATGGTCGGTGAGCGCCCATACAGAAAGAGTCTTAGTAAGCAAGAAGCTCTACAAGAGCTGAGGCGAAATGCAGGTACGCAGTTTGATCCAAGCATTGCCCAAGCTTGCGTAGAAGCGATCACGAGATGGGATGGGTCAAAAGTAAGCGGGTAATCATGGAGGTGATGCGGATAAACCATATCTATTGATGTCCATTGCTGATAAGCGAGCCAGGGATGGCCGTAGTTTCTAGATAAGGAGTGTATGTTTTGAAACGAAGTATAGCGGGAAGAATTAGTGTTTATGTAGGTGTTCTGGTACTCGTTATCAGCGCAGGTTTAGGGCTTTTCGCCTATTACAGAGGTTCATCTGCTGTTACCAAGCAAGTTGAAGGTGCCCTGATTATGCAAGCCCAAGAGGCATCTGAGTATTTGGAGAGTAGGTTTGAGGTGCAGTTAACTGCACTTGAAGCAATCGCAGCTCGGCCAGAGATTATGAGTATGGATTGGCGAGTGCAGCAGCCGATACTTCAGGCTGAATTCGAGCGACTTGGCCTCTACTTAGCATTGGGCGTGGTTAGTCCAAATGGTTTTGCCCAGTATACTGATGGTTCCAGCGCAGAACTAGGTGATCGCGATCACATCATTCGAGCTTTGCAGGGGCAATCTGTGGTTTCGGATCTTCTTATTAGCCGAATTGATAATAGTCTTGTTCTTATGTATGTGGTTCCTATAAGAAACAATGGACGAGTAGTGGGGGCCCTGGTTGGCAGGCGGAACGGTAC
>DHNI01000007.1:2282-3909 GCA_002409455.1 Firmicutes bacterium UBA5420 | reverse complement strand
CACCCAACCCGTGAGTATGTGATGGATCAAAGGAACCTCTTCACCGACAAAGGCAACCTTGCCGAGGCAGGGGAGGCTCTGCGTGCACTGGGAGTGGGTAACACCGGCGTTATCCGTTATAACCTAGATGGACTGCAAAGAATGATTGCCTATACGCCTGTTGCCTCTACTGGCTGGATGATCGGCGTGGGTGCCATGGAAGCAGATGTGCTAGCAGATGTCCATTCTCTGCGAACCTATTTTCTGGTCGTAGCAATACTCTTTATAGCTCTGGGCATCGCTGTAGCCATCATCGTTGCCAGACAGATAGCGAAACCTCTGCAGAAGGTTCAAGAGGTTATTGAAGCTGCCGCTGATGGGGATCTAACAAGAAGCGTGAGTATAGATTCTAATGATGAGATTGGTGCGGTGGCCAAGGCTGTGAATAAGACTATGGAAAGCATGGGCGAAGTCTTAGGGTTAACGACAGAAATGACGGGTAAGCTTGCAAATACGAGTGAAAGACTAGCCGCTGCCTCGCAGGAAGTCAGTGCATCTGTGGAAGAGGTCGCCAGCACCACAAATGAGTTTTCTGGCACTCTTGATACTATGAATACCAACGCGCAGACTATGAATGATACGGTTCAGGGCGTATCCCTTCAGGCTGTAGAAGGAACGTCCGCCATCGAGGATATTGTTCATCAGATGCAGATCTTGCGCGATAACACGGAACGAATGGCCAGTGACGTATCTGGCTTAGGTTCGTTGTCCGATGAGATTGGAAATATTGTGAACACGATTAGTGCTATTGCCGATCAGACCAATCTGTTGGCTCTCAATGCAGCAATCGAAGCGGCCCGCGCCGGGGAACATGGCCGAGGCTTCGCGGTTGTAGCCGATGAAGTTCGAAAACTAGCGGAGCAGTCCTCCGAGGCAACGACAGACATAGGAGCACTTATTGGGCAGATTCAAAGCGGAATTACCGCCACAGTCAGTGGTATGAGTGAAGGATCTACCCAGGCGGAAAATGCGCTGCAAAGCGTAGGCCAGAGCAGTAAAATGCTCAATGGTATTCTCGAATCGGTAGAAGAGATTAACCGACAAGTGGATGAATTTTCTGCAGGACTAAACCAGGTTAACAGTGCTGGACATGGAATCGCGAGTGCCAGCGAGGAACAAGCAGCTTCTATGCAGGAGGTAGCAACGTCTGCTCAAGATCTTATGAACATGGGAGCTAAACTAAACGAGCTCATTGGGCACTTTAGGGTAAGGAACTAGGATTAGTTTTCATAATAGAAGAAACGCCAAAGGATCACTCTCGAAAACTAGGGAGTGGTTTTTTGGTTGAAGGATCGGAGATCTCCGGTCCTTTTTTCATGCAAGCCGCAAAATATGATACTCAAGTACTATACTTTTTCTCAAAAACCGATTGAAAACGATTCTCATTCTTGCTATACTTAATATAAGCAATCTAGTAATAAATATCTCAAAAAAGGATGTGCTGCTATGTTAGTTGAACAGTACGGTCCATTGCAGGGAAAGATGTTTCAAATTATGGATGAAACGGGAACGATTCTAGGGACCCAACAAGTCCCTGATCGCAGTGATCAGGAGTGGCTCGAATTATATAAAGTGATGCTAAAAACCA
>DHNI01000007.1:549-1997 GCA_002409455.1 Firmicutes bacterium UBA5420 | reverse complement strand
TGGCTCCTTCGGGGCGTAGAACTTGAACAGGTATATCTTTACTGGTATGGCAATGAACTGGGGAGTCAGTTTCCTGAAAATGTGCGGGTGCTGCCCATTGCGGTTCCTATTGCTTCGCAATTGCAGCATGCCGTGGGAATAGCTATGGCCTCGAATATCAAGGGTGAAGATGATGTGACAGTGGCCTACGTGGGCGATGGAGGAACCTCCATTGGCGATTTTAGCGAAGCCCTAAACTTCGCAGGAGTTTTTGATGCCCCCGTTGTTTTCATTATTCAAAACAACCAGTATGCGATTTCAGTTTCTAGACAAAAGCAGACTAAAGCGGAAACCCTAGTTCAAAAGGCGGTTGCAGCGGGAATTCCCGGCGTGCTAGTGGATGGAAATGATCTGATGGCTATGTATGCCGCCACCAAAGAGGCTGTAGACCGTGCCCGCAGCGGTGGCGGTCCCACCTTGATCGAGGCTTACACCTACCGCTTAGGCGCCCACACAACCTCTGATGACCCAACCAAGTATCGCGATGATCAAGAGGTGGAGGAGTGGCAGGAGAAAGACCCCATCAAACGCATGAAAGCGTATCTAGTGAAGAGGGGAATCTGGAGTGAAGAACAAGATGCCAACCTCATTGAACAATACGATGAAGAAGCCCTAGCGGTATTCCGTAAAGTGGAAGCCACGGGTGAAACGGAGCCTGAGGACATTTTCGCGTATCATTTCAGGGAAATGCCCCCACACCTTAGCGAGCAGTATAACGAGTATGTGCAGTATCTCAAGGAGGTGGAGTAAATGGCCGTTATGAATCTGATTAGCGCAATCAACCATACCTTAGATTTAGAAATGCAGCGTGATGAAAGTGTTGTTGTTTTCGGTGAAGACGTGGGACTCGAAGGCGGGGTCTTTCGCGCTACGGTGGGCCTTCAGAAAAAGTATGGGGAAAAGCGCGTTTTTGACACCCCATTGGCCGAATCGGCCATCGTGGGCTCAGCCATAGGAATGGCCATTAACGGTCTGCGCCCGGTGGCCGAAATTCAGTTCTCCGGCTTTATCTACCCAGCCTATAACCAGATCATCTCCCATGTGGCCCGCATGCGTAACCGCACTAGGGGCAGGCTAAACCTTCCCATGGTTATTCGTATGCCCCATGGAGGAGGCATCAAAGCCTTGGAACACCATTCAGAGAGCTTGGATACCTTGCTCGGGCATATTCCGGGTTTAAAGGTTGTAACACCCTCCACACCCTACGATGCCAAAGGGTTACTTTTAGCGGCCATTCGGGATGATGATCCAGTCATGTTCTTAGAACCCTCCAAGATTTATCGTGCCTTTAGGCAAGAAGTACCCGAAGAGGACTATACTATTCCAATTGGTAAAGCAAAGGTGCTGAAGGAAGGTACCGATGTGACCGTCGTGACCTGGGGGGCTTACGTCCATGAAGTGCTCAAGGC
>DHNI01000007.1:0-351 GCA_002409455.1 Firmicutes bacterium UBA5420 | reverse complement strand
ATTTCACCGATTGATAGGGATACCATCATTGCCTCGGTACAAAAGACGGGTCGTTTTGTAGTCATTCATGAGGCGGCCAGATCATTTGGACCGGGTGCAGAGCTCATAGCACTGGTCAACGAAGGGGCCTTTCTGTACCTTGAGGCTCCGCCCACACGCATCGCGGGATTTGACGTCACCATTCCTATCCCCCGTGGAGAACACCATTACTTCATGGATGCGAAGCGTATGGCCGTAGGCATTAAAAAGGTCGCTAAATACTAGAAATGGGAGGGGATTAGCTATGCTTGAATTTCGATTTCCTGATATCGGCGAAGGCATCGCCGAAGGAGTGATTTTAAAGTGGTTTGT
>DHNI01000010.1 GCA_002409455.1 Firmicutes bacterium UBA5420 | reverse complement strand
GCATGGTCGTCCGAAAGAGCCCAGGCTCGCATGGATAACCTCATTGCAGCCCACTACTCTGATGGAAGAAAACTTGATGCAGTACTATGCTCCAATGACTCAACAGCGCTTGGCGTGACCAACTCCTTGGTTAATGCTGGTTTTGAAGAGTTCCCAGTGATTACAGGTCAAGACTGCGATGTCGCCAACATGAAGAATATCCTGGCTGGTCGTCAATCCATGTCCATCTTCAAGGATACTCGTACACTAGCGAGTAACGTTGTTGGAATGGTGCAAGCCATCCTCAGCGGCCAAGAACCTACAATCAACGACACAGAAACTTACGACAACGGTGTGAAGGTGGTTCCAACATTCCTTAGCGCACCAGTATTTGCAGACATTAACAACTATTATGAGTTGCTTGTTGAAAGCGGCTATTATACCGCTGACCAATTGGGTCTCTAGTAACAGAAGGTTTGAATCGGCGGATGGGTTGATGCCCATCCGCCCTTTGGAAGTAGGAGGATGAGACGTGTGGCGAAGAAAATACTAGAGATGCGTTCCATCACCAAAGAATTTCCCGGAGTTAAAGCTTTAAACAATGTCAACATTACCGTTAACGAAGGGGAAATCCATGCGTTGGTGGGGGAAAATGGAGCGGGGAAAACAACGTTGATGAATGTTTTAAGTGGTGTCCACCCCTATGGTTCCTATTCTGGTGAGGTGCTTTTTGATGGTCAGCCTTGCCGCCACCTAGGGATTAAGGATTCGGAACGTCACGGCATAGTCATCATTCACCAAGAACTGGCCATGGTTCCCTATCTATCCATTGGTGAGAATATGTTCCTTGGCAATGAGCAACAAAAGGGGGGGCGCATCAACTGGCACCAGACCTATCAAAAAGCCGAAGAATATATGCGCATTGTGGGCCTTAGTGAAGATCCACGTACCCTCGTTAAGGATATTAGTGTAAGCAAACAGCAGCTCATTGAGATCGCCAAGGCCCTTGCGAAAAATGTTCGCCTTTTGATTCTAGATGAACCCACATCGAGCCTAAACGAGACCGATTCGCGTAATGTGTTGGATTTATTGCTGCGCCTGCAGCGCGAACAAGGGGTTACCTCCATTATTATTTCTCATAAATTAGACGAGATCGCCTATTGCGCTGATCAGATCACGATTTTACGCGACGGTTCTACCGTGGAGACTCTGGATAACAAAAGTAGTGAAGTCTCGGAGGCACGCATTGTTAAAGGTATGGTTGGCCGGGAGATGACAGAACGATATCCCAGCCGTTCCCGCATGATTCAAGATGATATCGCTCTTGAGGTAAAGGATTTCACTGTGTATCACGAACTATTTTCAGAGCGAAAAGTCGTGGATAATGTTTCTTTCAAGCTACACAAGGGAGAGGTTGTAGGAATCTACGGTCTAATTGGCGCTGGGCGAACCGAATTGGCCATGTCCATTTTCGGTCAAGCCTATGGTTCCAAGGCCGCGGGCACTGTTTCCATCGATGGTGAAGTGGTAAAACTCGATTCGGTACCGGAGGCGATTCGGGCTAAGCTTGCGTATGTGAGCGAAGACCGCAAGGGAAGCGGACTTATCTTGAGCAACAGCATTTTGCATAATATTACTTTGCCGCGCATGGACTTTGTAGCGAAGAAGGGACGCATCGATAAGGATCTAGAGAGAAAGACAGCCGAATATTACCGTGAGTCCCTCGGTATTAAGACGCCTACTGTGGAACAACAGGTGGAAAACCTATCAGGCGGTAACCAGCAAAAAGTGCTCTTGGGCAAGTGGATTTTTTCGCAACCTGATGTCTTAATTCTTGACGAACCAACTCGTGGTGTTGATGTGGGAGCCAAGTACGAGATCTACCAAATTATCAACGACTTGGTAGAAGAGGGGAAATCAGCCCTACTTATTTCCTCGGAACTCACAGAGATTTTAGGGATGTGCGATCGTATTTATGTGATGTATAAGGGAAAAATCATTGGAGAGTTCCCGGCCCAAGAGGCAACACAAGAAATTATCATGAATTGCATCATGCAGGAAAGTAAAGGAGAGATCGGGGCATGAATAGTCTACGAACGACATTTCGGAACAACTTGAAGCAATACATGATGCTATTCGCGTTAGTGGCGATTGTCATTGCCTTTCAAATTTTGACCAAAGGCGTTTTGCTAAAGCCCATGAACGTGTCAAATCTGATTTTCCAAAATGCTTACGTAGTGATTCTAGCTGTCGGTATGCTACTTTGCATATTGACGGGTGGAAACATCGACTTATCGGTGGGATCGGTCGTAGCTTTGGTTGGGGCCTGTGCCGGAACATTCATTATCACCTGGGGCTGGAATCCCCACCTTTCAATTTTGCTCTGCCTTGGTATCGGAATTCTAATTGGCGTTTGGCAGGGTTTTTGGATTGCCTATATGCGCATTCCAGCGTTTATTGTAACACTCTCTGGGATGTTGGTCTTTCGGGGCTTAACGCTAATTGTGCTAAATGGGCTGACTTTGGCACCTTTCCCCTCAGGTTATCTCGCTTATTCGACGGGCTTTGTGCCTGACCCATTTGCGGGTCTAGAGCTTTTTGGGGTTAGAAATACCACATCGCTCTTGGTGGGAATCCTTATTGCGGTCATTTTCTGCGTTACGCAAGTTCTAGGTTATCTTGGTCGTAAGAATAAAGGCTATACGGTGGAGAGCATTTGGACGCTGATCTTAAAAATGGCAATCATCTCGCCTGCTGTA
>DHNI01000063.1:13445-13871 GCA_002409455.1 Firmicutes bacterium UBA5420 | reverse complement strand
CACAGAGGGGTTCCCTGTGCGTTTGGGTTTAAGGTTGACACCTACCATTGATCAAAAAGGAAGCCAGTCAACTACTCCGGTTCTAACGCCCCCAACAGAGGCACTTCCAACGGAGAGTTCGAATCCGCTCGCCTTGATCTCATCGTTTTTCGGTTCTATGCTAACGAATGGGCTTATGACCATTGATCTAGATTTTGATCCCTCTAGGGAACTTTTAGTGTCCTTTAGTGGGGTGCAGCGTTCAAGCGGAGGATATTTGGGCACTGGGGTGGGTTACGTAACACCTTTGGATGATTTCGACGCCCACAAAGGCTTTGTGCTACGATTTACTGCTGGCACCCAGTATCGCGCTAGTCGGCGGATGTCGATTCCGGTGGAGGCGGTGATGGATGCCATCTTCCCGACAGGAAGTGCATTTAGCCCCAC
>DHNI01000063.1:1540-13200 GCA_002409455.1 Firmicutes bacterium UBA5420 | reverse complement strand
CTGCTCTTGAGGCGAATTTGCTAGTAATGCGTATGATTAGAAAGTATCCCAGAGCAACAAGGAGGTTCACAGATGGGGTTTTCGAAGATGACGATTGGTAAAAAGTTGGGTCTTAGTTTTCTAGCACTAATTCTTGTGGTAGCAATCACGAATGGCCATACCACAAGGGGGATTCTGAATATCCGAAAACAGTGGGAGATAGCCAAGGAGGCCGAAGGGCTACATACGTCTTTAATGCGAAGGGAGATAGAGCACCTACAATGGGTGATGGGGCTCCAGGAGTATCTGATCTCTGGGGCAACACAATCCATAAGCTTAGAGATGGACCCGGCCAAGTGCAATTTAGGGCAATGGCTCAGAAGCGACGACTTTGCTCAACTAATAGGTCTTTATCCTTCTTTGGAGGGTGAGTTCCTCAAGCTACAGGGGCCTCATAACCAGTTGCATGCATCCGCTCAGGCAATCGAGGGATTGCTGTTGCAACATGATTTTACTGGTGCAGAAGGCGTTTATTATGAACAGACTATGCCGAGCCTTACTCAGACAGTTGCCGTTTTAGAGGGGGCACGAGCCGAACTTGAGGCAGATGTTGAGCGCATTGGTACAGAGATCAATCAGCTTATTGCCCGTATTGTGCTCTACTCTTTGATCATCTTGGCTATAGCGATTGTGCTGAGCATTGTTTTTGCCTGGGTGGTCACCGTGGGCATTACCAAACCTCTGGGTACGTTGAAGGATGCGGCGCACAAAATCGGTTCGGGAGACTTGGGGGTTCGTTGGACGATTAAGTCCCGGGGCGAAGTGGGGGATCTGTCTGCTTCTCTCGAGCAGATGGTAGGCGGTCTGCGCACACTCGTCCAGGGGATTCAAAGGACGAGCGGAAGTGTCAATTCATTATCGCAGAGCTTATCCACCATGGCCACAGAAACAGGTGCTGCTATTACTGAGGTGGCTGCTACGTCTAACGAGTTTGCTAGTGCATCGGTGAATATGGCGGAAAGCGCCGATTCTATGCGTATGAATTCAGAGCATGCTGTTAATGAGCTTGAACGTGGTTTGGACATGCTTCGAGTTGCCGTTAAGGACGTGACGAGTGCAAGAAGTGATGTGCAAAACCTCACCGAAGCCGTTAATAGCTTGGCTGAGCAGTCCAAGGAAATTGGTGCCATCGTTGATTTGATTACCCAAATTAGCGATCAAACGAATCTATTGGCCCTTAATGCAGCCATCGAAGCGGCCCGGGCCGGAGAGAGTGGGCGCGGTTTTGCCGTTGTAGCAGAGGAAGTTCGTAGGCTTGCTGAACAATCTGGTGAAGCATCAGGAGACATTGCGGAGTTGGTTCAGCAAATCTTGCGCGGAACCAAAGAAACCATCGGGCGTATGGAAAAGGCGGATGCCAGTGTCGAACGGGTAGATCAGCAAATAGACCTCACCGGCAATACCTTTGTTGCTATCAGCAAGGTATTTCAAGAGGTAGCCGCGCAAATTGTAGAGATTGCCAGGGCGGCCGAGGATGTTGGTGCAGGTAGTGAAGAGATTGCAGCTTCAACCGAAGAACAGTCAGCGATAGCCCAAGCCATTGCAGGAGATTCAGAGAAACTAGCGGGGCTTGCTGATGAGCTCCAAGACCAGATCTCCAGCTTCCGAGGGTTTTGAGCATACACAAGGCGAAGGAGGCGATATCGTTGTGGAACACGAGATTCACACGTTATCTAGCTCCTATGCTGCTCTTGTTTGTGATACTCGCTACAGTCTACTACATCAACTTTGACAATATTGTGGGGATCATTCGCTTAGAGCATGAGGCGAAAGTAGATTTGATCGAACAGAGCTTGTATAGTGAGATCGCTTATACTGAGATTGTAAACCAGATGATTGAAACGACGATTCATGATACGATGGAGCGCTACTCTCGCGAACTACTCGATCGCTATCGCCTTGATCCGGAGGTATCCCAATGGGATCTTCAGGCCTTAAAGGGTCAGTTTGATGGAATGGATATTTACGCCATCGACAAAAACCTGACCATTGTGGCCTCGACTGTTGACGAAGAAACGGGTTTTGAATTTAGTGCCTATCCGCGCTATGCCGCTTTGCTTACAGAGCGTCTACGAAGCGACAGATTCGAAGCGGATGCCATTAATTTTTCCATTCATGCTGGGGAGCTCAAGACCTTCAGTTACATCCCTACGCCCGATCATGAATATCTGCTGGAATTGGGCGTGAACATCAAGGATCTCTATCCTGACTTGGAGCATCTAAACGTTTCCAACCTTACCGGGTATATGAAGGGGAAGTCTCCTTTCGTTGAAGATATCAATGTCTATCGCTTTGAAGGAGCAAATAACAACGTCCTAAAGGTTGGTCGTACCCGCGAGATGTCCATCCCTTATCAAAGTTTGCCCATTGAGCAAGAGAAGTATATTAAGCGTGCATCAGAGACAGGGGAGATCTTCCGGGAGACCTTTCTCTATGAAGATAACCAATATACCCTGCAATATGTTCCTTTTGAGCACCTTACGAACGAACCACGGATGACGTGGTGGAGACCCTATGTGTTGGAGATTCTATTTAATGATCAGAGCATGATGGATGTCATTGCCCATCAGAAGGAAGTCTATGTCTACAGTTTTGGCTTAACGGCCCTTCTCTATTTTGGTCTGTTTTTTGCACTGTACTACGGCGTGAACAAAATGCGGGCCATGGTCTTGACAGACTACTTAACGAAGTTGCCGAATCGAAAGAGATTTGAAGAAGAACTAAAGTGCAAGCTCAAAGCGATGAGTCGACACCAGGAGACCAACCTGGCCGTCTTCTTTATTGACCTAGATGATTTCAAAGCAATCAATGACACCCATGGGCATGCCTTTGGTGACAAGCTTTTGCAACAGGTAGCCAAGCGGATGACGATGAGAAAGGAAAAGAACTGCTTTTTGGCTCGTCTAGGTGGAGATGAGTTTGTTGGCTTTGCCGAAGGCCTAAAATCTAGAAGTGAGGTGGAAAGGAGCGCTGAGCATTTGCGGCGCATTTTTTCATACCCCTTTGTCGTAGATTCCTTGAGAATCAGAATCAAAGTCAGCATTGGTGTGAGCATCTACCTAGATCATACCAAGACTGCGGAGCAGCTGGTTCAACAGGCCGATCAGGCCATGTACCAAGCAAAGCAAGACGGCTTGGCCTATGTCATATTCAAGGGCAATAGCGATCAAGCAGCCTTTACGGCAGAAGAATAGAAACACGAATGATATTGCACATTTATCTAAAAACGTCCGGATTTATCGTTGACAACGCTTGGCTATCTTGTTAGAATAAATGTGAGATAGAAGATGATCAGCCCCTGTATAATCGCGGGAATATGGCCCGCAAGTTTCTACCCGGAGACCGGAAATCTCTGGACTATGGGGGAAAGTAAATGTCTCCGACTCTGGGTAGACAGCTTTCCCCTGCGGTGAAAGAGTCTGCGCAGGGTTTGTTTTTTTTGAACAGGAGACGGGAGGTTATCGCGTGCAACCACAAGTAGGAATCGTGATGGGAAGTGCTTCAGACTGGGATACTATGAAAAGAGCGTGTAACGTGTTAGATGAATTGGGCGTCTCTTATGAGAAACAGGTCATATCGGGGCACCGTACACCAGATTTGGCGTTTAGCTATGCGAAAGAAGCGCGGCAAAGGGGTCTGAAGGTCATCATTGCTGGTGCCGGATTAGCCGCCCACCTCGCAGGAATTATGGCAGCGAACACCACCCTTCCGGTTCTTGGTGTTCCTATGCAGGGCGGACCCTTAAATGGTTTTGATGCACTCCTTTCCACTGTACAGATGCCCGGAGGCATTCCAGTTGGCACCATGGCCATTGGTAATGCTGGTGCCACCAATGCGGGGTGGTTTGCAGCCGCTATCCTGGCTATCGGCGATGAAAAGCTCGCAGCTCTTTTGGAGATCAAGAGAAAAGCTATGGCGGAAAGCATACAAGATAGCAATGCTAAGCTAGTATAGGAGCGATACTAATGATAGAACGTTATACTCGTCCCGAGATGCAGGCTATTTGGACTGATGAGAATCGGTTTCGGGCCTGGCTTGAAGTGGAAATACTGGCCTGTGAAGCGTGGGCAGAATTAGGAGTTATACCAAAGGCTGATGTGGAGAAGATTCGCAGCAGCGCAAGTTTTGATACCCAGCGCATTCGCGAACTCGAAGCTGAGACACGCCATGATGTGGTGGCCTTTACCCGTTCGGTTTCAGAATCGCTCGGTGAAGAACGCAAGTGGGTACATTATGGACTTACGTCTACCGATGTGGTGGATACAGCAAATTCCTATCTAATTAAGCAAGCCAACGCGGTTTTGCGCCGCGATTTACTGCACTTCAAGACCATTCTTAAGGAGAAGGCGCGTGAACACAAGTATACCATCATGATGGGACGAACCCACGGCATTCATGCCGAGCCCACCACATTCGGTCTCAAACTGGCTTTGTGGTATGCTGAAATGGAGCGCAATCTCAAACGTTTCGACGCCGCTAAAGCCACTATCGAAGTGGGAAAGCTCTCTGGGGCCGTTGGAACCTACGCCAATATCGACCCCTTTGTAGAAAGTTATGTCTGTGAAAAGCTTGGGCTCAAAGCAGCGCTGATTTCTACCCAAACCCTCCAGCGTGATCGTCACGCCCACTACCTTAGTACCCTCGCCCTTATTGCTACCTCTTTGGAGAAGTTCGCCACCGAAATTCGTGCTTTGCAGAAAAGTGAAGTGCGGGAGGTAGAAGAGTATTTTTCGCCAGGCCAAAAAGGATCGTCCGCGATGCCCCATAAGCGCAATCCCATCGGTTCTGAAAATATAACGGGTCTAGCTCGCGTGATGCGGGGCTATATGATGACATCCTATGAAAATGTGGCTCTGTGGCATGAAAGGGATATCTCGCACTCTTCGGCCGAGCGCATCACTATTCCTGATGCTACCATCTTGCTCAACTACATGCTTAATCGCTTTGCTAGGATCATCAAGGAACTGACCGTTTTCCCGGAGATGATGCAAAAGAACATGGATCATTCTCTGGGTTTGGTGTTTTCACAGCAAGTTATGTTGGCACTTATTAATCAGGGGTTGACCAGGGAAGAAGCCTATGAAATGGTGCAACCCTTGGCCATGGATGCCTGGAGCACCAATAGCCCGTTTTTGCAACTCGTGCTAGCTAGTACCATAGTGAGGGAATACTTGTCGGAGGAAGCCATCAAAGCTTGTTTTGATTACAATTATCATGTGAAGTATGTGGACGTAATCTTTAAGCGTTTAGGACTATAAGGGGGAAACATCATGGAGCGACAGTATCAGCCAAGCGCAGGCCAAGTTCAAAAGGACAAGCTATATGCAGAGATGGGATTGACAGAGGAAGAATATGAGTTGATCCACAAACTCTTGGGACGCCTACCAAATTACACAGAGACGGGCCTTTTTTCGGTATTATGGTCCGAACACTGCAGTTATAAAAACTCTAAACCTGTCCTGAAAAGGCTTCCTACCACAGGGCCACAGGTTCTTCAAGGCCCCGGTGAAGGGGCCGGTGTTGTAGATATAGGCGATGGCCAAGCCGTTGTCTTTAAAATTGAGAGTCATAACCACCCATCTGCAGTCGAACCTTACCACGGTGCAGGAACGGGAGTAGGGGGTATTTTGCGTGACGTTTTCTCCATGGGAGCAAGGCCCGTTGCCGTCTTGAATTCCTTACGCCTTGGCACACTTGACGAGGAGCGAACAGAATATCTTTTTCGTGAAATCGTGGCAGGAATAGCCGGTTACGGCAACACCGTGAAAGTGCCAACCGTAGGCGGAGAAGTACAGTTTGATGCCTGCTATGCACATAATCCCCTGGTGAATGCCATGGCGGTAGGTCTAGTGGAGCATGGGCGCATGCGCAAAGGACTAGCTACAGGCGTGGGTAATTCTGTGATATATGCGGGGGCGCCCACGGGCCGAGACGGTATTCATGGAGCTACCTTTGCCTCAGTGGAATTCGATACTGACGATGAGCAAGAGCCGGTAGCCCTGCAAGTTGGGTACCCTGAGATTGGCAAGCGCCTGATGGAAGCTTGCTTAGAAGTTGTAGGTTCTTCTGCGTTGGTTGGCATTCAAGACATGGGAGCGGCAGGGTTGACCAGTTCTTCTGCGGAAATGGCCAGCAAAGCTGGAACCGGAATGGAGATGAACTTAGATCTCGTTCCTCAAAGTGAAGCGCAGATGACGGCGTATGAAATGATGCTTTCCGAATCGCAGGAGCGGATGTTGTTGGTGGTAGAAAAGGGGCGGGAGCAAGAGGTGCTCGACCTTTTTAAGCGGCACGATCTGGACGCTTGCGTGATCGGCAAGGTAACAGACGATCACAAATTGCGCCTCGTGCACCTTGGTGAAGTGAGGGCAGAGGTACCTGTAGCAGCGCTTGTTGATGACGCCCCAGTCTATCAGAGATCGTCCTCGGAACCAGCATATTATCGGGAATTTCAGGCCATGGACGCCTATCGTCCAGAGGTGGAGGACGTAAAGGATATCTTCTTGCAGCTACTGCAAAGGCCAACTGTAGCTAGTAAGACCTGGGTCTATGAGCAGTTCGATCAAGATGAACACACTTTGCTTGGGCCAGGATCGAATGCAGCCGTGATGAAAGTGCCCAGTACAGACAAAGCTCTTGCCTTGACCACTGACTGTAACTCGCGCTATGTCTATCTTGATCCTTATGTGGGCGGTGCCATCGCGGTTGCTGAGGCTGCCCGCAATATCGTCTGCTCTGGAGGAAAGCCTTTGGCCATCACCGATGGGCTTAACTTCGGTAGTCCTTACAAGCCAGAAGTTTTCTGGCAAATTGAACGTTCTGTGGAAGGTATACGTGCTGCTTGCAAGGCACTGGATACCCCGGTCATTGGCGGTAATGTGTCCCTTTCGAACGAAACCGATGGCGTAGCGATTTATCCTACACCCATTATTGGTATGGCTGGGGTTTTGGAGAACACCTCCTTGCTAACGACGAAGGATTTTAAAGAGGCAGGTGCCCTCGTCTACCTGGTGGGACGTACCGAGCCTGAATTTGGCGGAAGCGAGCTCCAACAAATGCTCACAGGTTCCATTTCTGGGTGCCCACCGCAGCTTGATCTGGAGTTAGAGCATCGGCTACAAGGCCAAGTCAGTGATGCCATCCGCACAGGGCTGTTGCAATCGGCCACGGATCTTGCAGAAGGTGGTCTAGCTGTCGCCATAACTGAATGTATGGTTGAAGGACAGATCGGTGCGTCGCTCGAACTTGGACCTGATTTAGTTAGTGAGTTATTCAGTGAATCACAATCGCGCTTTTTAGTTACGGTCGATCCCGAGAATCAAGGTGAATTTGAGGATCTTGTTGAGGCAACCTTGCTTGGACGCACCACTATAGAGCCTGTCCTCATGATCGCATCACACGGGACACCGGTCCTTAAGCTTGGCATCGAGCAGCTGGCCCAGGCTTGGAAAGGAGCACTACCATGCTTGCTGAGTTGAGGGGCCTAAACGAGGAGTGTGGGGTCTTCGGGGTGTGGAATCACCCCAGGGCCTCCCAAATTGCCTATTATGCTCTCCATAGTTTACAGCACAGGGGCCAGGAAGGGACTGGAATTGTGGCTACGGATGGCAAGACCGTACGGATTCGCAAAGGACAAGGCTTGGTCACAGAGGTTTTCAACGCGGAGTGCATGGAAAAACTCCAAGGCACTGGGGCTATCGGTCATGTTCGCTACTCCATAGGTGGCTTAAACGGCTTTGAGAATGTGCAGCCTCTTTTGTTTCGTTCGCAAAACGGGGATCTAGCCATCGCCCACAATGGTAACCTCACCAATTCTAGGGTTTTGCGGGGTATGCTTGAAGAAGAGGGGAGCATTTTTCAAACAGCCGCTGACGCTGAAGTGTTAGCCCACCTGGCAAAACGGGGATCGAGTGGCCCCTTTCCTGAGCGTATGATGCATGCCCTTCGAGAACTCGATGGCGCCTATGCCTTCGTGATGTTAACGGAGGAAGCCCTCTATGTAGCTCTAGATCCCCATGGTCTTAGACCTTTAGCCCTTGGCAAACTAGGTGAAGGGCATGTGGTGGCTTCCGAGACCTGTGCTTTTGATCTTATTGGCGCTACCTATGTGCGCGATGTGGAACCTGGTGAATTTCTCACGATTGACGATCGGGGCGTCCATAGTCAACACTTCGGGGAACAGAAGAAGCAAGCTCTGTGCTCCATGGAGTATGTTTACTTCTCTAGACCTGATAGTAATCTAAACGGGCTGAACGTGCATACAGCCCGCAAAAAACTAGGCAAGGCATTGGCCAGGGAATATCCTATTGAAGCTGATGTTGTCACCGGTGTACCTGATTCGAGTCTTTCTGCGGCCATTGGTTACGCAGAGGCCACGGGGCTCCCCTACGAGCTGGGTCTAATTAAGAGCCGCTATGTGGGGCGCACATTTATTGAACCTTCCCAATCCTTAAGGGAGCAGGGAGTTAAGTTGAAGCTCTCTGCGGTACGGGGTGTGGTGGAGGGCAAGAGGGTGATCATGGTCGATGATTCTTTCGTGCGGGGTACGACGAGTCGCCGGATCACGACGATGCTAAAAGATGCCGGAGCCACTGCTGTACATGTTTTGATTGCCTCTCCTACCATCAAGTATCCTTGCTATTATGGAATGGACACCCTGAGCACAGATGAACTCGTGGCAGCCAATCACAGCGTAGAGGAAATGCGAGTGATGATTGCGGCAGACTCTTTGGGATTTCTAAGTGTCTCCAAGATGCAAGAGGTCTTTGAGTGTGGCCTTTGCCTAGCATGTTTTACCGGAGAGTATCCTACCTGGGAGGGTGAACGTTGTGTCGAATGCGTACAAGCAAGCGGGCGTTAACTTAGAGGCTGGATATGAAACGGTCTCCAGAATAAAGAAGCATATTGAAAGAACCAAGCGCTTAGGAACCCTGGGAGGAGTAGGCGGTTTTGGCGGTCTCTTTGATCTGGGGTCCTTAGGCTATAGGCATCCTGTTCTTGTTTCGGGCACTGACGGGGTCGGTACGAAGATCATGATCGCCTTTATGTTGGACAAGCATGACACCATTGGCATTGATGCGGTGGCCATGTGCGTCAATGATGTGGTGGTACAAGGAGCCGAACCCCTATTCTTCCTTGATTATATCGCTTGTGGAAAAAACGATCCCCTGCGCACTGAAGCGATTGTTTCTGGTGTGGCGGAGGGCTGTGTACAGGCTGGTTGTGCCTTAATTGGAGGAGAGACTGCTGAAATGCCCGGCCTTTATGGTGAGAACGAGTATGATGTGGCCGGCTTTGCGGTGGGAGCTTGTGAAAAGACCAGCTTGGTTGATGGCAAGACCATTGTTGCAGGAGACATTTTGCTTGGTTTGCCCTCAAGCGGTTTGCATAGCAATGGTTTTTCGCTGGTGCGTAAGGTTTTATTCGAAAAGCATCAGGTTCAACTAGAGTCCCTCGTGCCCGAGCTTGGCCAAAGTTGGGGGGAGGAGCTTTTAAAGCCGACCAGGATTTATGTGAAATCTCTTTTGCCCCTTCTCAGAGAAAACAGGCTCAAGGGCCTGGCCCACGTTACTGGTGGAGGTTTCATAGAAAATATCCCCCGCATGCTCCCCACGGGATTAGGGGCGACGATAGAGCTTAACTCATGGCAGAAACCTGCTATGTTTGCGCTCCTAGAGAGCATGGGCGAAATTCAGAGCACAGAGATGTATAACGTGTTTAATATGGGTATTGGCATGGTTCTGGCTGTGAGTCCTTCGCAGGTGGAGACCACGTGCGCCCATTTCCATACCTTAGGGGAAGAGGTTTACAAGATAGGTCAAGTTACGGAAGGTGAGGGGGTTCGTTTGCTGTGATCAAGATGGCGGTGTTTGCATCGGGCCAGGGGTCGAACTTGCAGGCACTGATTGATGCTACCACTAGGGGAGAACTGCCTGCCACAATTGAACTTGTGGTCTCGGATCGCAGGGGAGCCTATTGCTTAACAAGGGCATCTGAAGCTGGAATTCCAACGTTGGCCTTTAGTGCTAAGGATTATGAAGACAAAGCCCAATACGAAGGGGGCATAGCCAGCAAACTGGCAGAATTGGACGTGGAATACCTGATTTTAGCAGGTTATATGCGTCTGATTGGGCCCACGCTTCTAGAGCGCTATCCTGGAAGAATTGTGAATATCCATCCGTCTTTGTTGCCACGCTTTCCGGGTAAAGACGGAATCGGCCAAGCCCTAAAGGCCGGAGCTATAGAGACTGGGGTAACAGTTCACTATGTGGATGCAGGCATGGATACGGGGCCCATCATTGCCCAGGAGCGCATTTTGGTAGCGCCTGGCGAAGATCGAGCAAGTTTGGAGAAAAGGATTCACGCCGTGGAACACAGTCTATATCCAAAGGTTTTGAGAGAAATTTTCAGGCAGAGTAGGGAGGAGCAACATGGCAAGGCGTGCACTAATTAGTGTTTCTAATAAAGAGGGGATTGTGGAATTTGCCAGGGAGTTGGTTTCCCTTGGGTTTGAGTTAGTATCTACAGGGGGTACAGCCGCAGTTCTGAAAGAGGCAGGGCTTCCGGTAATAGATGTGGAGAGCGTCACGGGATTTCCTGAAATCTTGGATGGCCGAGTGAAAACGCTGCATCCTAAGATTCATGGAGGCTTGCTGGCAAAGCCCGAAGAACCGGAGCACCTGGACACATTGAGGACATATGGTATTGCACCATTTGAACTGGTATGCGTAAATCTCTATCCTTTTCAGGCTACAATTAGCAAACCAGACTGCACCATCGAGGATGCTATAGAGAATATTGATATTGGTGGGCCCTCTATGCTCCGATCCGCAGCAAAGAACCATGAGTATCTAACGGTGGTTGTAGAACCACAGGACTATTCTTTTGTTGTAGAGGAGCTAGAGAAAGGTGGAGTGACTGGTGCCCTAAGGCGCAAACTAGCTGCCAAGGCGTTTCGTCATACGGCGTCCTACGATGCCCTCATCGCTAGCTACCTGACGGATCTGGTGGGAGAAGAGTTTCCTGAGCGAATGACCCTCACCTATGATCTTGAGCAGACTTTACGTTATGGCGAAAACCCGCAGCAAAGGGCGGCCTTTTATCGAGCACCTTTGGCCCCTGCCCATAGTTTAGTCCAAGCGAAGCAGCTTCAGGGCAAGGAACTCTCTTACAATAATATTAACGATGCCAACGCCGCGTTGGCTCTTGTGGCAGAATTTGCCCAGCCAGCTGCGGTGGCCATGAAACATATGAACCCTTGTGGAGTCGGTATAGGAACCACTGTAGAGGAGGCCTTTTCTAGAGCCTTTGCCAGTGACCCTGTGTCCATCTTTGGCGGAATTGTTGCCTTCAATCGTCCTGTGGATGCGGTTACAGCTAGAATGCTCCATCAGGTCTTCCTGGAAATTATTATTGCTCCGTCTTTTTCGACGGAGGCCCTGCACACATTACAGGATAAGAAGAATTTACGTCTTTTGACTCTTCCTATGGCAGATGCGGGTCAAGCTGCCCTCCGTTATATGTCTGTGCCGGGGGGTATGCTGGCTCAGACAGAAGATGATGGTGTCCTTGACGAAGAGGCGTTGCGGGTTGTGACAAGGCGCGAACCGACAGCTGAGGAG
>DHNI01000063.1:0-1323 GCA_002409455.1 Firmicutes bacterium UBA5420 | reverse complement strand
GCCATTGTGGTGAATTCCGGTGAGATGACATTGGGAGTTGGAGCAGGGCAGATGAATCGGGTGGGGGCAGCGGAAATTGCCCTACGCCAGGCCAAGGGTAAGGCTCGCGGAGCGGTCTTGGCCTCCGATGCCTTTTTCCCCATGGATGATACGGTGGAGCTTGCTGCCCAGGCGGGCATTACCGCCATTATTCAACCTGGAGGATCCATTCGAGACAAAGATTCTATTGCTAAGGCTGATGAGCATGGAATCGCCATGGTTTTTACAGGCGTGCGCCATTTTAGACACTAAAGGGGGTTCATCCATGAAGGTATTGGTTGTGGGTCGGGGCGGCCGGGAACATGCTCTCTGCGAAAAAATCAGTGCTAGCCCCCGTGTTCGTGAGGTCTATGTGGCACCTGGCAATCCTGGCATGATGGATGTTGCGACACTACTTCCCTATAAAGAAGATGATCACGAGGCACTGGTCAAGTTTTGCCACGATCGCAAGATTGATCTTGTAATCATTGGGCCAGAAAAGCCCTTGGTGGAGGGCTTGACGGATCGCCTCGCTCAAGACGGAATCTGCGTCTTTGCTCCGAGCCAAGGTGCTGCTCGGATTGAGGGTAGCAAGTCCTATGCGAAAGAACTAATGGGAAAACATCATATCCCCACAGGTAAGTACAGGATCTTTTGTGATTTTGATCTCGCTTGCGATTATGTAAGGAACTCCCCTTTGCCGATTGTGATCAAAGCTGATGGCCTAGCAGCTGGCAAAGGGGTTGTGGTGGCCTTTACCCAAGCTGAAGCCATTGGTGCACTGAGGGGCATGCTTGTGGAGCGGAGTTTTGGTGAAGCCTCCTCTATTGTGATCATTGAGGAGTTTTTGGAGGGTGAAGAATTCTCGCTCATGGCCTTGGTGCAAGGGGAGTTGGTTGTTCCTTTAGATGTAGCCCAAGATCATAAGAGGGCTTTTGATGGCGATCTTGGTCCCAATACTGGAGGGATGGGGGCCTATTCTCCCGTTCCCCAAATTCCACCCACGGCAGTGGAAGAAGCCATTACAACGATCTTGGAGCCGACAGCTAGAGCTTTAGTGCAAGAGGGGACGCCTTTTACTGGCGTGCTTTACGCCGGTTTGATGCTTACCCGTGAAGGCCTTAAGGTGATTGAGTTTAACGCCCGCTTTGGTGACCCTGAAACGCAAGTGCTGTTGCCCCGTTTGGAGTCGGACTTGGTGGAGGCTATGGAGAAGGTTCTCGAAGGTAAACGGCCTAAGTTGAAGTGGAGCACCAAGGCCATGGTGGGGGTTGTTGTGGCAAGCAAGGGGTATCCAGAGGCGTA
>DHNI01000017.1:56530-61725 GCA_002409455.1 Firmicutes bacterium UBA5420 | reverse complement strand
AACCCCACATCTCTGATGTGGGGTTTTTTATGGTGCCGTGGGAATTCTAATTCATGGGCAGGAAGGAGAAGCTAAGAGGCGAAATGCTTAACAGTTTAGTGCATTATTTCGATGAGGGAGATGTTGTTGATGCAAGACGCATTCGCTGCTGAGCTCCATGAGTTAAGTAAAGTGGGCAAGGTGATCGGAATCGTAAGTGGCAAGGGTGGAGTGGGTAAATCTTTGGTTACCTCGCTCTTAGCTGTGGCCATGAACCGTAAGGGATATCGTGTTGGTATCTTAGATGGGGACATTACTGGACCTTCCATTCCGAAAACCTTTGGAATTACTGGCAGAGCACCTGTAGATGAAAAGGGGGTTCGTCCAGCTTTAAGCAAAGGCGGTATTTCCATCATGTCCATCAATCTTCTATTGGAAAACACCACCGATCCAGTGGTTTGGCGCGGCCCTTTAGTTGGAGGAGCAGTTAAGCAATTCTGGACTGACATTATCTGGGAAGATATTGACTATATGTTTATCGACATGCCGCCTGGTACAGGCGATGTTCCCTTAACGGTGTTTCAATCCATTCCCGTAGATGGCATTGTTGTAGTCACTTCACCGCAGGAACTCGTCTCCATGATTGTAGAAAAAGCAATGAAGATGGCGGAGCACATGAACATTCCGGTACTGGGCTTGGTTGAGAACATGGCCTATTTCAATTGTCCAGACTGCGGAAAAAGCCATCAAGTTTTCGGTGATAGTCATATTGATCAGATCGCTCTAAGCCATGGGCTTCCAGTTTTGGCTAAACTACCAATTGACCCGCTTATTGCAAGTTTCGTGGATCAGGGCAGGGTGGAAGAACTAGAAGGCTATGGGTTTGATCGAGTGGTTGATTATCTTAAATAGAAAAAGGGGAACCTGCTTAGCAGGTTCCTTCTCCTTTGTCAGCTTTCTTTATAGCGGAGCCACTTGGTAACTTCCTGGAACGAAGCATTCTTACCATACATGAGCATGCCAATGCGGAAGATCTTTGAAGCCAGGAGCATGATCACCCAAGCGGTCAAAAGCAAGAGTGCGGCTGAACTCAGCGTTTGCCACAGGGGCACCACTGTCAAACCACTACGCATCATCATAATAGCGGGGCTCGTGAACGGAAAGATGCTGGCAAAAATAGCGATGGCCCCGTCAGGATTAGTCATCACAGGACCCATGAATAGAAAGGATAGGGCAGGCAGCATAATCACAAGGCTTTGCGAATTGCCTGCACTTTGCAGATCCTCCATGGTTGCCCCAAGGCCCACAAAAAGTGCACTGAAGAGGAGATAGCCTCCAAGACCAAAGAAGAGGATGATTGGAACGTTCACTGCTGCCAGGGCTTCTGTGACCGAAAAATCCCAGAAGTAGCGGGCGATGGGTAAGCCTATGGCAATCCAAAAGACCAATTGCATGAGGCCTAAAAGGAAATGCCCGAGAATCTTCCCCTGCATGAGCTGAACCGAACGAACCGATGACAACACTACCTCCGCCATGCGATCCCGTTTCTCCTGCAAGGCGCTTTGCATCAGCATTGTACCTGAGGTGAGGATCAGGAAAAAGACCAATACAGTGAAAACCAAAGCTACAATCATGTGCATGGTTTGTGGTTCGAGCTCCTCATCCAGGGCGACTTCTCTAACCCGAGCAGGTGCAGTAACGAAAGTGAGTTGGTTCACGCTAATGTCGGAACTAGCTAGCCGGATTTGCTGTAAAAGGGCCGTAAGTGAACCCCTTATCGTGCTGAGCGTCTCCATACTCCGGTCGTTATAGACAACATCGATCTGACCTGTGGAGATAAAAGCTTGATCCAAGGTGAAGTAGCCACTAGAATTCGTATCCCTTACGATATCGGCTATAGAAGCGCTATCTTGGTGCGCCTCAAGGCTAATGTTCTCTGGCAAGAGCGCCTGGAGGCTGGCAAGCTCGCCCAGGTGATCCACCACATAATACGTGCTCAAAGAGGGTTGATTTAGGCGTTCGAGCAAGATGGGTATTCCAGAAAAAACCCCGATCAATACAGGTGTTAATAGCAGACCAATAATGAACTGCTTGTTCGTCAGGTTACGCGTAATTTCCCAGTTGGCGATCTTCCAAAGACCCTTCATGATTGGCACCTCCTTGGGCTACATTTACGAAAATATCATGCAATGAGGGACGGGTTATGGTCAGTTCCCGTATATCTAGGCCTGTAGGAAGAGCTTGGACAAATTCAAGAGGCCTGATATCGTCCTTTAAGGTATAGCGATAGCGCTGTGGGGCTAGCTGTTCCACGTTTTGTACCATGTCAGTGGCTAGGACTGCTTCTCGAGCTGTAGACGAGAGTAGATCAACCCTGAAATTCCCGTATCGCTCCTTAATAGATTCAAGGTTTCCTTGAACAACTTCTTTGCCTCTGTGGATGAGAAAAATTTCGTCACAGAGCGCTTCTACAATATTCATCTGGTGGCTCGAGAGAAGAACAGTGGCACCAGAGTTGGCGAGGGCCCGAATTTCCTCCTTGAAGAGATCCTGACTTACTGGATCTAGGCCTGAGAAAGGCTCATCGAGAACGATAAACTTGGGCTCGTGCAGGATTGACGCAATAAACTGTACTTTTTGAGCCATACCCTTGGAGAGCTGTTCAACCTTTTTGTAGGCATAATCTTCCAACTCGAACTTCCTAAGCCAATGCATGGCGCGTTCCCTAGCCTGCGTCTTGGGTACATCCTTCAGACCGGACAAAAAAAGGAGAATACTCATTACCTTGGCTTCCTTATATAATCCCCGTTCTTCTGGCAAATAGCCGATGGTGGAGAAGGGCACTCCTTTCGTTTTTCTACCGTGATCGGTAAAATAGATGTCCCCCTGATCGGGGGCCGTTATGCCCATAATCATGCGGATGATAGTCGTCTTACCAGCTCCATTGGGACCTAATACTCCTAGGATTCGCCCTTGGGGAGCTTGGAAGGAAACGTTGTCCACCACGGCAGTCGAACCATACACTTTATGTACTCCTTGTACTTGCAAACCGTCCATTTGCTATCCTCCTTTTCTGCTGAGCGTTACAACTTCTAATTATAGCACAGAACTGGATATGTTTGTAAAAAAATCGCCAGGTCCAAAGGCTTCGTTGCGCCTCCGAACCTGGCTCTTCTATGACGATTAGAACCAAAATACCATTGTCACTTGTGCTGTTACTTCAATTTCGCCTGGGTTGATACTGGTTGTAGCCCCCCTATCGAAGCCACCAGCCATCATCTGCAGTGATTCATTTTTCGCTACGTAGGTTCCGTATTCCTCAGACACGCTCACCACGCCACCTATGGTTTCCCCTGCGCTTTTTGCCATTACATCGGCCTTGGCTAGAGCTTGCTCAATAGCGATTGCAAGGGCCTGGAGTTGCATTTCCTGCTTATCCGCTAGGTCAAAACGGACGTTTTGCACCTGATTGGCCCCAGCCTTAACGGCCGTATCTACAATCCTGCCCACCTGGTCGAGATCTTTGGTGGTAATTGTGATGCCATTGTGTACGTTATAGGTCGTTGTAATGGCCTCATCAGAAGTAGTGCGTGCGAAGGTATCGCTGTAACTGTAGATATTGTAACCGCTCGTACTAATGGTAGAGCCTTCGAGCCCTAAAGCCTCAAGAGCTTCTAGGACGCTGGCCATCCGCTCCGCATTCTCCGCTGCCGCTTTATCCGCCGAGGTGCTAGAGGTTTCTACACCTAAGGTGATAAGGGCCGTGTCGGGGTCTGCTGTGATTACTGCATTTCCCGTAACCTGTAGGCGTGCACTATCTTCAGGAATGGTAGCTGCGCTTACGGTTCCTAGAGCTATGATACAAATTAAAACAAGGCTAAGACTAATGGTTCTCAACGTTTTCATTCGATATCTCTCCTTCAACAAGTATAGTCTTTTCTGCAAAGACAGCCATACGCTGGCCTTCGTGTACGAATAGACCTTCTAGCACAAGACGATACAATCCCGGTTCATCGGGGCTTTCAATAGACAAAGAGTGCTGACCAAGGATGTCTTCTTTACGAATAGGCAATTCGCCAGTTGGAATCTGCTCCCCTTCCACTTCTGTCCAGATGACCAGACGGAGCATCTGATCTTGCTCCCACTCACTGGCCAGATAGGTGTCGAAAGCAAGCTCAACTTGTTCTCCCTGGCGGTAGACTTCTGGTTCTGGTAGCATCGCCACGCTAAAAGTCTGCATACGCGCCATCTCCTGAGGTTCCGGTAGAGCCGGAGGAAGGGTGCTAGGCGTAAACATGCTGTGGAGCATAAATGCCAAGAACACTGTGGCGGCCGCGGCCGCGCCGAACCAAAGGGGTCTATGCTTCCAAGGATGTTTTGTGGTTCTAGGCTGTTGTAATTGGTTGGAGATCGTTCCCCATAGTGCATCGGCCGAACCAGACCATTCGCTGTTTTTCTGCAGGGTTTGTTCAATTTTCTCGTCAAGCGTCGTCATTTTGGCCACCTCCTCTTGATGTCACAATGCGTTTTTTTAAGCGTTGTCTTGCAACGTAAAGGCGAGATTTCACGCGGGACGCTGGAATATCTAAAGTCTCTGCAATTTGGGCCTCCGTAAGCCCGGAGACATATTTCAGCAAGAGGGGAAGACGATGATTATCATCGAGCTCATTAATGGCCTGAAACAATGCGTCCACCCCCTCCTTCTCCAAGGCAGATTCCTCGGGTTCATAGCTCCTGTGAACATTGGGTTCTTCCATTTCGTAGGGAAGATGACCCCGATCGAGGCGATCCTTAGTCCGCTTTGCTTTATTTACCACAATTTTCGTGAACCACGGTTTAAAAGGTCTCTCTTCCTGAAACGAATCGAGTGAGCGAAAGGCCTGCAAGAAGGCCTCTTGAACCGCATCTTCGGCAGTCGCCCAATTGCGTGTAATCAGGTAGGCTAGGCGAATAGCAGCATCCACGTGGTACCTGAAGATTTGCTCAAGGGCGTCTTGGTGGCCTTGTTTGGCCTGATTTATAAGTTCTTGTTCAGTGATTTCCAAAGCGTGCCCCCTTTCTAACCATTCACTTTATATATCCTTCGGAGGAGCCAAAAGTTTACGCTTCTTTGTTAAGCAAAAATTAACTTAACTAGCAGGGTTTATTATAAACTTGTCGAAGATCTGACTCGTGTGCATTTTCACAGAACGGAAGCACAGTGCTTCCCGGGGGGT
>DHNI01000017.1:47326-56395 GCA_002409455.1 Firmicutes bacterium UBA5420 | reverse complement strand
GGTGCTTCCCGGGGGGTGAATAAGGTTCAGATGGAGAAGCAACCTAGTCTGACTACACCAGAATTTGAGATCGAGGATATGACAATTCGAACCTTAATGGGAGTGCTTTATCAGAAGAGCTCCCGGGAAGAGCAACATTCACGTCGGGTAAGCGGATATTGTTTTGCTCTCGGAACACAATTAGGACTCAGCCTTGAACACAGGATTCAGCTCGGAAAGATCGGCTTGCTTCATGATATCGGTAAAATCTCCATTCCAAACACGATCCTTGATAAACCAGGACGCCTTTTGCCCATCGAATGGCAGGAAATCCATCAGCATCCAGTGAATGGCCATCGTTTTCTTAGTGCTGTGGTGGGCATGGATGAGGTGGCTGAAACCGTGCTAGCCCATCATGAGCGCTATGACGGCGATGGCTATCCCAATGGCCTTAGGGGTCAGCAAATCCCTTTCAATGCACGAATAGTTGCCGTGGCTGATGCTTATGATGCCATGGTGAGTGCCCGACCCTATCGCGGCTGCCTCACCCACGACGAAGCCATAGAAGAGTTAAGGCGGGGAACAAAAAAGCAATTTGATCCTGAGATTGTCCAGGCATTTTGCCACCTCATGAATGGCACCCATGAATGCTCCCATGCTTAGTAAAAGCATCCCCCATCGAGCCTGAGCTTTTGCTCCCACATTGATTGGAGCTTTAGGACTTGTGTGTCAGGTTAGACTGCACAGCAAATATACCCATGCTTGGCGTCATACGCCGGTATTCCTCTTTTTGTTCTTTTTTTGCGATCCATCTAGTAACCCAGTTCTTTCAATACCCGAGATAAGGTGCGCAAGCGCTCGCCAATTAATTCACCATCGTCGGCCAGTGCTTGTCTAAAAAGCTGAATGTCTTCGTCAATCATCTCATTATCGGTGCAGACCGCGACCGTCATGGCATCGCCTTGTAAGCCTATGCGATCAAGGATGGGATTGGCGGCGTCGTAGAGATGCTCAAAGCGATAGGCCTCATCAAAGTGGAGCTTAGAACGGCAAATCAAGATGGCCAGATCAAGGACGCGGTGGAGGGGAAGTTCTTCTGATTGACGAGACCAGCGTTCTCCTGTATGGCGCCAGACCTTGGCTGAGATATCCACTTTTCCCCGTTCATTCCATTGAGCCAGACCCAGCGATAGACCTTTAGCATCGGATTCATACGCTTGCCGTCCATCGACGTTACTGTAATCTTCACTCACAATAACCGGCTTGTGTTTTAAGGTGGTTGGGATTTTCATTTGCATGCCCTCCATACTAGAATAGTGATTCAGTAATTCAGTAATTTACTAAAGTACTGAACCGATTATAGATCCCAGGATTTTGTGTGTCAAGAGTTAAACCAAGGAAATATGATGAAGATCTAGAACTTAAAGGAAGAATAAGCAAAGGAGAGGTGTATTCGATCTATGAAGAAGATTGCTATTGTCAGTTTTAAGGGAGAAATGCCTTGCTTTGTACATGCTCTACTCAACGTCTGGAATTATCATGAAAGAGGCTATGAAGTGGCTTTGATCGTAGAAGGTGCTTCGGCAGCGAGAATTGCAGATATTTCGAGCGCACCCCAAGGGAAGCTTTGGAAGAAGATTAAAGAAGCCGGTTTGATTCGTTCTGTCTGTAAGGCATGTGCGGCGCAAATGGGTACGTTGGCTGAAGCAGAGGCACAGGGACTTCCTATTGATGCTGCTCTATCAGGTCATTCGGATCTAGAGGTCTTTAGTGCAGCGGGTTTTGAGATTATCCTATTTTAAGGGGATGATGGTCTATGTCCATCAATGCGAAAGAGATTGTAGAAGCTAGAGTAGTCGCCTATGAAGTGCTGACCTTACTTGGCGAAGTGGAAAAGCAGTTAAAAAGCGCGCGCAACTGGGGTTTCTACGATATGCTGGGGGGTGGTTTCTTTTCGAGTTGGATTAAGCATGGAAAAGTCAACAAAGCTGAGACCCTTCTGAGAAAAGTCGCATCCAAGCTTGATCTTCTGCAGAGAGAATTGTCCGATGTATACATTAGTCTCGGCCCGCAGGTCAATATTTCTGGTTTTGAGCGGTTTCTGGACATTGCTTTTGACAATATCATCTCAGATTGGATGGTGCAAAGCAAAATTCACGATAGCCTAGTCCAAGTCGCACAGTTAAGGGCAGACATTGAGCATGTGCTCAGAACCCTAGACCGCTTGGAAAGGGAGCATGGTAATCAATAGTAAGAAAAGGGGGATATCTATGTACTTAAGATGCTTTGATGATGTGAAGGAACTCACCACGGAGTTGGTGAAAATCCCTAGCATAGTCAAAACGAGCGGTGAAACGGATTGCGCACAACGGATCCACGAGTTTTACAGCCAACTGCCATATTTCAAGGATCATCCAGAGTACTTGCTGCTTCAACAAACAGAGAATGATGAGATCGAGAGACATAACGTATTGGCCATGGTCAAAGGAACAAAAGGCACATCCAACAGGACTGTCATTTTAATGGGCCACCTAGACACGGTTGGGATCGATGATTTTGGCTCCTTGAAGGCGCATGCCTGTGATCCAGACAAATTGCCTACGCTCCTTAAGAATTTGAGACTCGATGAAGATGTTCTTCGTGACATTGATTCTGGGGAGTATATGTTTGGCCGTGGGGCCTTAGATATGAAGTCTGGCGTAGCCGGACATATGTGGCTAATTCGCTATTTTTCCCAACATCCTGAAGAATTGGATGGCAACATTATTGCTGTATCTGAATGCGATGAAGAAGATAATGGACACGGAATCATCTCAGCCCTTAAGGTACTTAAGGAGTGGAAAGGATTCCATGGTCTGGAGTACATAGCAGCTATTAATGCGGATTATTCCACGCCATATCATGAAGAAGATGAAAATCGATATGTCTATTTCGGTACCATTGGCAAACTACTTCCATCGTTTTATGTTGTAGGAAAAGAGACGCATGTGGGGCAAGCCTATGGCGGGCTCGACCCTAACTTGCTCGTGGCGGAATTGACAAGACTCATCGACCTCAACCCTGATCTTAGCGATGAGGCACAAGGCGAGGTCACCATTCCCCCTATTTCCCTGAAGCAAACAGATTTTAAGGATGCTTATACTGTACAGACGGCAATCGCAGCGTATGTGTACTACAACTTTTTCACCCACAGCATGAGTCCGAAAGACGTTATGGAGGTCATGAAAGAGAAAGCTGTTGAGGCCTTTGACAATATTGTGAAGTTTACAAATGAGTCGTATGAGCGTTTTTGCGAAAAGGCAGGTCACGTTTATACACAACGGCCCTGGAGAACGAGGGTGTATACTTGGGAAGAGTTTTATGGCGAGTTGATCGAACAGCATGGTAAAACATTCGAGAACCATCTTAAGCAATTTGTAGCCGAGATGCATCGAGACGATCCCGCCATGGACTTGAGGGATTTCAACGTGAGAATTGTGGAAGAAGCTTGGTCGTGGGCCAAAGATAAGAGTCCGGCTATTATCGTCTATTATTCCTCCACGATGTACACAAATCTTGAGATGACAGGGAAAACCGAGAACGAGAAACGGCTTTTGGACAGTGTTACTGATTCGGTGAATGTGCTGCAAGCATACTCTGAGAAACCGGTTGTGACCAAAATGTTCTATCCCTACATCTCTGATTCCAGCTTTATGGCCCTCGGTGGCGATAGGGAAGATCTTGGTGCTTTAGAGTACAACACACCGGCTTGGGGTGTGAAGTACACACATCCTATCGAGGACATTGCCGAAATCAATGTTCCGGTGGTGAACATTGGAACCTATGGGAAAGATGGACATAAGCTCACAGAAAGAGTCCATATGAAACACACATTTGAACATGTCCCAAATATTACTTATAATACGATTAAAAGGCTTCTGGGCTGATCGGACTTGGCGATAATGACAAGAACTAAGAGCCCCCCTAGCGCTAACTAGGGGGGTTCTCGTTAGCAGGTTTTGTCGTAACCATGGTGAAGTAACTGAGGAGCCTATCACTGATAAGCAACATGTAGAGCCGAACGAAGCAAAAAGGGGAATATGAGTGACAACACTTCTTGTAATTATCTACATCGCATTTATTAGCCTTGGTTTGCCTGATTCTGTTTTGGGCAGTGTTTGGCCTGTTATCAGGCTAGATTTGTCTGCGGCATTGGGTCTGGTGGGTTATGTAGCTATGACCATAAGTGCAGGCACAGTTATTTCTAGCCTGCTCAGTAACCGTTTGGTTTCCCGTTTTGGCACTGCTAAGGTGACAGTTACCAGTGTGGCTATGACTGCCATTGCCCTTCTTGGCTATTCTTTTGTAGGGCACGCAGCTTTTTTGTTCTTATTGGCTATCCCCCTTGGATTAGGTGCTGGCAGCATTGATGCTGCACTAAACAACTTTGTAGCACTTCATTACAAATCCATGCACATGAATTGGCTGCACTGTTTTTGGGGTGTGGGGGCCACGGCGGGCCCGTTGATTATGTCCGCATTTTTGCTGCAGGCTGGCGGTTGGAGGACAGGTTACCTCGTTATTGCAGCACTTCAATTTGCTTTAGTTGTGGTCTTGCTTGCGAGCATGAAACTTTGGGACGGAAAAGAACTGCGTTCATCCAAGGGAACCCAACGGGATTCAAAAGTAACGACGAATAGGGAGGCTTTTGGGCTTCCCAATGTGAAACTAGCATTGATATCCTTTGTGTTCTTTAGTGTCACTGAGACGACGACGGGACTGTGGAGCAGTAGTTATCTAGTGGGAGTTAAAGGAATGGCCGCCACTACTGCAGCCAGGTGGACGGCTTCATTTTATGCGGGTATCACCCTTGGTCGCTTGCTTTCGGGCTTTTTATCAATCAAGATGAAGAATTCTGTGCTGATCCGATTAGGTCAGCTCGTTTGCGTGTTTGGAGCTGTGCTTCTCATATTACCGTTGCCAGTTACCGTTTCAGCCCTAGGTTTGATTGTAATAGGATTGGGAACCGCCCCGATTTTCCCCGCCATGCTTCATGAGACTCCCAACAGATTTGGTTCACGTGCTTCTGGGGCCATCATGGGTTTGCAGATGGCCTTGGCCTATAGCGGCGGTACCTTTGGGTCACCTCTTTTTGGTGCTTTGGCCTCGGCAACATCGCTAAAACTCCTACCCTTTTTCTTACTAGCTGCGATTTCCATTATGTTTATCGCCTCAGAGCTACTAAATAAGCGTATCACTGGTAGGGAGAGATCGGAATAAGCGTCACGCATGGTAGAAATGATCCTAGGCAACACTACATCTAGCGAGGTGAAGATTGTGCCTATGGATCGTTTTTTTCGTGGATTTTTCGCCGGATTACTAGCTGGGATTCCAATGAATGTGTGGAGTCTTATCAGCTACCATGTATTGGACTTTGGGCGACTTCGTTTTTTGGATTGGATGGGAATTATCTTGTATGGCGACTTTCCAGTCACCTTCGGTGAGCAGGCTTACGCATTATGGGTGCAGTTATTCGGGCTTGGATACTTAGGAATTCTGTTTGCATACCTTATACCCGTTACCACGTCTTGGTGGTATATTGGCAAAGCCGTAATTTTCAGTGGAGCTTTTAGTTTCGTGGCTTACGCGCTTCCTTTGCTTTTCCGAGTTCCAGAGTTGACTGCAGTGCCCTTAAATTCGGTAATTAGCAATCATCTTGGGGCAGGAATCTGGGGTATCACTCTGGGATATGCTCTTCAAAGGCTGGATACTGCAGCGAGAATGAAAGAATAATGCTTTGGAAAAACTAGTCACCGCAGAATATATCCGGAGGTGACACATGTCTGAAGGGGTCGATCTCTTTGACCAATCCGAAATACTAGGAGTGCGACTAGCCGCCCTCGATAGCAGAGCCCAAGTCACATCGGAACAGGGTGTCGTCACGATCCGCAATACATCTGACCTAGGAGCGTTCGTAGATGCCTTTTTGGCAGCCATTGCAGAACACCGCCACTGGATTAGGCTAGCCCAAAAGGACATGGTCCCAGCTTAGATTGGCCTGTGAGAGAAGCGCCACCGGATGCCCGGTGGCGTTTTAGCACTCTCAGCTCTGCTAACAAGGAGAATTTGACATAATGTCGAATTCTAGCAAAATAAGTGGGGTGGCTGACATGAGAGTCTTCATACGAAGGATCTATCTTCTCGCACTCGTGTTTGTACTCATTGGCGGGCTCAACATTGGAGTAGGTCTTTGGAACCTTGATGAACAGCTACGGCAGGATATTGAGCAGACGATTGCATTCAAGCTCGATTACGTTATGGGTGAAACGAGCTTCCGTTTACTCAACGTGGAAAGAACACTCGATGCAGCAGATGTCGTCATCTCGATGGAGACGGACGAGGCTAAGGTCATCGAGTTTTTCCACGAAGTGCTACTGGATAACAGCTCCTTTCTAGCTATGTATTTAGGTATTGCTGAGGATCATGTGTTATACGCCAATAGAGACTTTACATGGGATCCCGTAGACCCCACGGCACGGCCCTGGTATCAGGCCGCAACCCGGGAGGGGAAACTCATTTTTACACATCCCTATGTTGATGCCGCCGCCGATCGCTGGGTGCTCACCATGGCAAAACCTGTCTATGATCAAGATGGACAACTAATAGGTGTATTGGGCGTTGATGAGTCACTAGAAGGCATGCTGGAGTCTTTAGAGATGGCGAAACCATCTGAGCATGGGCATGTCTTTGCTTTTGATGCGACCGGACAAGCCTTACTTGGTGATCAAGTGGATGGCGGGGGAGTTTCACTGATGAGTGCCCACCTCATCGATCACATACTGTCTGAATCAAAGGGCCTTCTCTTCACCGAGGTTGGTGAAAAGGACGGATATCTCAGGTGGGAGGCTGTGGGCAGTTCTGGAATCGTCTTGGGGCTCTTTGCGCCTCTCAGCGATTTTCTCGACTATAGGGCTTTGGTTATACAAATTTCCATCACAACTCTCCTCTCTCTTGCGTTCCTGGTAGTGCTGGTCTTCATCTTTCAACGGCAGTACATTACTGAACCCATGAGACGATTGGATCGCGATATTATGGCTATTTCCTTGGATTCAGACGTAACATACAGACTTCCAGCCCGAAAAGGTAGCCCTTTTGAACAATTACGGACAACCATTAACACTAGTCTTGATAGGGTTCAAGAGCACTTCGAGAGCATTGTTTATCAGCAAGAAGAACTCACCGCCGCCTATGGACAGCTGGTTGCCCATGAAAAGCAGCTCCAAGAGCAATACCAGGAAATTAAGAGGGACGAGGAGCACATTCAATTTTTGGCCGATCACGATGTCCTAACTGGACTGGCTAATCGGCGGAAATTGGAGCGAGATCTGGACAGACTATTGGATGCTGGGAAAATAGGCTCTGTCTTGCATTTTGATATTGATAACTTTAAGCATGTCAACGACACCTTAGGCCATGTGTATGGCGATGCGGTAATCCGCCACTTGGCTCACGCGCTCCAACGTGGGCTTGAATCCCAAGGTACAGCCTACCGCTTTGATGGTGATGAGTTTCTCGTGGTTATAGAGGGAATAGTTGAGCCCGAGCAGCTACGCAGTATCATCAACAGGCTTCTGCACAGTTTGAGCCAAACGCATACTGTCGAGGGTAGGCGCAATAATCTCACATCGAGTATTGGCGTCGTTCGCTTCCCCTATGATGGTACCAGTGTGGAGCAGCTTTTGATCAAGGCCGATATAGCCATGCTCAATGCGAAAAAAAAGGGCCGTAATCGCTACGTGTTTTTCGAAGCAAGTATGTCAACCGACTTTGCCGAACAAGTGCATATGCAACACATTTTAAGAGAAGCCGTCCAGACCGGGGGATTTCGCTTGTTGTATCAGCCCATTATTGAAACCGCAACGGGAGAGGTTGCCTATTTAGAAGCACTAATTCGCCTCAAAGATAATGATCTCTCACCAGCGGTATTTATCAGTGCTGCGGAAGAATCGGATCTTATTCAACCCATCGGGCGCTGGGTGATCAAAGAAGCTATTAGACAGCTTGTGGCCTGGAGAAGTGCAGGTAGAGAACTCAAACCGATTTCTATCAATCTTTCGCCTAAACAGTTCTATGATGAGGGTTTAGTGGACTATCTCTCTGAGGAGCTTCAGACACATCAAATTGACCCCGGACTTATCGAAATGGAAATCACTGAGACAGTCCTTATTGATAACGCTACCGATGCGGTTCCAATCATTGAGAGTATTCGGGCCCTTGGTGTAAAGATGGCTCTAGACGATTTTGGAACAGGCTACCTGTCCATTAAATTCATAACCTATATCCCAGTAGATCGTATTAAACTTGATCGCAGTATGACCCAGGGACTCCCAGACATTCTGCCAGTGATGGAAGGTCTGATTAAAATTGCCCATAGTTTGGATATGGATGTTGTTGCTGAGGGCATAGAGGAGAGGGAAGAAGCTCGTTACTTAACCCAAATCCATTGTGATTATCTACAAGGTTTCTTATTTAGCAAGCCCGTCCCTGCTGAGCAGATTGAACCCATGCTTAAGCGACACCTGTAAAGTAAGAGAATCAGCCGAAAAGGCGGTTGTGCCGTGCGGAAATTTACGAGGAACGTTTACATCCTAGGAATCATCTTTGCGATTGTTGCGGGGCTAAACGCGTATGTGGTTCTACCATACGTGAACGCCCCTGTTCGTCGTGAGCTAGAACGGAAGATGGAAGCGGAACTCAATTTTCTGATTGGGGAAGTTTCATCTACACTGACCCTTGTGGAAAAAACCCTCAACACCGCCGGGTATTATATTGCAGTCGAGTCCGATGAAGAGAAAATAGCCCGGTTCCTTGCGGAGCTTCTCACGCAGAATCCCTCCTACTTAGCCATTTATCTGGGAACTCCAGATGGCGATATCGCAGCGCCATGGTATGCGGCCGCTGTTAGGGATGGCGGGGTAGCGTATACCACATGCCACGAGGATAGCCGCGTGATCACCGCCTCGATGCCGTTTTTTGGCTCTGAACAAGAGTTACTAGCGGTTGTCGCCATTGATATCTCCATTGGAGAACTGCAGATCTTCTTTGAGGCCG
>DHNI01000017.1:32661-47090 GCA_002409455.1 Firmicutes bacterium UBA5420 | reverse complement strand
TCCTTCACTGTTCGCGGAGCCCTTAGGGATGACCGAATTTCAATTGGATGGCATACAGGGTTATCTGCGCTGGGAGACAGTGGGCGAGTCCGAACTCATTGTGGCAACGTTCGCCCCCGATAGTGCAGTATTTGCTCGTCATACGCAAAACAAGCGTATTATAGGTTTTGCGCTCCTGTCTCTTGTTCTGGGTTCCCTTGGGGTATTTGTTTTTTTACGCATCCATGTTGTGGTACCCATGCGTGAATTAGGTCATGATCTGATGGCCATTTCCCTTGATCGTGATGTCACCTATCGTTTACCGGTGCGCAAAAGCAATTCTTTGGGCATATTTAGGCAGGCCTTAAACGTCACTTTGCACAAGGCACAGGAGCACCATGAACATGTGGTTCGTCAGCGGAAGGAGCTTGCTGATGCTTACCAACAGCTCACAGAGCATGAGCAGGAGCTACAGAAGCAGTATCTACAGATCAAAGAGAATGAAGAGAAGATTCGCTTCATGGCGGATTACGATCCTCTAACAGGACTGCCAAATCGCCGCAGATTTCAGGAGGATCTACAGGCAACCCTAGATGAGGGCGGTTCAGGTGCGGTCTTTTTGCTGGACATTGATGATTTCAAGAACATCAACGATACCCAAGGTCACAGCTGCGGTGATCGCATATTATCGTCTGTGGCCCAATCTGTACAGGATGGAATCCCTCCCGGTGCCACCGCTTATCGCTTTGGCGGAGATGAATTCGTGATTATCGTTCGACATCAGTTTGCACCAGAACGGGTTCAGGTATATGTCAATGAGATTTCCCGTAAATTACAGGTAGCGAATCAAAAGGAGGGGAAGAAAAACAGCGTTACTTGCAGTATGGGCGTGGTGCTCTATCCCCTAGATGGTAATGCTGTGGATGAGCTCTTGATTAAGGCGGACGTTGCGCTACATCATGCGAAAAACGCTGGAAAAAACCGCCACTGTTTCTTTGAAGATAGCATGGCTACGATGTTTAGCGAACGTGTTCAAATGGAACAGATTTTAGCTAACGCGGTTCGCACAGACGGTTTCCATTTGGTCTACCAGCCCATAATTAGGACGCGAACAGGCGAAGTTGCCTGCTTTGAAGCACTCGTTCGTCTCAGGGATCACCCTGCTTCGCCTACTGTATTTATTCCCATAGCCGAAGAGTCGGATCTCATCATACCCTTGGGATACTGGGTGATCAAGGAAGTCGCAAGGCAGCTTGCTGCGTGGCAGCAAAGCGGCAAGAAACCCAAGCCAGTGGCCATCAATCTATCGACGAAGCAATTTCAAGATCCGCATTTACTTGACTATTTGCGGCAGCAGCTCCATGAAACGGGTGTTGATCCAGCCTTGCTGCAAATTGAGTTTACAGAAGGCGTCCTCTTTGGGGATGCAGAAATGGCTTTGCATATCATGGAACAAATCAGGGCTTTAGGGATTCGCCAATCTTTGGACAATTATGGGACAGGCTATTCGTTCATTAATTACATGACTAGAATGCCTGTAGACTATCTAAAAGTTCATGGGGCTCTAACGGAGAATGTGGAAGGAAATCCTGATGTCATGGAAGGGCTCATCTCTATCGCTCATGGACTAGAGATGGAAGTTGTAGCCGAACAGGTGGAAACCTTAGAAGAAGCCCGCGCCCTCAGTGAGGCAAATTGCGATTATCTCCAAGGCTTCTTATTCAGTAGGCCAGTTGGATCCGAAAAGGCTGAACTTATGTTTGATCATGACTATTCGCAAGTCTTGGGTCTAGAAAAAGAGGGGGAGAGCTAATTTCTTAGCCCTCCCTTCGGCGCTCCTAGAACCAAAACTCTAAGTTTACTGTGGCACTGACCTCCACGTCTCCGGGGTTAATGGTTGTGTTTGCAGAAGTGTCGGCTCTTAGGGCCATGGTGCTAACCATTGGTGCATACGAACTGTAACTTTCGTTTATCGTGGCCAACCCGCCAAGTGTCAGACCAGCGCTTTCCGCCATTACAGTGGCCTTAGCCATTCCTTGGGCAACAGCATTTTTCAAAGCCTCCAGCTGCATAGCTTGTTTATCTTCGATATCAAAGCGGATTCCTTGTACTTGGTTCACTCCGGCCTTCACCGCGGCATCAATAATCTGTCCTACACTTGAGAGGTCTGTGACCGTGATATTGATACGGTTTTGCACTTGATACGTTGTAACTGTGACCTCATCTTCTGTTCCACGGTTTTGCACTTGATTGGAACTGTAGACATTGTAGCCGCTTGTCGTAAGTTCTTTGTCGGTAAGCCCCAATGCCTTTAGGGCAGCGAATACACTGGTCATGCGAGTGGCATTTTCTTGTGCTGCTATTTCTGCTGAAGTATCCCTTGTTTCTACGCCGAGGGTGATATAAGCTACATCTGGTGCACCTGTCACAACTGCGCTTCCTGTTACTTGAATACTACCCCGCTCTTGGGTGTTTGCTTGCGCTATGCCACCTAAGCATAGACTCAGCAAAAGGACGGTTAAAATTCCAACTTTGAAATATGATTTACGCATTTTGATCTCCCTTTCTTTCTATGTGCTTTCACTTTATATATCCAGTGAGGGATGCAAAAGTTTATTGTTTCTGCAAAAAACTTCTCGAATTTCATTTATCACTATAAGGGGCGTCAAAATATGCCTCTGCGCATCTACAGTGGCCATATTGTTGTTCCCTTGGCTCTTGTGCAGTACTATCCACTTTTGTATCTCTTAGATATAGAAACAGGCCTACCATACATGTTAGCACCCTTAGGCGGGCTGCGATTTGCGCTACCAGCCTATGGGTTTTGGCGTTTTGGTCTAAAAAGATACACGTCTACAGGATCCTAAAGATATGAAATATGTATTGTAACCAGCATTACGCATTGGTAAGATACAGAGGGAGGTATGAGAATGTCTGTAGAAAGGCGTAAAGACTTTATTATCAACGCAGCATATTATGCAGTTATGGCCACCATTTTCTATATGGTAGTCAAGTACTTGTTTGGCCTTGTGGCACCATTTGCCGTGGGGTTTTTGGTGGCGGCAGTTCTTCAAAAGACAATCGGGTTTCTTTCTAGAAAGCTACGCCTGCCTAAGAAGCTTGCCGCAGTGGTCTGCATATTGCTGTTTTATTTTCTTATCGGGCTACTCTTTTTCTTACTTGGTGTTTCTGGTTTTGCCTGGATTAAGGATGTTGTGGTAAGGCTTCCTGCCATCTATTACAATGATGTAGAACCGGTGATTGGCCAGCTCTTTCGAAACATCGAGGATCTCATGGTGAGATTTGATCTAACGTTAGTGGAATTCTTCGAGGAGTTTCATGTCTCCCTTTCTCAATCCATTGGCAAGATCGTTTCAGATATTTCCTCTGTCGCCATTACGACTGTTACTTCCACGGTATCTTGGGTGCCTAGGCTGTTTTTGGGGATTGTACTCTCCATCATTTCATCGGTATTCTTTGCGTTAGATTTTGGGATGATTTGGGGGTTTCTCTCCAACCTTGTGCCGCAAAAACGTCGGGGCACCGTGCGAGAAGTGCAGACTCTACTCGGGACAATCGGGGTCAAGTATGTCAAGGCTTACTCTTTTTTGATGTTAATCACCTTCACTGAGATGGCAATCGGACTTTCTATTTTAGGGATAGAAAGAGCCTTGACTATTGCTGCCGTTACCGCGGTGGTGGATATTTTGCCTGTGCTAGGTACTGGCCTTGTGGTGATTCCTTGGGCGATTTTTCATCTCATTAAGGGGAATATCTTTCTCGGTCTAGGCCTGGCCATTCTCTACATCGTAATTACCTTTGTCCGCCAACTCCTAGAACCAAAACTCGTAGGCCAGCAAATCGGACTCCACCCCATTGTGGTTTTGCTTTGTATGTATGTTGGAGTTCAGATCTTTGGCATTATCGGCCTTTTCGTTCTTCCCTTTACTATTTTGGTGATCAAATATCTCTATGACCATGGAAAATTGGGGCCGAGTGGTAGAAGCTAGCAAGAAGCTAGGCAATTCTCATGGGAGAGGTGTGCATCATGGACGGAATCGTGAAAATGAGAGAGGGGAGCACAACTTGCCTCGGTCAGGCGAACGAGCCCTTTACGATCGTCGGGCGAGTGGTTCCGCATTTTGAGGATGGGGTCTGGTCTTGGACTGAGGAGCTTTTTGCTGAGCCTTACGAAAAAGCCTATCCAAGAGATGATCTGGGCTGGGATCGATACGCAGACAAACCGAACAAGGCGATCTATTTCTATTTCGTAAAAGGCGTCTGCGTCGGGCAAATTGTCCCTCGGGCAAACTGGAACCACTATTGTTTCATTGAGGATATTGCCGTCGTTCGGGATTACAGGGGGCAAGGAATCGCAAGAAAGCTACTTGGGCAGGCCCGCATGTGGGCCCTTGAGCGAAGCTTGCTTGGTTTCATGCTCGAAACGCAGGATGTGAACCTGCTAGCCTGCCGTTTTTATCAGCGCTATGGCTTAAAAAACTCCCAGCCCCTAGGCCTTTGCCTTAGGACTGGGAGATATTGCTAGGTTGTTCAGGAACCGGGTAGGATTTCGGCAACCGTTTTGGAAATGGACTCTTCTGTAATGGCATCTTCTACTAGGGTAGCCACTACTTCACCACCATGGAAGAACACGATGGTGGGGTTCTTTGTAACACCATAACGCTTGGCAACTCTTTGGTTTCTGTAGGTATCCATTTTTACCAGCTTTAGTTGACCGGCAAAACGATCCAAAGTGGTTTCGATCATGGGAGACATTTCCACCGCTTTTTCTACCATTGGTGACCAGAAGGTTACGGCCACAGGCAGTGCTTCATCCAAAACAGAGTTCTTAAATCCTTCTTCTTCGACCATATACTTTTCAGCAGCAAAGGCAGCAATGGCTCCATCGCTGGCGGCAGTAACTACCTGGCGTAAGTATTTAACGCGGGCATCGCCCACACCATATACACCATCAATGTTGGTTTCCATTTGCTCGTTTGTGATGATGTAGCCGCGGCTATCGAGTTCAAGGCCGGTGTCCTTTAAGAATCCAGTTTGGGGAACAGTTCCCACATAGATGAAGACACCATCAATGGGCATTTCGGTAAGCTCGTTGGTCTTGATATTCTTGATCGCAACTCTGTCAACGAGGGCATCGCCTTTAATCTCGGTTAGTGTAGAATTCCAGATCCACTTAATCTTAGGATTCTTAAAGGCCCTTTCTTGGAGCATGGGAGCTGCATCAAGGATGCCTTCGTCATGAATGACAACCAGGGTCACACTATTGGCGAATTTCGTAAGATATCCAGCCTCTTCTACGGCCGCATCTCCATTGCCAAGCACGATAACATCGAGGTCTTCATAAAAGTCAGCATCACAGGTGGCACAGTACGATACACCTTTGCCGGTAAAGGCTGCTTCGCCTGGGATACCTAGCTTGCGAGGTACAGCTCCTGGAGAGAGAATAATGGTCTTACCCTCATATGTTTCGCCCGCTTTAGTCTTGATTACTTTGCTTTCCATATCAATTGTGGTCACATCACCGCGGACGATTTCCGCACCGAAAGACTTGGCATGATCTGTAAAAGCCTGCATAAGATCGGGTCCAGTAGTACCACGGGCAAAACCCGGGTAGTTCTCCATATCTTCGGTAGTAGCGGCTTGGCCTCCTGGGGCTCCTTTTTCGATTAAGAGTGTGCTCAGACGCGAACGCGCCCCATAGATGGCTGCAGCTAGACCGCCAGGGCCACCTCCGACAATAATGACATCATAAACTTTTTGGGTCATAGATCTTCCTCCTTTGTATTGTCATCGCCATTGAAGCGATCACGATCGCAGACGATATTGTTGCCCGCAATAACAAAAAGGCCAGAACACTAAAATAGCAGAAATGCCTTTTGCCTCTGTCTTCTATCACCTGTTCTCGAAGACCTAGTGTTCCTTTTCACCATATCATTAAAGCCTTGGGCTTGGCAATAGACTTTGCAAATAATCTCACAGGTTTTCTGCAGTTTTCCGATCGCTCTGCCTTGATATGCCGTGGGAAGGATTAGGTTTTCTGTTGTCGAAGATGGTTACGAGGCTGTAATTTCAGCCGGCAACTGGAGGTGCGAAAATTGATTGAACAAGCAACACAAATCGCCTTGGATGCTGGAAAGATCTTGATCGCTAAGCTCAAGACCGGGATTACGATCCAACACAAGGGCAGTATCGACTTGGTGACTGACGCTGATCGTGCGTCGGAAGAATACATTGTGGAACAACTTAGAGCGGCCTTTCCAAACCATGGTATTCTTGGAGAAGAAGGGGCTAGAGTTGAGGGTAGCAGTGATTTTCTATGGGTGATTGATCCTATAGACGGAACGACCAACTTTGCCCATGGTTTCCCTTATTTTTCTGTTTCCCTAGGATTGCTAAAAGGCGACGAGGTGGTTTTAGGAGTTGTCTACAACCCCATGACGGAGGAATGTTTCGTAGCGCAGCGGGGGAGTGGAGCATTTCTAAATGGAGAAAGAATCGCAGTATCGACCCAAGCAACCCTGCAAGAAAGCCTTTTGACTACGGGTTTTCCATATGATATTGCCACAACCACCGAAGACAATATGGAATCGTTTGCCCATGCGACCAAAGTCACTCAAGGGGTACGCTGTCTTGGTTCTGCTGCCCTTGATTTATGTCATGTGGCCGCGGGGCGTCTCGAGGGATTTTGGGAACGTTCGCTACAGCCATGGGATATTGCTGCAGGAAGCTTGATTGTTGCTGAAGCAGGCGGTCAGGTCACGGGTTGTAAAGGCCAAACGTTTCGGGCTATGGGGCACGAAATCTGTGCTACGAATGGCTTGATCCACGATGAACTTATGAGGCTTCTAACGAACTAATTATTGAAGCGTGTATTCTGCGTGGTTGTGGCATACCTTTAAGTGAGCAAGGCAAGGGAAGGGAAGGCTGGGTGAAAGGTATGACGAAGTGGTTACTTGGGCGTTTTCTAAAGGACTACGGAAACACAAAGGATCCCATATTGCGAAGATCCGTGGGAACCCTTGCCGGTTGGACAGGGATTGTGATTAATTTACTGCTTGTAGCGGGCAAAGTCACGGCGGGTCTCGTAGTCGGAAGTATTTCTGTCGTGGCCGATGGCTTAAATAACTTAATGGATGCAGCCGGTTCAATCATTACCTTAGTAGGTTTTAAGATGGCTGCAAAAAAAGCAGACGATGAGCATCCTCATGGGCATGGGCGCTATGAGTATATTGCCGGATTGGCGGTCGCTGTCTTGGTTTTGGTGGTCGGAATTGAGCTGGCCAGGGCTGGGATTTCGGAGATCTCTAATCCGAGCCCTGTCGACTTTGGCCCAGTAATCTTGATTGTTCTAGTTGTATCCGTTGTCGTCAAGATCTGGATGGCAGTGTTTTACCAGACCCTCAGTGTACGAATCGACTCTTCACCCCTGAAGGCGGTTTCGGTGGACAGTAGAAACGATGTCTTGGCTACTGGAGCGGTACTTATCAGTGCGCTCGTGTCTAGTTTGACCGGGTTGTCCTTAGACGGCTGGGCGGGGCTCGGTGTTGCTATCTTTATTCTTTACAATGGGATCGGACTCGTCAAAGATACCATTAGCCCCTTAGTTGGGGAAGCTCCTCCAGAGGAGCTTGTGGATTACATTTCAGAGAAGATAGCATCCTACGAAGGTGTACTGGGCATCCACGATCTGATTATCCATGATTATGGTCCTGATAAACGCTACGTCAGCGCCCATGTAGAGATGCCCTCAGATTGGGATCCCTTAGTCACTCATGATATCATAGATCGCATCGAGCGAGAACTGTTGGAGATCGACAGGATTCATCTAATTATCCACTATGATCCGGTTGTCACGGAGCAACATTTTGGAGGAAGTAAGGATTATGAATGAACTGGAACATGGTGCGTCAAAGAATAGCAGGTTATCGGGAGTAATCTATGCTGTGGTGGCTTTTTTGCTTTGGGGCATCCTTCCCCTCTACTGGAAAATGCTTAGTTCTGTGGGTGCCCTGGAGATATTGATGCACCGCGTATTGTGGGCTTTTGTTTTTACAGCCATGCTTGTGTCCTATCGCGGCCAGTGGCAGGAAGCTCGCGCAGTTCTAGGTGATGCCAAAAAGCGTAGGGTACTAGTCCTTGGAGCTCTTTCTGTTGGATTGAACTGGGGGATCTACATCTGGGCGGTGAATTCGAACCATGTGGTTGACACAAGCCTAGGCTACTATATCAATCCGCTCCTCAGCGTACTTTTTGGCATCGTAGCCTTTAAAGAGAGACTGGATTCTTGGCAGTTGATTTCATTTGCGCTAGCGTTCATGGGCGTACTGGTCATAACCTTACAATATGGCGGGATTCCTTGGATTTCCCTTTCTTTGGCTCTTTCGTTTGCCCTCTATGGCTTAATCAAAAAGGGGGCGAAGATCGACTCTGTCATAGGGCTCATGCTCGAGACAGCGGTTTTGCTACCACTTTCCTTAGGTTACCTGGGTTATATGCACTTTCATGGGGCTGGTTCTTTCGGAAACGCCGCTTTCCTAACAACGGCTCTTTTAGTTGCAGCGGGCGGTGCTACAGCTGTGCCGTTACTTTTATTTGCCCAAGCCACACAGCGTATTCCCCTATCTACAGTAGGCTTTACCCAGTACTTTACTCCTACCGGGATGCTGATTATCGGGGTATTTCTTTACAACGAACCGTTTTCTAAGGGGCACCTGCTTGGTTTTGCATGCATATGGGTTGCCTTAGGGCTGTTTTCTCTGTCGCAGTTCTCGTGGATGAAGCGGCATCAACCGGGTTGGTTGCGAAATAAGAAAGCTCATGTCGAGGGCGGGTCCTAGAGACCTGCTTTTTTATCTATCATAGACCCATGTGAGAGAAACGTCCAGACAAGAGCTGGGCGTTTTAAATATTTGTAAAAAGATCTCGTCCTGCGTGTTGGTGGCAAATTTGCCCTTGAAAAAATAGAAAAAAGCGCTCTAAAGCAGAGGGCAATAGGCAGAGGGGGAGGGCAATGTCTACGAAACTCGTAGCATTTTGCAAAATGGGGAGGAGATTTGCATAACGCGTAGAATTAACAAGGACATACAGGCACGAAAAAATCAAAAGGAGTGTTGAAATGGTTAGAAGAAGCAGTATGTTGATAACTGCTGCACTACTCGTTGTGTTGGCGTTTAGTGCGGTGGCTGGGGCCAATAATGACACCTTAGTCATTGCCTCAGGAGCAGAAGCAGTAGGTTTGGATCCAAGGTTAGAAACCGACGTTCCATCGTTTGAAAGAATCAACTTAATCAACCAAGCTTTGGTACAGTTTGCAACGAACATGGAACTTGAGCCGACCTTGGCTACAGAGTGGACTGTAAGCGATGATACTATGACCCTTTGGTTCAAGCTACGTGAAGACGTCAAATGGCATGATGGTGTTCCCTTCACAGCTGAAGACGTTAAGTATACCTATGAGTGGGTGCTTGATCCCGCTAATGGAGCACTTAATCTGGGTCTTTATGCGGACATTGAGGAAATTGAAGTCGTAAATGATCATGAGATCATCTTCCACTTGAGTCAACCGAACGCATTCTTGATGAACAATATTGCACGTATGCCGATTACACCAAAACACGATGGTGATCGGGCAGATTTCCGTCAAAGCCCAATCGGTACAGGACCATATAAGTTTGTTTCCTGGACCCGCGACGATCGCATGATCTTGGTGGAAAACGAAGAATACTGGGGTGGAAGGCCGAATATCCCGAATATCGTCTTCCGTGCCATTCCAGAAAACTCGACCCGTCTTTTGGCATTTGAAGCTGGCGAAGTAGATATCTATCAAGGCGGAATGGTCGCACAAGAAATTGGTCGTCTCGAAGCCGATCCCAATTATGTAGTGCAAAGAACGCCTGGTACAGGTTATAACTACCTTGGTTTCAACACGAAAGTCGGTTCCTTATCCGACGTACGTGTACGTCAAGCGGTGAGCTACCTGATTAACCGTGAGGGTATTGTGACAAACGTACTCAACGGTATTGGGACACCGGGTATTGGTCCTGTATCCATGTCGCTTCCGTGGTTTAACGAAAGTGTACACATCTATGACTACAGTGTCGAAAAAGCCCAGGAACTTCTGGACGAAGCAGGTTATGCACCTGGCGATATCAACCTTCGACTCTATACCAATGAAAACCCAGATCGTATGCGCATTGCAGAAATCCTGCAGTATGAGTGCCAACGTGCAGGAATCAACGTAGAAGTGATCATTGAAGAGTGGGGTGCCTACTTGGCCCGTGTGCAAGAAACGGATGACTTTGACATCTTCATCCTTGGCTGGTCTGGTCAGCTTGACCCTGATCGTGCCATGATTCGTCAGTTCCACACCAATGGTTCCAATAACTACGGTAAGTATTCCAACGAGCGTGTTGACTATCTTTTGGATCTCGGTCGTACCGTTCCACAAGAATCACAAGAGTCCATCGATATCTATCGTGAAGCTCAAGAGATCGTTGTACGCGAGGTTCCCTATGGGTTCATTAACTACACCGAGGAAGTTGGTCTCCACCATCCATACATCGGAAACTGGGAAGTCCACCCCTACGGTGCAGCAGCCTGGCAAGATGCCCATCTCATGACCAAGAACAAATAGTCACAGGATAAAAATGTAACTTCCGTAGGATACCAGGTGTGTTCATACGCCTGGTATCCTCGGTTTAGTAAAGGAGTGGGTTATCTAGATGTTTCGCTACATTGTCCGACGCCTCATCCAAATGATACCCCTACTAATAGGCGTTTCAATATTGGTCTTTCTCCTAGGCCACCTGGCTCCTGGCGACCCAGTTCGTATGCTCCTGGGAGAAGAGGCTACTGCTGAGGATGTGGCCCGGCTCCATGCCGTTTACGGCTTTGACCAACCACTTCCTGTGCAATATTTCCGTTGGTTTAGCAGGGCAATTCGAGGCGATCTAGGAGTGTCGATCAGGCAGACCATACCCGTTAAAACGTTGATTTTTGAGAGGTTAGGTGCCACCATAGAGTTGGCCGTAGTCTCGGTAATCATTGCGATCTTGTTAGGAATCCCACTAGGACTCTTTGCTTCAACCAGGCGGGGCACGTTATGGGATTATCTGACTATGATTGTGTCTTTGATAGGTGTATCCATGCCTGGTTTTTGGTTGGGTTTGGTTCTTCTTTCCTATGTAGCTCTCAACGTGAGCTGGTTGCCTATGTTTGGGCGAGACGCTTCGATTATGGGTGGTCTGTGGACGCTGGTTACGCAATTTAGAGCTGATGAGTTGATCAACTCGTTCCGGTATCTACTACTTCCAGCCGTCGCCCTTGGCACAAGTATGATGGCCATTATTGCTCGGCTGACGCGTTCGAGTATGTTGGAGGTACTGAGCAAGGATTTCATTCGTACGGCGCAGGCCAAAGGGCTCAAGAAAAGTGTTGTTGTCATCAAGCATGCTCTGCGCAATGCGTTGATGCCTGTGATTACAATGGTGGGGATTCAATTTGGGGCAATGCTTGGTGGTGCGGTAGTAACCGAAACGGTCTTTGCTTGGCCTGGCGTGGGTAGGCTTGTGATCAATGCCATTACCCAGCGTGACTTTCCCCTGGTTCAAGGTGGGGTTTTAATGATGGCCCTCATTTTCACCCTTGTCAACCTCTTGGTGGATGTTTGTTACGCCTTTGTGAATCCCAGGATTCGATACGAATGAGGAGGCAGAGACCATGAAATATTTGTTACGAAGTAAAAGTGCGATGACTGGACTTATATTAATTGGCATCCTGATCCTTGTGGCCATTGTAGCCGATGTAATAAGCCCCCATGATCCCTACGCGATGGATATCTGGAATAGCTATCGCGCTCCTGAAGGCATTGGAGGCACGTATATTCTGGGCACCGATGACATGGGTCGTGATGTTCTGAGTCGTATCCTTGTAGGATCTAGGGTGTCTCTATTGATAGCTGTAACAGCGACGGGAGTATCATTGCTCTTTGGTGTTCTCTTGGGTGCCATTGCGGGATATGTTGGAGGCGTGGTTGATACTGTCATCATGCGGAGCATGGACTTGATTCTGGCTTTTCCCTCCATACTCTTGGCCATTGCCATTGTCGCAACGATGGGGCCTGGTGTGATTAATGCCATGCTTGCGGTGGCCATTGTACGAATCCCTGCCATGACTAGGGTAACCCGTAGTATGGTTTTAGGACTAAAGGAAGAAGAGTTTGTTATGGCTGGTACAGCTTTGGGGCTTACAAACCGTAGGATTTTGTTTCGCCATATTTTGATTAATAGTTTTGCGCCCATTTTGGTTGTGGCCTCCCTCAACATGGGAACCGCCATTACCACAGAAGCAACGCTAAGTTTCTTAGGGCTGGGAGCCCAGCCGCCTGTTATTAGCTGGGGCCGCATGTTAGCCTTAGGTAGAGAAGCCATTCGTACTGCACCGCATTTGACGTTGTATCCGGGGCTTGCCATTGTGTTTACAGTCCTTGGTTTTAATCTTCTTGGAGATGGATTGCGTGATATAGGGGATCCACAGCTACGCGGACAGAAGTAGCTAAGGATTTCTCCGCCATAATAAGTAGCAAAGAGGCCCTCGCGGAGGGCTTTTTTGATCTTCGGGTATATGAATTGTCAGGATGCCAACTTCCTGATACCATAGAGAAGAAGATGTAAATAGGGTAAGGATGACACAGATATGAAAAAACTCGTCATTGGTATACTGGCCCATGTGGACGCCGGCAAGACCACCTTGTCAGAGAGCATGCTCTATTTAAGTGGTAAGACAGAGCGACTTGGAAGAGTAGACAAGAAGAATGCCTATCTAGATACCCACGATCTTGAGCGAGAACGGGGCATCACCATCTTTTCTAAACAGGCCGTGTTTGAAGTCGGGAATCTGGAGATTACCTTACTTGACACCCCTGGGCATGTGGATTTATCTGCTGAGATGGAACGCACCTTGCAGGTACTAGACTATGCCATTTTGGTGATCAGTGGTGCCGATGGCGTGCAAGCCCACACCATGACCTTATGGCGTTTGCTTGAGCTGTACCAAGTTCCAGCGTTTCTGTTCGTCAATAAGATGGATCAGCCTGGAACGGATAAGGATGAACTGCTTGCGGAATTGAAAGCTAAGTTAGATAGTGGGTGCATTGCCTTTGAAGGTGAAGATTCCGCCTTTTATGAAGAAGTAGCTTTGTGTGATGAAGGATTGATGGACGCCTATTTAGATACGGGGAAGATTGAGCTTTCTCAGATCATAGATGCTATCTCGGAGCGTAAGGTGTTTCCCTGCTGCTTTGGCTCGGCCCTGAAGCTAGACGGGGTGGAACACTTTATGAGCTGCATGTCTTACTTGACCGCTCCTATCTCTTACCCGGACACGTTTGGAGCGAGGGTCTTTAAGATCTCTCGAGATGAGCAAGGCAATCGCCTTGCTCACTTGAAGATTACAGGCGGAACGCTTCAAGTGAAAGATGCGTTGGGTAATGGAGACTGGGAAGAGAAAGTGAACCAGATTCGTGTCTATTCCGGTGAAAAATTCGAGACAGTGGATTGTATAGAGGCTGGCTCCATCTGCGCGATCACGGGGTTGACCAGAGCCCGGCCTGGGGAGGGCCTCGGCATTGAATGTGACGCAAGGTCACCTATCTTAGAACCTGTTCTTTCCTACAAGGTCTCGCTACCGGTAGGGCTCGATCAGCGAACCATGCTTCCCAAACTTCGTGAACTCGAGGAAGAGGAGCCAGAACTGCAAATTGTCTGGGATGAGCAGTTACAGGAAATCCAGGCACAGATTATGGGAGATATGCAAATTGAAGTGCTCCAAAGTCTGATCCAAAGCCGTTTTGGCGTGGAGGTTTCCTTCGATGCTGGGCGTGTTTTATACAAGGAAACCATTATCAACGTGGTCGAGGGGGTTGGTCACTTTGAACCTCTCAAGCATTATGCCGAAGTACACCTGCTTCTGGAACCAGGAGATATAGGAAGCGGCCTTGAACTTGCCGTAGCCTGTAGCGAAGACATGCTAGCCCGAAACTGGCAACGCCTCATCTTGACCCATCTACAGGAAAAGAGTCACAAGGGGGTTTTGACTGGCTCCAGCATTACTGATCTCAAAATCACCGTTGTCTCTGGTAAAGCTCATCATACGCATACGGAAGGTGGCGATTTTCGAGAGGCAACGTATCGGGCGGTGCGCCAGGGTTTAAAAGAGGCCGAGTCTATTCTTTTAGAACCATATTATAGCTATCGCCTAGAAGTTCCAGTGCAATCGGTGGGAAGAGCGATCGCCGATATAGAAAAAATGCACGGAAGTTGGGAAATTGTTGCTATGCATCCGGCCACCACAGTTCTTGAAGGGAGTGCTCCGGTGGTGACCATGCGTAATTATCATAAAGAAGTCGTTAGCTTCACTAAGGGCTTAGGGCG
>DHNI01000017.1:22433-32431 GCA_002409455.1 Firmicutes bacterium UBA5420 | reverse complement strand
ACAGGTTCGATCTTTTGCTCCCGTGGGGCGGGTTTTTATGTACCTTGGGATCAAGTGAAAAGCCACATGCATGTAGAAAGCTACTTAAGGCAGAGCGAAGAGCCCCATGATTCAGCTCGTTCTGTGCAATATCGTAACCACGGAGATGACGATCAGGATGATGAGTATCAATTTCTCAATACAACAGCAAACCAGGGAAAGAAGCTCGGCTGGAACAGGCGTGAGGTAGCTTTAGAGTACGAGGATAAGGCAACCAAGATACCAGATCCCCCCGAACTCAAGGAGACGTATCTCTTGGTGGATGGTTACAATGTCATCCATGCTTGGCCTGAGCTTAAGGAGCATGCAGATGCGTCAATGGATGTGGCAAGAATGAAGCTACTTGATACACTCAGTAGCTATCAGGGGATCAGAAAGTGCCACATTATTGTTGTCTTTGATGCCTACGGCGTTCCAGGGCATCTTGAGGAGAAAGTCCGCTACCATAATATCCATGTGGTATTTACCAAAGAAGCGCAGACAGCTGATGAATACATTGAAAAGTTCGCCTACGATCATCGCAGGAAATATGAGATCGTGGTTGCCACATCCGACGCCCTGCAGCAGGTGATTATTCGCGGCGCAGGCAGTACCCTATTGTCAGCTCGCGAATTGAAGGAAGAGGTGGAGCTGGCCCACGACAATGCGAGACGATCGTACCAAGCTAGGCAGCGCTTGCGCCGCACAAATTTAGAGGATGTGGTATCCGACGATGTGAAAAAGCAAATCGCCGACTCGGCGATCGACGATTTGACTTAATCAATTTGGAGAGATAGATCTCGAATTTGTCGATATAGAGCGTCCTTATGCGATCCTTCCAAGATTTTGGGTTGCACGCCAAAGATATAGGCGGGAATCACTTTCATATCTAGAGGCCCGCGCGGCGAGAGGGTGAACTCTAACATCATTGTCTCCCAGGTTTTCGGGAGGTTGAGGTCAAAGACGAAGTTGCCTAGACTATAGGCAATCACCCCTTTACCATAAAATTCAATGCCCTGTAAAACATGGGGATGGTGGCCCAAAACGAGATCTGCGCCTGCGTCAACGGCAGCCCTGGCCAGCCTTTTTTGTTCAGGGGTAAGCTCGTGGGTATATTCCTTACCCCAATGAATAGTGACGATGACGCAGTCAGCCTTACTCCTCAGTTTGCCTACATCTTCCACAATGATGTCGAGCCGCGCAGGTGCCACACCTGGCTCATCTTCTGTACCTTCCCAACTTATGGGTTCTCTAGCATGAACAAACCACATCTCCGTATAGGCTAAGAATCCCACCTTTACACCATTGATCTCCCGGATTAAGGGGGCTCTAGCCTCATGTATGTTTTTACCGGCCCCAACCCAATCAATTTTGTGTTCCGCTAAAAGCCGCATGGTCTCCAGCATTCCAGCGTGGTGATAGTCAAGGGCGTGGTTGTTGGCCAAAGATACCACATCAAAACCTGCATAGACAACCCCTTTGATTGCTTCAGGTGGGGCTTGGAACATATTAATGAAATGTCCCTTATCGCCTATGGGTGATTCCAAATTGGCGAAGGCAAGGTCAGCTTCTCTAATGCGCGGTGCGACTTCCTCAAAGATGTGTTCCCAGCCCTTCTGCAAGCCCACCTTTTTCACATCTCGATCGAGCATGATGTCGCCTACCGCAAGCATTGTCACGTTCTGGTTCCAGCGCTCCGGGGACGTGCTCTTCCAATCTTGATGGCCGCTATAACGATCTTTCATCCTTGCAGGTAGGCTCTTAGGAGCTCTGCTTAGGTAGAGGGAACGACTCGGAAGATCGGGTTCTGCCAGGGGTAGAACACGCACAGAGGGTTGACGGTCTTGGAGGGGGACGATGCCAATTCTCCCCTTTCCTTCGCCGAGCTGGGTGATCACCTCGTCGGAGGTGGCATAGTGAACGGCCACGTTCGACCAAGGGAAACCCGGTAGGGCTAGGGAGGTGGATACAAGCACACTCGCGGGCTCCACCTCTAGCAAGGATTTTAGAGCAGTGATGCTAAGTGTCGAGGCTGAGTCAAAAAAAGGCACGACGACTACTGGAGTAAGCTCTCCGATTGGCCAACTAACAAGTCCTAAGGTAGGCTCATCTATTTCCACAACATAATCTAGGTCACCCCTAGCTAATTGCGCCAACAGTTCTGGATGAGAATCAAGCTGGATTGCCCCAACTTGTTCTATGGGAAAGAGCTCCCTGATAAGGTCGGCGGACAGCCCAGCCATCCCAATTTTTGGCGGGGGATAAGGAGCGTTCAGCCATGACCAGAGCCAAAATAACATGACTAAGAAGATTAACGCTAAAAGGATGTAAACAAAGAAGGAAAGAGCCTTAGGTCTTTTCAAGACTACAATAAACATGGCGTTCGCCTCCTGCTCATGTATACGCCAGAGCTGTGGTTGTAATTCGCGATGTTGGCAGGATTTATTGACAAATGCGAGAATTGCTACAAATCTACTATATAGATTGGAGTGATATTCTTGAAGGTCGTTGTGACGGAATACAATCCAAAGTGGCCTGCCCAGTTTGAGGCAGAGGTAACCGAACTACGCAAAGTATTTGATGCGGAGCTTTTGCAGATTCACCATATTGGCTCAACTTCTGTACCAGGGCTTAAGGCGAAGCCCATCATAGACATTATGCCGATTGTAAAGGACATCCGCGCAGTGGATGGGATAACGGACAAGATGGTGGAACTAGGTTATGAGGCCATGGGCGAATATGGTATTCCAGGACGCAGATACTTTCGTAAAGGTGGAGATAACCGTACCCATCATGTTCACGTCTTCCAGGTGGATAGTGGAGATGTACAAAGGCACCTAGCCTTTCGCGACTTTCTGCGTGTCCATCCAGAAGAGGCTAGACGTTATGGAGAACTCAAAGCATCCCTTGCAGAGCTGCATCCAGATGATATAGAAGCGTACATGGACGGAAAACATAACTACGTTCAGCAAGTGGAGGTTCAAGCTTTGCAGTGGGCCAAGAGGGAACAGTAGGTATGGGTTAGTATTTGATGGCGTTAATAGAGAGGAAAGAAGGCTTGGAATGCAGGGGTAGGAAGAATTTGGCAGGAATGAAATATGACCGCCGGGGTATGATAGGGTTAAGGGATTGAACGGTATAGTGTCGTCGCTAGAGGCGAGGGTTACTCATGATTCATTTCATGCAAAGCAGAGCTTTGGTACCTACTATCAATCCCTGCCAGAGACTGTTCGGAGTGGGATGAAAACCGCTACGTTCAGTCTCTCCTTTTTTGCCTGCAGAAGAGCGCGAGGTAGAGGCTGCGCGCTTGGGAAACTCCCTGCACCCAGCCTCCGCGGTACTAGGTGGCCAACTATTCAAGTAATTGGATGGAACAGACTTGAGCACATTGAATGACAGTCAGATCAACTTTCGGATTGTTTTCCTCGACTTCGAGGAAAGTCTCTCCGAATGCACGTAGAGTGCCTCGTATTTCCCCACATTTGGTAGAGACCACAACGCGGCGGTCTAAGAACATGACCAACCCTTCTGGGCACGCACAACAGTCAACGGACATTACGATTCCCCCTTAAACCTGAGGATGCGGATAAAACAGATTTCTTTGCACCGAATTGTCGTGGTGGTCTTGTGATCCTGCAGGATAATCGAATCATCTCCAACAAAGACGAGTCGCCCTTCAACACCACCACATCGTGTAGTCACTTCCACCGATCGATTCATGAAGTCATTGAGGGTAACGGGGCATGGGCATCCCTTGCTTGGCGGTGGCGGTGGTGGCGGTGGAGCTTTCTGGGGTACGCATAAGACATCGCCTGGAAAAATCAGTTTGGGGTTTGTGATATGGGGATTAGCCGCAATTAAAGCGTCAAGTGATACACCAAAACGCTGTGCGATTGAGAACATGGAATCACCTTGCACAACCGTGTATCGACCTAGAAAACCTGGAGGACAATGCTTTGGTACCCGAGGGTGATTTGGAAACATGGAGCAAACACTCCTCCCCTAGTTTAGTAACTTGCTCTATAGTATATTCGCCTTAGATAGATAAGGTACTAGGAACAGGAGGCTATCGTATGGATTTGTGGAGTTGGGGGCATGCCCTGAGCAGGCAATATCGCGGGACATATAACTACATAGTTTACACCCATTGAATGACTATGTCAACACCTAATTTGCGTTTTTTCTCCGTTTGTGGTATCCTAAGTATGAGAACACGTACACGACTTTGTTTAACCGATAGGTCGGAAGCACGGAGGTGCGTTAGTTGCACACTCTTGTAGAATATGGAGGCCCAAAATGGATTTGTTGAATGAACAAGTGACGCACAGGCGTTTTGGCAAGGGAAATGTTGTCGCATATGATGATGGTTATGTTGAAGTACGTTTCCCGTTAGGAATCAAGAAATTTGTGTTTCCTGATGTCTTCGGGACGCACTTGCTTTTGGTTAATCCTAAGCTAGCCAAACAGGTTGATGGCGTGAAACTGAAAATTGAGAAAGAACGACAGAAGGAAGATGCGGAGCTTGAGGTTATGAGAGCGATTGAGGAGGCTCGGCGTCAGCGCGTTCGAGAGCGAGAGAGACTTCTCAAGAACCACAAGTTATCGCCTGTTTCGCAAGCCGCTTTTTGGTGTGATGACGAAGAACAAGAAAGAGTTTTTTCAGAGTGGAGGGTATTTACAAGCCTCAAGAAGAGTGGGGTAAACAAGGGTGAACCCAACCGCTTGGTACGCCTTCACCAAAATAGTTGTTGCCTTATAACTGCAAGGGAACCAGACGTACCGGAAAAGGATCGGCGGGTTGTGGGCCTTTTTATGGTAGGTGAACTCTTTGTTGGCAAACTGTGCGAAGACGGGTATATCCCTGCTCATTCGGAGTATAGGTTGCGTCTTTCGGAGGAAGAATCTAGAAAAATACTCTTCTGGAACTACTATGTCAACGAACGGTATCCAAGGAATATGACGTGGAATAGCGGTAGACATCGTTATTTCGATAATGTGTGGATGGCTCAGATTCTGCAAGATATTGTCGCTTTGAAAAACGGTTCTGAAGAAGTCGAGCTTGCTCAGAGCTTCCTGGAGCATTTTTGTGACATGAACCGACTAAAAGAAACCGACTTACCTAGCCCTAATGGTGCTTTAGTACGAGATAGTACATAGGGAGCTAGCGAGGCCCGGATCCTCTGTTAAGGATCGGGCTTCTTTTTTTGTCTGAAAGAGTTGAAAGACAGGAATCAGAGCGAAGGTGGAGAAAGGCATCTATAAAGAGGGAGCGAAAGCTGTGCTCCCGCTCCCCCAATTTGTGAGCCAAATATGCTAGGATGTAAAGATAAATCCAGTTGGCACTCGCCTAGTGATAGCCTTCTTTTTGATTTTGACCCGCGGATACGGGTGAGCGCCACGATTGGTTAGAACACCAGAACACTTTTGGCAATACACATGATGGGAGCGATTGGCGGTATAACAGTCTGGGCAAATTCTCATGATAACATCTCCTTTTAAGTATTTTGGGGAAACAAAAAAGCGTTTGTTCGCTGAAACTTTAAGTTCCAGTGACAGTACGCCTTGGTGTACTCCTACGAGGTTAGCTGACGGATTAGGACACCCCAAGTTGCCCTTCTTGCTCACGTTCGAACAAGATTCACCCCAAAACCGGTTCCCCCGCTATATAATGCTCAATTCGGAGATATCAACTTAATCATATCATTTATTGTCAAAAGATCAAGTGGCAAAGAGGGCGAAACCTCAATATTTTTTGTCGTTTTTGCAATGTTGTTTTTTGGTAACGAACGCAGAACCAGTTAGGGGGAGGAATATCATGCGTAATTTGCGCAAATTGGCGACACTTTTTTTGATTCTGCTGTTGGTGGCCATCCCGCTAGACGTAGTCGTGGGCGAGGCGCCGAGTGCAGAGGACATTTTCTTAGGTAAGCATAGTGTTTATTATCAGATTTTTGTCAGGGCCTTTGCCGATGGCGATGGTGATGGTCTAGGGGATCTGCGGGGAATTATCGATCGGCTAGATTATCTTTCAGATTTAGGTGTGAGCGGAATCTGGCTAACGCCCATTCATCCTTCCCCAACCTATCACAAGTATGACGTGATAGATTACTATGCAATTGATAGTGAGATTGGCACCTTAGAGCAGTTTAAAGAGCTGATCACTAAGGCACATGATCGAGGTATTCGCGTGATTATGGATCTTGTTCTGCATCATACGAGCCGCCTGCACCCCTGGTTTCTTGAGGCAGCGCTGGATCTTCAAAGCCCTTATCGCGATTATTATATCTGGGCCGATGTTGATACCAATTTGGGCGCTCCAGGCCCCTGGGCCCAGAGGGTTTGGCACCCCCACGCGACGGGTCATTATCACGGGCTTTTTTGGGATGGGATGCCTGATCTTAACTTTGATAATCCCAAGGTGCGCGAGGAAGCCCGGGCCATTGCTGAATTCTGGCTTGATTTGGGCGTCGATGGTTTTCGCCTCGATGCGGCGATGCATATGTATGCCCATGCCGAGGAGAATCGGGCCCTAGAGTGGTGGGTTGAGTTTCGGGATCATCTCCGGCAGGTCAAACCTGATGTCTACTTGGTGGCGGAGGTTTGGGATAGCTCCACTGTGATAGCACCTTATTATGCAGGATTTGACTCTGCCTTTAACTTCGATCTTGCGAATTTGATTATCCTTAGCGCTAGAAGCGGTTCTGACTTTGGTTTGGCCAGAGTGGCTGAGCGATTTATCAATCGCTACGAAGAGCACTCCCAGTGGGTGATCGATGCCCCCTTCTTGACAAATCACGATCAAGACAGGGTGATGTCAGTTTTAAATGATGTTGAGCAGATGAAAATGGCGGCCTCGGTGTATCTTACTCTGCCAGGCAATCCCTTTATTTATTATGGTGAAGAGATTGGCATGAAGGGTACAGGTCCTGATGAAAACAAACGGGAGCCCTTTAGATGGTATGACGAAAGTGGCCCTGGGCAAAGTACGTGGCGCATGTCGAGTTTTAATACTGGAACATGGCAGCCTTCGGTAGAAGACCAACAAACAGATCCTAACTCCCTCTGGAGCCATTATAGAAATCTAATTCACCTTAGGGAAGGTAATCTTCCCTTAAAGGTTGGGAAAATCATTCCCATTGATACTGGTAATAAGCAAGTTGTGGGCTTTGTGAGGCAGTGGCAGGATGATCAGGTGCTAGTTTTGCACAATCTTAACTCTGCCTGGCAGACAGTTGAGCTAGACTGTAGCCAAGCCCATAATTGGAACATGCTGTACAGTGATGGGGAGGTTGAGTGGGATTACGATACACTCAAGCTAAGCCCTTGCTCTTCTCTTGTGATCGAACGGTAAAAAGACTACCAACAAGCACATGCTTAGCGCTTCAAGATGATGGGCAACCCAGCTTTAGGGAGGATCGTTTGCACCGTTTTACCCATGCGCCCTTGAATTTTCTGGCGGATCTTCTTGGGCTCTTCTGTGTGAACTGGAATAACGTAACGGGGTCTGATCTGTTCAACGAGGTCGAGGAGCTCGCTTCCGCTCAGATGCCCCGAAGAGTGGAAGGGGCTACCAAGCCTATGCTTGTGGCGATCGTAGCCTAGATTTTGAATGTTGAAGTGACCGAGCCAGGCTTGAAGTCGTGCCATATCTAGAATCATCTGCTCTTGAAAGGGTTCTGAACTCGAATGGATATAGTGACCTGCGCTCGGGTCAATATCTACTAGGTTCGGGAGGTCATAATAACCAAAGCATAAAATGAAAGACCCTTGCGCTTTATGAATCTGTTTAGGCCCAATGATTCTTTCACCGTACGTTTCTGCAAGAACTCGCTCCCAACTTGCTAGGTGGACTTTATTTGAACCATAGACCCTGATATGAGGAGAATCTAGTGGATTGGGCACGGCGGGTAGAACTTTCGACAATGCCTCTAATAAGTAAGCGTCCTTGAACGTGATAACGAGGATGCGCCCGGTGTCTATGGCTACCTGATGAAAGATGGAGAGCCGCTCAATGTTACTTAAGGAAAAATCTGCTATGACAAGCCCTCTACTTAGTTCTATAGCTAAGCGAGCATTTTCGTAGACAGCGGCTTCGGACATAAACCATTCGTTCTCTAAATGGGTTCCTTCGCAGATTAGGGCTAGAGGCTTTAACCGAGCTGCGCCTTCTATAAATCGAAGAGTATCCTGTTTTTGGGAGCCATGCATGCGTAAATCGCCCGTGTATACGACCCATCCTTCCGACGTTTCCACAGCCCATGCACCTGAACCTGGTATGGAGTGGTCTACGGGGAAAAACAGTGTATGTAAAGAACCGATGCGCCCTGAGGAGACTTGAAGAGGTACAGATTCGAGGGCCCGAGACGAAGTGGAACTTGCCCAGAATTCTTGGACTTCATCTGCAACAGCATCACGATCAGAAACGATGTACTGTCGCCCCAAAGCGGGTGAGGAGCGGTAGTGTCTTGAACGCAAGAGACCTTCCCACTCTTCTTTTAGAACGATGGACGTGGTCTCTGAATCTACGCCTCCTTGGGAGGTATCTTGCCGGGCTTTGGCTATGATAGCTGTCGTCAGGCTTGTGAAAATCGGGATCTGAGGTTTGAGAAACGGGATCATTTGCAGATGATCGCTATGACCATGGGACAATAATACAGCTTGGGGCTCGATACCTCCCAAGCCTTCTTTGTTATACTTGTCCCATAGGTTGAACCCTGGCGGGACGAGGTCATCGCGGTAGACGCCTGGGATGGGCGGTAACAGGCCGGTAGATAGATAATCGACTAATCCTAGTCCGCTGCGGGGACGAAGAAATTCATCAAAGAACCGAGAACGCAGGGAGTAATTGAGACCGAAGTCAAAGAAAACCCCTGTGCCATCTGCTGCTAGGTAGAGCTTGTTTCCACCAATGCAATCACAACCATCGAAGACAGTGAGTTGTACAGACAAAGCTATCCCTCCCGTAAACTGTATGGGAGGGATATGTTAACTAGAACATGAATCAAACCGACTTAGGGGTTTGAGTGTTTTTCCCCAGGCTTTTTGTACATGAAAAGAATCGCACCGGCAATGAGCCAGAGAAAAAAGATGATTCCATAAATCAGCCCAGCTGGGTAAGAAAGCAGATCAACAAGCAATATGGAAAGAATCAAAAGGGAGAGCAAGAATCCTACCCCAACTGCCATATAGAGCCATTTTCCACGAAGCTTAAAGGGGCTGTTTCTGTAGGCTTCTGGAGCCTTCTTGGGCAGTTGGATCGCTGCCCCCAATAACGGGATGAACACAATAATACCACCGATGGATGCTAGAACAGCAAAAAGTGAGAGGTTTTCTTCTCCGAGGAGAAGGATGGCTGCTGAAGAGATTACATAAATCAGCGTGAGAAACCAATGAGGCGTTCCAAATCGCTTGTTAATCGACGTTAACGCTTTGGGAAGCAAACCGTCTGTACTTACTCCCAATAAGGAGCGGGTACCCCACATGAGGCTGGCGTTGAGTGTTGTGACAATGGCCAAAAGCCCTCCCGCGAAGACAAAAAAGTTGAAAGATGCTTGTCCCATAAAGCTTTGGGCGACGATTGTAAGGGGCTGCCCTGCTGTTTCAGTCCACGGCAAGACACCCGCGGCTATAATGGCAACGAACACATACAAAACCAAAACGAGGGGGAAGGAGATCAAAAAGGCCCGGGGAATCGTTTTTCCCGGATTTTTAATTTCCCCGCCTAGTTCAATTATGGCATTCGCGCCCACAAGTGTGAAGGTTAGGATCGAGGCAGCCATAGCAAATCCACCCATTCCGCCAGTGAAAAAAGGAGAGAAGTTCGTGACTTTTACATATGGAAAGCCCATGATCGCAAAAACGGCAAGAGCAATTAGAAGTAATACGACCATAAGCCCTTGAATGATGGCGGCAAAGGATATGCCCAAGAGGTTGACAACATAGAGTAGGGTTAAAAGGCCCAGGGCTGTTGGAATCGTGGG
>DHNI01000017.1:6787-22258 GCA_002409455.1 Firmicutes bacterium UBA5420 | reverse complement strand
GGCCCAGTAAACTCTATACCCATGCCAGTTAGGACAAAGATGCCTGCGCCAATGGTTTGGCCAATGGCCACTGCTACCACGTGGGGTAACCCCAGTGTGCGCTTTAACCCATATTGCGAATCATGGAACAAAACGTTCGCCTCCTACTTCACTCTTTCGTATCCATATACGTGTGAATTCGGCGGTGAGGACGGTTTTCCTCTCTAGGCTTTTTTCGCTTTTCCCATTTATAGTAGGCGAATCATTTCTTGAGGGATTTTTGATCATTTTAGTGAACCTTTTCCAGAGTATAGTTGTCTAATCTTATGAGTGGGCGAGGTGAGAGGCAGCATGAAATCAGAGCAGCAATTGATCGAAGAATCCAAGCGAGGTGATGGGCATAGTTATGCCCAGTTAATGGAAGCACATCAAGATCTTGTTTATCACCTCGTTTTGCAAATGGTACCCTCCGAAGCTGAAGACCTTGTCCAAGAAATTTTTATGAAAGCCTATCATAATTTGCCGAAATTTCGTGGTGAATCATCGTTTAAAACGTGGTTAGTGCGTCTGGCTATCAACCACTGCAAGAACCACCAGCGAAAGATGAAAGTAAGGCAGACTGCTCTGCAGAGCTTGCTTTGGGAGGCTAGAGGGGCAACGCCAGTTAGCACTACCAGTTCGTTTGATGCCAGTGAGACAGTTCATATTCAAGCTAGCCTGCAAAAACTTGCCTATAGGCATCGCGAAGTTGTCGTCCTTCATGATGTTCTAGGTTTTAAGTACAGCGAAATAGGGGAAATGCTTAACCTCTCGCTTGGGACAGTCAAGTCACGTCTGTATTACGCCCGCTCAGCGTTACGACGTCACCTTACAGAAAAGTCAAGTGAAGGGATGTGAGGATGTGAGGTTCAATCTGCAAAGCAAATGCCCAAAAGGAGTTACTTTGTCTGCCTTTGTGGACGGAGAATTGCCGGAGGGACAGCAAGCGATCATTCGGCAGCATCTGGATTATTGTTCAGACTGCCGCCAAGAGGTTGAGGAGATGGAGGCACTTGTTGTTAAGCTTAAGTCGATCTCCAAGGCACGCTATGGGGTAAAGATTGATCTGCCCAGGCAGACACATCAACCCCGAAAACGGGCATCCTGGCAAGTTGCGGCCGCGATCACCGCGATTGTAACCGTCGCCGGTTATGCTGCTTACACCCATATTGCTCCTGAGCTCATGCAAGAACGTTTGATCGAAACCTACGTGGCCGAGCATACCATGGGACAAATTCTCCATGTCCAAAGCTTTGGCTTGTATGGAAATTAGGAGATGTGAAGACATGAGATCCTTAGTAAAGTACCTTGTGATCGTGCTTCTACTTACATTCCCAGGGTTAGCCTGGGGCCAAGAGATGGATCAATTTTCACTGGATTGGGAAAAGGCATTGGCAGGTGATGAGCTGCCCCTCGAATTTATCCAGACAGTCACCACACTGTTTCCTGGGAAAGAAACAGTCACTGTTGACCATGTGCGCAGGTGGTCGCCAACACATTGGCTTGTCACGCGTCTATCTGGAAACCACGGGCCTCTCATCTTTGGCTCTGGACATTCTGGTTCATGGGCCATGGCCACCGATAGTAATGTCATGTATGAGAGTTCAGAACAGCTTGCTCTGTATGCCCTCCTCAATCCTATTTCCTTTGGTCCACGGAAACCGCTGCCCCCCATCATCAGGGAGCGGCGGGAAGGATCATCCTGGGTCGTGGAGTGCACCTTTCGCAATGTGGGTGTGTCTCGCCTCTGGATTGATATGCTAAAGCACCGTTTGGTGAGAGAAGAGTTTGAAGATGAAGGAGGAAACATACTTTATAGGTTGACTCGCCATGATTTTAAGGCTGTTTCAGAATCAGATGTGGAAAAAAGACGTATGGATGCTAGAAACATGGCTCGGAGGGTTTTTTCAAGCCAGCAGGAGTGGTGGCACCATGTACTAATTGCCCTTTTGCAACGGGAGCGAGCGGATATTCTATTGCCGCAGAAACTTCCAGAGGGGATGCTGATGGTAATGGCAGTTAGAGATCAAGATGGAACAAACCAGCTACGTTATTCCAATGGAACCCAGGTGATTTCTCTATTTCAACGGCAAGCAGAGGGACGCATTCGCGATTATTTCGCCCAGGACACCGACTTCGCTCTTTTTGTCACTGAGCGTCAGGGTAAGATGGTCACCATTATTGGCCCCTATCTACGTGCCCAGATGGAAGAAATTGCAGATTCATTACGGCATCTTGATGAAATGACAATTGAGGAGGATACGAATTGATGAAACACAGAGTATGGATAGTGGTCGTGATGCTTTTGTTGTTGGCTACGAGTATGGTTGCGGCCGAGGAAGTTCGGCAATTGAGCTTTGATCAAGCGGTGGAACTTATGAGTGCGAACAATATCGCCCTCAAGATTGCCGAAATGAACCTGGAGATTGCGGAAATTGACTATCAAAAGGCGGTAGCATCGAATCTAATGAGTGGATCGCAGCAGAGCCAAATGCAAGCCGAACACAGCTTGGAACGGGCTAAGAATAGCTACAATACCTCGAAGAGGAATAATTACTTAGACGTCTTCAGGGCCTACACCAATTGTCTTTCAGCAGAACGGACATTGCAGGCGAGGGAGTATGAACTCACCATTGCTGAACATGATTATGCTGTCATTAAGGAAAAAGTCCGAATTGGAGATGCCGGTAGGCTTGACGATTTACAAGAGATGAACCGGGTTGAATCTGCTCGCCGCAACAAAAACACTGCCAGCCAAACTCTGGCAGAAAACAGGCGGGTATTACAGCGACTGCTTGGTATAGAAGACGCTACGGGTGTGCAGCTTTCTGCAGGTTTTCAAGCCCCAGAGTTTGACCTGACGCTGGAAGAAAGTATTGAGCTTGGCTTGGCGAATAGCTTCAACCTTTGGGATCTTGAATCCAGTTTGGATCTGCAAGAACGGCAATTGGCCACAGCCAAAATCGATGGCACTGCCCCCATTGATCTGAGGCGTTCTGAACTTAATACCGCCATATCCAAGTTGAATTTGGAACAAGAAAAAGATAGTATTGTGGAAAATATTACGTCTCAGTTCGATGCCCTCGGTGATAGTCTGATTCGCTACGAAAGTGCAAAACGAGATTGGGAGATTGCCAGCGAAACCTACGAGATCTATCGTCGCCAAGAGGAGATTGGCTTAATTACGGCCATGCAATTACTCCAACAGGAGATCTCCATGCTTAACTCCAAAAGTAGTCTGGAAGATGCCCTTGTATCCTACATCATCAGTTGCATTCAACTCCACCATGTTCTAGGTCTAGAAGGGAGTATCCAATGAAACGCCGGCTGTTGACTTTAGTGGCACTGGGGGTGCTCTTGGCAGGGGGGGGAATTTCCGCTCATGAGCTTCCTTTAGACACGCTGACCTTGGAAGATGCCATAGGTAGGGTAGAATATCATAGTGACTACCGAGCCTGGCAGAATAGTCTGACTGGTGTACAGGACAGTATCCAGAATATCAACGATAAACAGGCGATCACCCTTGGCTTAAGTGGGAATTTGCTTTCCTTTGCCTACAACTTTGATCAACAAACAAGTAGTGCCTCTGTGGGCACCAGCCTGTCGCTGTCTAAATCAGCATTGAGCGGTACCACAGTGAGCGGTAGCCTATCACCTACTTATCAGATCCGCGATTCAAAGATCAATGCGGGCTGGTCGCTAGGTTTGACACACGCGATTTGGCCCTCACCTAGTCTAAGCAGTGATCGGATCAACTTGGCTATCGCCAAGCAAACTGATGATGTCTTGGCAAAGCAATATGACTACATGAGGCAAAATACCGAGCTAAAGATTGAAGAATTGTATCGGGCGGCCCAACTAGCTTCGGCACGTGTATCCTTTGCTGAAACTAATCTCACCACTGCCCACAGCGTTTTACGTATTGCCACCCAAAAGGAAGCCATCGGTGAGGCTAGTGAAGCGGATATGATTGCAGGACAGCTTGGTGTTCTTCGGGCTGAGCGAGACCTAGAGTCTAGCAAAGAAAGTGCCCAAGCGGCCAAACATAACCTCCTGGCAGCTCTAGATTTGGACGGGGATTATGACCTGACCCCCTTGGAGGTTTCGGGGCTTTCTGTCGCCAGGGTGGATTATGATCTTCAGGAGTTACTCGTTGATCTAGAACAACACCCCTTGGTTTTGCACTACGAGTATGAGTTAGCAAGGGCCGAGCTCGAGTTAGAAGCCGCCCGCGAGGCTAGCAAACCCGAAGCAAGCCTTAATATTACCCTTGGTGAAACAAACCGAGGAAATGAGTTTCAAGCTTCTTTGCGCGTTGGCTATCCTATCTTAGACGGTGATCAAAGGGTCTCCACCCTTCAGGATCGGCAGGATGGCTTAGAGAATGTAGAACAATCCGTGTCTGAGGCGGTGGAAAATCTAAGGCTCTTATTTGAACAAGCGGTGGAAGAGCTTGCAAAGCAGGCGAGGGATCTAGAGATAGCCCAGTTGACCTTAAGACAGGCCGAACTAGAACTTGAAGCGGCCCGTCTACGTTATGAGGCCGGAATTATTGAGGAAAGTGCCCTTGCCAGCACGAAGCTCACCCTTGACCAGGCACAACTGAGTTATGTAGAGAGTGTTTTTCGATATAACTTGGCTTGTCGGCTCTTGAATCATGGGATTGTGGGAGATTTGACGCTAGCAGGAGGGGCGGTATCTAGATGAGAAATAAAAAGCGCTGGATTATGGTGTTGACTGTCGTCGTCGTTTTGGCTGCAGCTGGAGGCTTTTATGTTTACCGGCAACGATCTACCCCGAATAGGGCCCAAAGAGTAAGCGGGCAGAGCATGGCGTCAAGTACCATGCCTGTTAGCCGCGGAGATATTTATCGGGAAATAGAGTCATCGGGCACAATCGCAGGGGCACGCCAAGCTGATTTAGGTTTTACCACGAGCGGAAAAGTACAACAGATCTTCGTTGAGGTGGGACAACATGTGCAAGAGGGAGAGGAACTGGCGAAAATGGATAGCGCCCAGCAAGAATTAGCTCTCCTCCGGACTAAAAATGCTTATGATCTGGCCGTGATTAGTGGCACCGCCAATGCTCAGCGTGAAGCAGGGCTCGACTGGCAGGTTGCCCAAGCTAACCTTGAAAGTACGTCCATTAAGGCGCCTTTTGCAGGGGTAGTCACTGCCGTCGGATTGGAAGAAGGCGAACATGTCTCTGCTAATAGTCAAGTTGTATCACTCCTTGACGATAGCGTCTTTTATGCCAATATCTCCGTGGACGAGTTGGATATGCACCAAATCAGACTAGGACAATCAGCCACGGTCAAGGTTGATGCCTTAGGAGACCAACCATTGCAGGGTACAGTGTTCCAAATTGGTATGATCGCCCAGCCATCGGGTGGAATAACAACGGTTCCGGTAACCATTCGCATCGAGGATCAACCTGGCGAATTGCGGGTGGGCTATTCGGCATCCGTTGTCATTGAAGTGGAGAGGGCTGAGGGAGTGTTGGTCGTACCTGTGGAAGCGGTAGTGAGACAGGGCAATCGATCTTTCGTTACGGTGGTCCGTGGTGGGGAAACCGAAACAGTAGAAGTTGTAACTGGAATAACTGATGGCATGCAGGTGGAAATTGCCGCGGGGCTTGAACCTGGAGATCAAATCATAGGATTTAATGCGGCTTTGTTTGGTGCTTTGCGCGATAGTCCCACGAGTGGCCAACCTGGCGCCATGCCTTCCATGGCACCAGGATTACGAATAGGTGGTTTTGGACGATGAATGTGATGATCGAAGCCACAAAACTTACCAAAGTGTACCAGATGGGTGATGAACAGGTCCATGCCTTGCGAGGAGTATCCTTTGCGGTGCAGAAGAAAGATTTCATTGCCATTATGGGGCCGTCAGGATCAGGAAAGTCAACCATGCTCCACATTATTGGGTGTTTGGATCGGCCTACAGCGGGCGAGCTTTTCATTGAGGGTCTGAATGTTCAGGAAGCCGGTGGTAACAAACTGGCTGAAATTCGTAATCAGAAAATTGGCTTTGTGTTTCAGAACTTTAACCTAATGGCTAAGGCCACCGCGGTAGAAAATGTGGAGCTCCCGCTGATCTATGCAGGTATTCGTAAGAGGGAAAGGCGCCAAAGAGCCCTTGCTGCCCTAGAAAGGGTAGGGCTCTCAGACCGCATCAAGCATCGTCCCCCAGAACTATCTGGTGGGCAGCGGCAACGGGTGGCCATTGCCCGGGCTATGGTTACAGAACCTGCGTTTATCCTGGCTGACGAGCCTACTGGTGCGCTGGACACAACGACGAGTGGCCAGATTCTAGATTTGTTTGCTGAACTGAATGACGAAGGTAATACCGTGATCCTCATTACTCATGATCCGACTGTGGCCCAGCGAACCCATCGCATCATTGAGCTTCTAGATGGTCGAATCACAAGAGACTCCTCTAGAAATGGGGTGGGCGCATGAATATTCTAGAGACCATGCGATCAGCTCTTTGGAGTTTGCAGAGTAATAAGCTGCGCTCCTTCCTGTCCATGCTAGGTATTATTATTGGTGTGGCCGCCGTGGTTGGCATTGTCTCGGTTGGCCTGGGGGCCCAGTCCTCCGTCTTAGATATGGTCTCAGCTTTAGGCTCTAACTTGATTATGATCAGCCCAGCCTCAACTGTGGCCCGCGGTGGAAGTGTCAGTGGGGATGCGGTAGATCTTTTCACAGTGGACTTGGCGAACCATATGCAAGAGACTGTACACAACATGAGCCTTGTGGTTCCCCAAGTGCAAGGAAGTGGTCTATTGATCTATGAGGGGGCAAATCTCAGGGCCACACTTGTGGGGACAACTCCTTCTTATCCAGAAGTGACAAATTATCATGTTCAGACAGGGCGCTTCTTACACGAATTAGATGTCGAGAACGCTACACCAGTTGTGATCCTAGGGTCTAGGATTGCAGAAAACTTGTTTGGCCAAGCGAATCCCATCGGCAGAGAACTAACCTATGTAGTGGGCGATCGACGTCATAGTCTCACCATTATTGGTGTGATGGAATCAAAGGGGCAAGTGCTCATGGGCAACTATGACAGCCAGGTGTACGTACCAATTTCTTATGCTATGGAACGGATCTTGCGCACGCAGACTGTGTCAACTCTCATGGCCCAAGCAATTTCTGCCGAGGCGGCCAGCACCGCTGTGGGCGACGCTGAGTTTTTGCTCTACTCTAGGCTGGGAACCACCGACGGATTTAACGTTACAAGCCAAGATGAGATGCTCGAAACCATGGGTGATGTCGCTTTTACTTTGCAGCTTATGCTGGCGGCCATTGGTGGAATATCACTGGTGGTGGGAGGGATAGGTGTTATGAACATTATGCTGGTTTCGGTGAGTGAGAGGACGCGGGAAATTGGCACTCGAAAAGCTCTCGGCGCTAAAAGACGTGATCTACTGATGCAATTCATCGTAGAGTCCTTGGCTCTTAGCACAAGTGGAGGAGCGATCGGTATGATCTTGGGGGTGCTGATTGCAAAGGCTGTGAGTGACTTTGGAGGATGGGCGACAAGCATAGAAGGGCCTGCTCTAGCCATTGCCTTTACCTTCTCAGCCTTAGTTGGGCTGGTAGCCGGTGTCTATCCTGCCATGCAAGCAGCTAAGCTCGATCCGGTGTTGGCCTTGAGTCATGAGTAAGGGAGCGTTTAATATATTCATCAGGTATAGGATAAACATTGATCGAATTTAATCTTCAAACGAGCCCAACTCGGGCTCATTTGATTTTGGGGTGATCTCCGATCAATTCAACAAAAACCACAAGCCCAGTGTACTATGGTTGCTTGTGGTCTTAGCGTTATAGAGTTTACGAAACCAATTAGGCAAGAAGATTATGGCTTTCTAGTATTTCGATGGATCCAATTACGATATCAACTACCTCTTCTACAATATCTCCAGGAGCTTTCTCTAAAAATACTGCTTCTCTAGCTGCGATATCTAGAGCTTTGGCCTGTTCACACATGATAACACCAGTCGTTTGTGTTCTGTCATCTAAGGATACATGTAGCGGAAATCGTCTTTCTGTACTTGTAATAGGGCACACAATTGCTATTTTTGTAAAGCGATTATACACTTCATTGCTTACCACCAAAGCTGGTCTACGCCCCTTTTGTTCGTGGCCTGCTTGAGGATCAAATTGCAGCAAAATAATGTCACCTTGATTGGGTATATACATCTATAACACCTCATCACCAACAGGTTTTCCTGTATCCCATTCCTGGCACTTATACTCACCCTGGTATTCAGAAATCCTGTCAGCTAAGGGCTTATGCTTCTTTAACGGAATAATCATAACATTTCCGTCTTGGACTTTTAGTTCCACCCGATCATTTTGACTAAGTCCTGCCATTTCAAGAATAGCCCTGGGTAATCTGATCGCTTGGCTATTCCCCCATTTTTGAATTGATGTATACATTGCCTATCACCCCGCCTAATGTATAGACAAAGTATATACCAATGCTGACCAACCGTCAACCCTACCGACCACAGATATTCGGTCAGGCTGACCTCAGGCTGAGCGTGACGGTGCTGGCTTTGGCACCATAAGGTGGCCTTCCCAATCTTCTGTGCTTATACGCACCAAGGTCAGGTTGTGCGAGATTCAACACATGCCAATTGGACTGTATGTGATGCGGTCCTAGCCGATGAATCTGCCACAGGTTTTCGCTTGCCGACGAACGCACAATGGCAATTGGCTGCCAGATATATTGACGGTATAAGCTGGCTTCCTGGCGACCATGTTAGCGGTGATACCAGCGATCCGAACCGGAGTCCGGATGGTAGGAGCTCTAAAGTGTTTGGAGACTATGCCTGGTACTGGAGTAATAGCGGTCGAACGACTCAAGCGGTAGGGAGACATCTCCCTAATGCTCTGGGTGTTTATGATATGAGTGGAAACCTACTAAAAATGGTGTTTTGATTGGATCGATCCTCAGTCCGTTTCCTTCGGCCGAATCTATCGTGGGGGTTATTACGAAAGTGTTGAGGGTGAGTTGTTTCCGGGCAGTGTTTACGCGAGCTCGCTCGACTATTTCAACTAGATGGTAGGATTTCGTTTCGTAAAGGATCTGTAGGGTCTGCAGTCTTGGATCTCGGTACGATAGTCCATTCGATGAATCTATAAACATCGCGCTGACAACTCCTGCCCTCAAGCAGGAGTCGTTCATGTAAAAAACGAATAAACTGGTATGGTGTCCGCAAAATGGGAGATGATCAAATGGGCAGAATTAAGGCTGTTGACCCGCGGCTGCTCTCTACTATAGGATGTTCCCTGTTCTTTGCCTACATTTTGTCTTTTCTCTTCGAAGGACAAGTATTGTATAGTATGTTTGAGTGGTCTACAGTAGATACTTCGGCTTATCTGTTGGCTGCCATTGCCGCACATCTTTTAGGTCTGTTTTCCTGTGGTTATTTTGTGAAGTCGCGAGGCGCGGTAAGGTATGTGATGATCGGTAGTATGGGTTTATGTTTGCTTGCAACTACACCTTTCTTTTTTGGCCCATCGGCTTTGTGGATGGGGGGGTTGGTAGTAAGTGGGTATACAAGCGGTTGTGTTGTGGCTTCATTCGGCTCTTTACTAAAAACATTTACTCCAAAGAGTGAGCGGCTCAAGACATGTGCCGATATTTTGATTTATTCTAACGTGATTATGATTGTCGTTAATGTGGTGGCTATGAATGTCTCACCATCCATCGGGCTTATCCTGTCTTTGACTTGTGTGATGCTGGGCATGTTATTCATCTGGGCACTACCAACTAATTCGATGACTGAAGAAGGGGACAAGACCAAACGTAATCAGGATCAGCACAACAACATCAACAAGCCTGCGTTGCTGCTTGCTCTGTTCGTTTTGATCATTACAATCAATTCCGGGCTCATGTATCAGGTGATTAACCCCGCTTTCGAGCATCTGACTGGACTGGTGAGCTGGTATTGGGCGATTCCTTATATTATTGCCCTTATTGTTATGAGAAACCTACCGCCGAGAGTCAAACACTCTAGTGCGCTGTATGTCGGTATGGCAATGATTATGGCAGCGTTTATTAGTTTTATGATGCTTGCTCGAAATGCTTTGGATTATCTCGTTGTGGATACCCTGATGCTTGGTGCATGCGGCATTTTCGATCTCTTTTGGTGGAGCATTCTCGGGGAAATGCTGGATTACACAGATAACCCCGTCAGATTGTTCGGTATGGGGCTTGCTGCCAACGTCTTTGGCGTCTTAGCCGGGGACGTATTGGGTATGCGAATTGTCTCTTTACAACTTTCCTACGCCGAAGTAACAGTGATAGCCCTGACGATCGTTTCAATGACTGTGGCGTTGCTACCTACACTAAACCGTCATCTTGTTATGCTGTTGAAGAGTCATGCTTATCTGGTGGTTTATGATACTATGAGCAAACCACAGCAAAATGCTATTATTGCTCGGAGTGCAACCCTTGATCCTCTGACAGTGAGGGAGCAAGAGGTATTAGAGGTTTTGCTAGATGGCAAGTCCAACCGTCAGATCGCCGAAATGCTATTCATTAGTGAAAGCACAGTAAAAACCCATGTTCGAAATATTTATTCGAAGTACGACGTGCGTAGTCGAGCGGAACTGATCAGTACAGTGCTGAAGAATCAAGTTGGAGTGCCGTCATGAAGAACAAAACTTCTGTCTTAGTGGGCTCCTGTAGCCTTTTTGGGTAATGGAACATTCATTCGGAGCAAGTGGCTAAACCCAAAAATGCAAACCGCGATTGAGTTTAAATGCCTTTCATACTAAAGTATGAGGGCATTTTCTTATGATATCAGCCGAAATGAGGGTGGCATTTTAGTTCTGACACGTTACGCTTAGTACAAAGATAGTGAAGGGGGAGACTTCGATATGAAGAAACCGGCTAGGTTGCTCCATCTATTTATCGGATTGCTGATAGTTGCGTCTCTAGTCGCAGGTTGTGTTGGTGGGGGTGGAGGAAGCGGTTCTTATTCTATCTCAGGTACAGTCGTGGATAGTGATGGTAATGCAATCGATGGCGTGGAGATTGTGGTCACAGGAGGAAAAAGCACCACGACGACAACCGCAAATGGTGGAAAATTTGCCTTAACGAGTTTGACGGGTACTTGCGTGCTGGCCCCAAATCTAGATGGCTATGCCTTTGAACCTAAAAGTAGCCAAGTCACCAAGGCAAGTACGAACGTACGGTTTGTGGGAACGGCCGAACTCCCCGAGCTCTATGCTCTCGCTGTAGAAAATGGAACCGGAGGCGGAGAGTATACAGGCGGTACGGCTGTAACTATCCGTGCTAATGCGCCAACAGAATTAGGACAAGTATTTGATAAGTGGACGACATCGGGTGGGGGTAGTTTTGTTGACGAAAAGTCCGAGAGCACGAGTTTTACCATGCCAAAGGAGCCCGTTACAGTAACGGCAAGCTATCGGAATGCTATTATGGCCGACTACTTTGCGTTTGACGGAACAACTGGCACAATAACGAAGTACCAGGAAACGGGTAAGTACAAGAACTTGGACAAGGAACTCGAGCCTGTGATCCCGTCTACTATTAATGGGAAGCCGGTGACAGCGATTGGAGAAAAGGCATTCCAAGGTGTCCAGATAACCAGTGTGGTTATACCTGAAGGCGTAACCATCATAGGACCTTGGGCTTTTAATAACAATCTACTAGAGGCTGTTGACATACCTGACAGTGTTACGGCAATTGGTGAATATGCTTTTTCTTCTAACAAACTCAAAACGATAAGGTTTCCAGACGGCATAACACGCATCGAAAAGGGAGTTTTCTGGCTAAACGAGCTGGTCAGCGTGACGATACCCTCTGGTGTAACCCATATTGGCGATAGCGCCTTTGAGGAGAATTCATTGACAAGTGTCTGGTTTCCGCCTAGTGTCACACATATTGGTAGCTCCACATTTGATTCCAATAAATTCACGTCGCTCACAATCCCCCCTAGTGTACAACGGATAGGTCGTGGAGCGTTCGCTGATAATTCCAGCCTTGTCACTTTAACCATACCCAATAACGTGGTCATTGATGGGCATGCCTTTTATCAGAATTCGCGCCAAGTAAACAGCATCACGATCGGGTCTGAAGTAACACTGGGTGAAAATTTACTTGGTGAGGGAGATACCTTTAAAGATGTGTATGTAAGCGGCGGCGCAGGGGTGTACTTGCAACAAGGCTCTAGTTGGGTCAAGCAGTAGTGCCATAGCTCTCCCTGTTCCTGCTTGAAGAAAGGAGGACGAAATGCATTTGAGATCCATTCGCAGAAGATACACGTACTGCGCTTTACTCCTCGCTCTGAGTATTCTTTGCACAGTCTGGCTTGACCCAAGTGAAATTGGCTCTAGCATTTTGTGGAGCCTTGTAATCGTCTTTCTTGTGGGGCTTTTCATCCTGCAAAGCCAGAAGCTTCAAACCGCCAAGCTCATCTGGGATAACCGCATTTTGGCGATCCCCGGGGCGTTCTTGGACAAACGCAGCGGAGCGGCCCGGGCAGTAGATGAAGTAGTGTTGTCAACGTTTGGTATGCTGAGTGCCGGCCATGTCTATGAATGGGGCCGCCGGGGTCTGTGGGGTATTCGGCTCAAAACGATGGATATTAATCATAAGAAAATGCGTCTTTCATTTGGCAACGAGCGTCAGGCGATGTGGTTCGAATTTGAGCATGGGATAGATACCAAACAGAAGATCCTGGAAGTGGCCCAAACACTGTGGCAAGAAACCGGTGTAAAAGCTACAATCCTAGGTTAGTGAAGGGGAGCGATCAGGTGACGACTGGACGAATCAATCCCGTAGCGTTCGTGATTATTGTTGCTTGCCTGCTACTTGCCCTGTACAACAGTGTGAGCATTCTTGTGCTTGGCTTATTTGGCGAGACAACAGTTGGGACAATAACCAGCTATAGCAGTCGTCTAGACGATACAAGTGCGTCAGTTAACTCTTCTCGAACCGTGGCCAAGGGTTATCGATTCACTGTAGGAGGCAGAGAATATGAGGGTCATTCTACTTACAAAAGCGATGAAGCGTGGCCGAAGCTCAGGGAGGGAGAGCGGCGTACTGAACTCATCAGTTATCTAGGATTCTTCCCTAGGGTGAACAAACCAACTCATCTGGTAGACTTTGAAGAATTGGGCGTAGCGGGGGTAGCCTTCTACGTGATTACCATTCTTGGATCCGTAGTGTTGTTTGCTTTGCTGAAACGCGAGACGAAACGCAGGTAATCAAGAAACGGAGGGTGATAGTATGCTTGAGGAGCAACACCCCTTGGTCGGATGGTCCGATGTTGCCAATTCTCCCGAAATGGTGGAAACTATAAAGAAGAACAAAAGATCGGCCGTGGGCTGGACCTGGGTTTTCACACTGCTATTTCCTGTGGGTTTTCTTATTGCAGGCCTTCTCAGCGATGAAGTGCCCCTCAATGAAGCGCTAATCATAGGTATCGGTTTGGGTCTTCTTATCCTGGCAATCAATTTGTGGCGTATCGCGGGCATGAAAAAGCCAGTTTGGGACGGTGTGGTCATGAAGAAGGTTGAGAAAAAGCGCTATAAACGTGACAACGATGATGGCTCCAGCCAATCGTATATGGAATACATCGTGTTGATTCGAACCGAGCGGGGCAAGAAAAAAAGGATCGTCGAACGCCAACGAGATCGAGCTATGTATGACTATTTAGACGTTGGAGATCGTGTTCGATATCATCCCGCACTGGAGACATATGAGAAATATGACAAATCTAAGGATCAGGTTATCTACTGCAATGTCTGCCGCCTCAGGAACTCGATTCGTAATGACCGCTGTGAGCGCTGTAATAATCTTCTTTTCAAATAAGAGACTGGGGGAAGGATAATGAGGAGAAATTGGTTCGCGATTTTGCTCTTTGCTGTGTTAATTTTGTTTGGCACCGTCTATGAGGTCCAGGGGCAGTCTTTCACGCAGTGGGCTATGACAGCCTCTGCAAGCAGTGAATATGGAAGTGGGGACTGGTCGGCGAAGCAGATGTTGGGTCGGCCCGATTTCTATCCCAATTATGGAGACAGCGGATATGCTTGGGCACCCGCTTATAGGGACGACGGCCTACAGTGGGTAGAACTGGGCTTTGCGGAGGCCGTTTATGTAGAACGAGTGGAGATCTATGAAACCTTTAATCCAGGGGCCATCGTAACAATAGGTTTGGTGGACACAACAGGACGCAGCCACGTGATCTGGGAAGGTACAGGGGGATTTGCAGGAACCACCGCAAGGGTGTTCAGTGTCAAGAATGGCATCGTTACAGTACCCTGCAAAGGGGTGCGGATTACATTGGATACGGACTCCGTTAGTGGTTGGAATGAGATTGACGCCGTGAGCATTACGGGTAGCCATAACTCCCCTTGGCCTCAAGCTCAGGGGGCTTCCGACATGGTAGTTCAGTGGGCAAGTGGGGCAAAAGCTAGTAGCCAATACCGAGAGGACAGGTGGATTCCAGAACAGATGACTGGCATACCCGATGTTTATCCCAAGTATGGTGACTACGATACAGCGTGGGTGGCAAGTACGAGCGATGGCGGGGAGGAGTGGGTTGAGCTTTACTATGACGAGGCCGTGTATGTGAAGCGCATCGATGTATATGAAACCTGTAATCCGGGGGCTATCGTTAAGGCCGAGATTATTGATGAAACAGGTAGGACCCATGTAGTCTGGGGGGGTAGGGCCCAAGTTGCTCCGGAGGAATCCCGCATCTTCTCCATCGACAACATCAACGTTGACATACCTGCACGACATGTTCGCTTGGTGCTCCAAACGGATCAAGTGCCAGGTTGGAATGAGATTGATGCGGTAGGCCTGATTGGTACGCGTACCATGATGCAAGAGCCCAGGGCTATGGGGCCCCTCGAGCAGTTAGCATCGGTCATTCTCCGACTTGGAAGGGCTGTGGAACGGGGCAGGGAAGAACGTTTAGATTCGGCATTTCTCCAAGAACTAGAGGAGATTGTAAGGGAGCTTTCGACCATTAGTTTCTAAGGATGCGTGAGCAATAGCAGCCTTGTCTTGAGAGCCTCCAGCCCAACTGGGGCTAATTCCCTAATGGTGCAGAAGGTGGGATTCACCGGGCTATGCCCAAGGGGTTTTCCATCTAGTACCATCAAGTGTCAGCATGTCCATCTAGCTGGCACTTTTTTTTAGAGTGTTGTCCAGTCCGCTTAATTATGGCTGTTTGTGGGGAGTTCATTAGCAAGTGATTTAGCAAATCATTTTTTATTAGCGACGCACAATCTGGTTCCGAAAACCTCTCGAATATGCCAGTCTAGAAATTTAGGAGCAGGTGAATAATCGTAACTTATTGGTTGCCGCAATGGCTTAGCATTATACTTAACTAACCATTCCTCTACACCTGAACCATTGGCTACTTTCGCTACCTAAATGAATAAGTCTTGTGTTA
>DHNI01000017.1:0-6624 GCA_002409455.1 Firmicutes bacterium UBA5420 | reverse complement strand
ACAATGCACCACGCTCGAAGAGTCTATGGTGGATTGAACATAAAGCGAGTCCATTCTCATTAATATCTGGGCCACTGAACTGGTGCCATCTAATATGTGCTGCCTCTAGTCCAACGAAAATACTTTTGATTAGTAAGCGATAAGCCAATGTCCCCCAAATAAACAAAACCCCAGTTAAACCGGGGTTTATTTTCATATGGTGCCGAGGTGGGATTTGACTAGAATGCGTTCGGCTAGAACTATACAGTAAGAAGTCCATCCCGTTCCCGTTCCGATCGGGCTTTTTTTGAAAATAGTTATTGACATATGCCGCAAACAGAGTATAATGAAAGTTGAAAGCGACATATGCCGGAAACGAGGGGGTGAATGATTTGCCTGGAATAGATGGATCTGGACCAATGGGTGCTGGACCGATGACAGGACGAGGATTAGGGCCTTGCGCAGGCGTAAACGACGTAAGGTATGGTGCTGGTTTTGGAAGAGGCTTTGGCAGGGGCTTCGGCTTTGGCCGGGGACGCGCTTACGGGTGCGGCTTCGGACGTGGCTTTGGCTGGGATGTTGCCTGGAACCAACCCTCCTCTAGAACACAGAAGGAGTTGCTTCAAGAGCAAAGAGACATATTGAAGGGGCGCCTTGACGCCATTGATGAGGAGCTGGAAGATCTGTAAGGAGAACAACAGAGGTTAGCAAGACACTCTGCTAGCCTCTGTTGCTAATTTGAGGTGAAAATGTGCCAAGACCAAGAAAATGGAGAAAAGTCTGTGATCTTCCTGACAATAACCGATTCGGGCCTCTCGGCTCCTCTGCGGATTCCGAAAATGCGGTTATTATGACTGTCGATGAGTATGAGACGATCCGACTTATTGACTTGGAACGATTTACCCAGGAAGAATGTGCCGATCAGATGGACATTTCGCGTACAACAGTGCAGGGTATGTACAGTGAGGCTCGAAAGAAGCTTGCAGAATCATTAGTTAATGGGAGAGTTCTCACGATCGAAGGCGGTGACTTCTTACTCTGTGATGGTAACGGAAATCGTTGCGGGCGTGGGTGCCATAGGCATAGGCATGGTAGGCGATAGCCAGATTGGAGGATTCTTATGAAAATTGCAGTTCCTGTAGATGAAAAGGATCTGGAAACAAATGTATGTGGCTCCTTTGGACGAGCCCCGTACTTTCTCATCTATGAAACGGAAACGAAGAAGTCCACATTCATCGAGAACAGTGCTTTAGCAAGTCCGGGTGGGGCCGGGATTAAGGCTGCGCAACTCATCGTAGACAGTCAAGCAGGTGTCTTGTTGACGCCTCGATGTGGAGAAAATGCCGCTGGGGTACTCGAGTCTGCTGGCATCAAGATATATAGAACAAGATTCGCGTCGGTTAAGGAGAACCTCGATTCTCTTTCTAATGGAAAGCTTTCTCTGCTCGAGGACATCCATGCCGGATTTCATGGGCATGGGGGAGAGTAATGTGCGGATAGCAGTTCTTAGCGGCAAAGGTGGTACTGGGAAAACGCTCGTATCAGCAAATCTAGCTGCAGCAGCACCGGATGCAATTTATCTTGATTGCGATGTGGAAGAACCAAATGGACATCTGTTTTTTAAACCAGAGCATGTCCAAGAAGAAGAAGTAACAATTAAAATTCCAGTTGTAGACAATACCGTCTGCAATGGGTGCCGAAAATGCGTTGATTTCTGTAGATTCAATGCTCTTGCCTACATAAAAGATCGGCTCATTGTCTTTGATGAGATTTGCCATTCCTGCGGCGGTTGTGTCATGCTTTGTCCCGAAAAAGCGCTAACTGAGCAAGACAAGGTGATCGGGAAGGTTCAAAAAGGTATATCGGGAGACGTCACTGTTCATACCGGAATGCTAAATACCGGTGAAGCATCGGGGGTTCCAATTATCAAGAGTCTACTGGATGGCATCAAAGATTCGCCCGATAGCACGGTTTTTGTTGACTGTCCTCCTGGCAGCGCGTGCATTGTGATGGAGAGCATTCGCGATGCAGATTACTGTGTATTGGTAGCTGAGCCGACATTGTTTGGCGTTCACAATCTAAGCATGGTTTATGATTTAGTAAAGCTTTTTAATAAGCCATTTGGTGTAGTTTTGAATAAATGCCTGGAAGGCGAAAACCCAGCAGAAGAATTTTGTGTGGAACGAGGCATCAAGATTTTGGCTAAGATTCCCTTCCATCACGATCTAGGCCTGTTGACTTCCAATGCAGAAATTGCAGTGAGAAAAGACGAGAAATACAAGGAGATGTTCTCAAGTTTGCTAAACATGGTAATGGGGGAGGTGCAATGTGAAGCAACTTCTCATTCTTAGCGGAAAGGGCGGAACCGGAAAGACGACGATTGCTAGTGCGTTCATTAAGCTTTCCCACGTTAGAGCCTTTGCCGATTGTGATGTGGATGCACCCAATTTGCACCTCATAACTAGGTGGCCTACTGCACCAGAGGTTTCAGACTATTATGGTCTGCCTGTAGCCGTTATCGATTCTGAGCGCTGCATTGCATGTGATCAGTGCAAAGAGCATTGCCGCTTTGACGCCATCTTCGTGGAGGATAAGTATGAAGTAGATCCATTCGCCTGTGAAGGTTGCGGAGTTTGCGCATACATCTGCCCTGTAGGAGCCATAACGATGGAACCGGCCGTGGCTGGAGAGTTGATGCTCTATTCGGGCGCGGAGAACAGCGTGTTTTCAACTGCGCAACTGAAGATGGGTAGCGGTACGTCGGGGTTGCTCGTTACTGAGGTAAAGAAACAGATGAAAGCGGCGGCAGCCGAAGTCGAACTGGCTATTATTGACGGATCTCCTGGAATTGGTTGTCCTGTCATTGCCTCCCTGAGCGGAGTTGATATGGTTCTGATTGTGGCCGAACCTTCCATATCAGGCATTAACGATATGGAACGCATGATTAACACGGCTGCGAAATTTGGAACAGAGATAGCGGTGTGTATAAATAAGTACGATACCAATATTGAACACACGGAGAGGATAGAAGAGCTTTGCAAGGAGCTTAAATTGCCCTTTGTTGGCAGAATACCCTTTGATGCGGATGCGGTAAAGGCGATCAATAATGGGCAGAGCATTGTAGAGATAGACTGTGCATCGGGAACAGCGGTTAGAGCGGTTTATGACAATACTATGCAATTGCTATTTGCACAGAAAAATACGCGATAACCAAGGCGGGATGATAATGACGTATCAACCAAGATTGTCGTCGGCATTCAATGACACCTATCTCAGAAAGAATCACATTTCACCACAGTCAGGTATGTGTTCGTTCTGTACAGAAGACTGCGATGGAACATGTGAGATTGCTTTAGCGTCAGTGTTAGGTAAGCAGACTGTTTACCCAACAAATACGGGGAATAATCAAGTCGCTTCGGAAAAGGATTATCCCATTGATTTTTCGCACTTTAACATCAACGGTCGCGTCTTTGGAGCTATTGGGGCCAAGGCCAAGTATGAAGAGGCCAACATTTATAACGTGAAGTTAGAAAGAGAGTATGGGAAATTTCATCCCGTAAAATTAAAGATCCCCATCATCTTACCCGCGCTCATTAAACTTAACTGGCAAGATTACTTTGGGGGAGCAGCTCTGGCGGGGGTCACCTGCGTTATTGGAGAGGAAGCAAGGGACAAGGATCCTGGTTTTAAAATCGAAAATGGCAAGGCTAGTGCGTTCCCCGAGTTAAGAACCATGCTTGATTCTTTCCGAACGTATTATCGTGGCTATGGTCAGATCGTGTTACAGTGCAATGTGGAGGACGATATGCTTGGAATCCCTGAATATGCACTACGGGAGCACAGCCTAGATGCACTGGAGTTTAAGTTTGGGCAAAGTGCGAAAGGTACACAACCAGTTCGCAAATTGAGGAATAGGGATGAAGCGCTGGGAAAACAGGCGAAGGGAATGCTAGTATTTCCAGATCCGATGTCCCCCGAGATCGTAGAAAAGGCGGAAGAAGGGATGGCCCCCAACTTTTATTCCTATGCCAGGTTGCCCTTGTGGGATGAAGCATATCTAATCAAGCGAATTGAGCGATTGCGAGAAATGGGAATCAGCAATTTCTATCTTAAAATGGCTGGCTATGATCGCGCTGATTTAGAGCGAGTGCTGAGGCTAGGCAGCGATGCTCAAGTTGATATGATCACATTTGATGGGGCGGGTGGTGGCAGCGGCTATAGCCCCTGTAAAATGATGAATGAATGGAGTCTTCCCACTGTATTACTGGAAGACGCTGTATGTAAGATCGTCGATAGGCTAAAAGCCGAAGGACGCTATATTCCAGGTATTACAATGACAGGGGGATTCAGTTCTGAAGACCAAGTGTTCAAGGCACTGGCCTTTGGTGGTTCCAGTGTGACTTCCATCGGATTATGCCGTGCTTCTATGACAGCGGCCATGACAGGTAAAAGTATTGGGGAACGAATAAAAGAAGGCCGTGTTCCTAAGAATCTGAAAAAGTATGGCGATACTGTGGATGAATTGTATCATGACCTTGCTGACTTGCGATTTCTCTATGGCAAAAGGGCAGACGAGATATCTCTAGGGGCTGTGGGCGTGTTTTCCTATCTCAATAAGATTGCCTTTGGATTGCAGCATTTTGCAGCATTAAACCGAAAGTTCGATATTTCCTATCTAGAGAAAACTGATTTGATACCTTTAACGCAGGACGCCAAGGATCTTATGGCAGGACAATAGTCTAATCAGAGTTAAGGTAGAATATGGAGGGGACACAGAATAATGAAGATTGCTGTAGCTAGCGAAAAAGGAATGGTAGCTGAGCACTTTGGGTATTGCGAAGGATTTGCGATTTTTGATATTGAGGATGATCGAATCATCAAGAGCGAAGTCGTTGCCAATCCTGGGCATAAGCCTGGATTTTTGCCTAATCTCTTGAATGACATGGGCGTCAATACAATTATTGCGGGAGGTATGGGCAGCGGAGCCATTGCGATCTTTGATGAAAAGAACATTGAGGTTATTGTTGGAGCCCGCGGTAATGCGCAAGGGGCGGTAGAAAGCTACATAAACGGCTCTTTGAAATCGACGAATTCTGCTTGTCGTGAACATCAGCATCATGAGGAACATGACGAATAGAGTGCTGGCGTTAGTGCTCGCGTTTGGCAACGCGTCTGAGCATTAACGCTTTTTTGCATATGGTGCTAAAGCAAAAAGAAGCCGATTTAGAGATTTCGATCGAAAGGAACCTTGCCATTTTATAGAGAATTATACCTCACGCGATCCTTCCGGGAGTGAGACGAATGCTTTATCAATTCGTACCGTATACTGTCTTTCTAGTGGCATCTGCTATGATGACGTTTGCACTGGCGCTTTATGGTACTAAGCATCGCCGCACGTTTGGAACGAATATACTCGGGTTGTGTATGGCCATAGGTACTCTATGGTCTTGCGCTAATGCCTTCGAACTTTCAGCCCTTACCATAGAACACAAATTGTTCTGGGCTAATCTGCAGTATGTGGCCTACTCTCTAGGACCCGTTGCATGGCTTTTAACATCCTGTCAGTTTAGTGGACGGGCTCATTGGCTCACGCGAAAAAATGTCCTCCCCCTGCTTCTTATTCCTACCATAACCATTTTTTTGGTTTGGACAGACCCTTGGTGGGGTCTTGTGCGAACGAACTTCCGCCTGGATACATCAGGCTTAATTTATGTCCTAGATAAGCAGTACGGATCTTGGTTTTGGGTACACTTCGCACAATCCTATATATTGAATTTCTTATCCATCTTTTTACTCAGCCAAGCGTTGACTAAGAAAAGCAGTGTTTATAGGGGGCAAGCACTTTTTCTCCTGGCAGGAATTAGTCTGGTGGTGCTCTCGAATCTCCTTTACGTTCTGGGAGTTAGTCCCATCACAGCCTATGATGTGACTCCCCTTGTGTTTTCCATCTCTGCAGGTTTGATGTTTTGGGGCATCTATCGGTTTGACTTGTTTATGCTTGTGCCCATTGCTTGGGATAAAGTACTAGAAGCGATGGAGACAGCGGTTGTTGTTGTCAATAACTATAGCCGGGTGGTAGATTTCAACCCGGCCTTTTGCCATATGTTCCAAGCGGAACCAGGAACACCGCTATTAGGAATGTTGCTCAGGGACATTTCTACGGAACTGGCGGCGTTAGGTCCCGAAGCATCCTTCGATGCTGGACGCCACCTGGAAATACGCCGCGCTATGCAGGGCAGTGACCGTTATTATGAAGTATCTGTATCGGTGATCAGAGATCACCGCACTGTCGCTAGGGGGCAGGTGATGGTAATCAATGACATCACCGAACTAAAACAAGCGCAGGCCAGGCTCAGTTTAGAACAACAAGAAGTAGCGGTAGCGGCAGAACGAACGCGTTTCACCCAAGACCTCCATGACAATCTTGGCCAAATCCTAGGTTTTTGCAGTCTGCAAGTCCGCGCCATTGGCCGTGAACAAAAACGAGGAAATGACGAAGTAGTCGACACGTATTTACGCCGTCTCGGAGAGGTTTTAGATGAAGCACAGCACGAAATGCGCGACTATGTTCATGGTATGCGAGTGCGAGAATATGACCAGACTAGCTTGACCGTGCTTCTAGAAAGGCAATTGACAAGACTTAGG
>DHNI01000102.1 GCA_002409455.1 Firmicutes bacterium UBA5420 | reverse complement strand
TCTGGCAAAAAGTAGAGCCCAGTTGTGAACAATAGGGTATCTCCACCATGCGATAACACTCTGTGCCCATTATAATCAGCTTCGATGAACCCATAGGTCATTCCAGGGATTTCAGGATGACCCGAAAGCTGCTGGGTTTGCATAAGCCGGGCGGAGTTCTCTTGAAGAATTCGGCTGTCGCTTGTTCTCTCCTCTGTGCTTTCATCGTCTCCGGCCTCGTCTTCAACTTCGCCTTCCTCATCCGTGTCTATCCTTACCCGTTGACTTGGTACGCCAAGATTTAGATGAGCTATCATCAAAAGGGCCATATCATGGGTTGTGCTGGTCAGTGCACCTGCGGGATAGGATTGAACGTACTCAAAACCGCTAGGTATATACTTTGCCGCCTCATAACGATATCCCTCACTCATTTGGGCCCCCAGGTGTGGAGGGAGCGGTTGGTCAAAGGTGGAAGAATCCATCCCTAAGGGATCGAGAATGTGTTCTTTGGCATAGGAGCTAAAGGCTTGTCCACTTACTAATTCGACAATATAAGCAGCTAAGGTAGTGCCATAATTAGAATAGGCCATCACCGAACCGGGTTGAAAAACGCGGGCAGGCAAATGGTCTTTTACATATTGGTCAAGTGGATCCACGAGCTCTGGATCGGAGACAAAAAGCTTAATTATTTGATCCTCAAATCCTGCACTATGGGTCATAAGGTGGTGCAGTGTAATGGGGGGAGCTTCTCTTCCAGCTACTTTTGATGGAATGGAAAAGTCGAGGTAGGTATTTATATCGGTATAAAGATCGAGCCGCCCCTGTTCTACAAGCTGCATCACTGCGGTCCAGACCAGGATTTTCGAGTTAGATCCAGGACGGTGTAGGGTTGTCTCGGGATTCATGGGTATCTGTTCTTCTAAATTAGCAAAACCATAGCCCTTGCTAAACACGATTTCGTCCTCTTTGACTAGGGCTACTGTGGCCCCAGGTATATTGTAGTTTTTTAGCTGTATGGCGAGGGCACCGTCAAAAAAAGCCTCAAGTTCTTCTGGGCTCTCCAAATCTGCAGCGCAAACCTGCGGTATAATCACGAAAAACGCTAGAACAAACCATGTTAAGAACAAACTTCTCTTATGAATTTTTTCCATGGATTCACCTCATCGCGAAGTTGTTGAGCTACCACAGACTTCGTCAAGTGAGGGATGGTTCCTTCCGTTATGTCGAAAAGTTTGTCCATGGCTTCGCAACCCAAGCAGCCAAGGCAAAGCGCACTAAAAACATGATCAACATGGGGAGGGGGTAAAACCAGGGTTTATATTCGAATAACCCGGCGAAATAGACTACCTGGCTAAAACCAGTAGCTAACCCACCCCAAAAAAGGACGTAAAAATAGCATAATTGCCTATTCTCTCTGGGCCAGAAATAAAGGTAAAAGACAATGATCAAGGTCCAGGCGAGGGGGGCAAAAATAATCTGGCCGCTGACATCAAAAACACCGTTATTCTTGTAGATAAAGATCTTGAACAGATCACCAAAGATCACATTCCACATATAGTCGAGGAGTCCACCCAGCACCAGTCCATAGGGAAGTAGAGCGCGGAAAACTTTACGGGGTACGGTGATAAGCAAGAAAGTGGCGAGAATCAGAACCAAGGTTGGGTAGAGTAGAACTTGAACAGTCATAGGCGACCATCCTTTCCGAATTACGGTTACGACCAAAGATAGTATAACCATCCTGCTTCCCTAATATTGCATTTTTTGCGGCGTCATCACCTATGTTCTCCACTATGTTCTATATGAAAACTGGCGTCTTTTTTCTTAGCCAGTAGTTGTGTTATACTAAGGGGTGTCATATTGGAAAGGACTAACGCCTATGCAGATTAGAAATGTGGCTATCATTGCTCACGTCGATCATGGTAAGACGACCTTGGTGGATGCTTTTTTAAGGCAAAGCGGCATTTTCAGAGCCAACCAAAAGGTCGATGACAGGATTTTAGATTCGAATGCTCTAGAAAAAGAGCGGGGAATCACCATTTTGGCCAAAAACGTCTCGGTGCAGTTTGGTGATGTAAAGATCAATATTGTAGATACGCCTGGTCATGCAGACTTTGGTGGGGAAGTAGAACGGATTTTGAGTATGGTAGACGGGGCGCTCCTCGTAGTGGATGCGGTAGAAGGACCTATGCCTCAAACCCGCTTTGTATTACACAAGGCGCTGCAGAGGGGACTTGCCCCTATCGTTGTAGTAAACAAGTGCGATCGACCCGCAGCCGATCCTAACCGGGTAGTGGACGATGTCTTTGATCTCTTTGTGGCTTTGGAAGCTACAGAAGAACAGCTGGATTTCCCGGTTTTTTATGCCTCAGCATTGACTGGAACGGCAAGTACAGAGCTAGACGACCTGAGGCGCGATAATGATGAGACGGGGAGCATCCTACCCCTCCTGCAAGGTGTGGTAGATTTTGTGCCCGAACCTAAAGTTCAGACAGCAGGGCCATTGCAGATGATGATTAGCAATTTAGAATACAATGACTATGTGGGCCGGATTGCCTTAGGTCGAATTACAAGTGGTGTTTTGCAAAGTGGCCAAGAAATTCTTCTTTCCCACAGCGAAAAAACCAGCACCAGGCGTGGTAAGGTTGGACAAGTTTACACCTTTCAGGGGCTAGAGATGACAGCGGTCTCAAGTATGACTGCAGGGGATATTGCCGCCTTTAGCGGCGTAGATCAAATTGAAATCGGAGAAACGGTAAACCAAGCGGATCAACCCTTGCCTTTGTCGGCTATTTCCGTTGATCAGCCAACCTTGACTATGGTGTTTCGGGTCAATGATGGGCCTCTAGCAGGCACAGATGCCCAGTATCTGACATCACGACAACTGCGGGATCGCCTGTTTCGGGAAGCTCGGATTAATGTGGCACTGGAGGTTAAGGATACCGAATCGCCGGATCAGTTTCGAGTTGCAGGGCGCGGTGAGCTGCATCTCAGTGTTTTAATTGAGACGATGCGGCGGGAGGGATATAGTTTTTGTGTGACGAAACCAGAACCTGTCTTGCAGTATACGGATGAGGGAATCTTAGAACCCTATGAACGCTTGCATATTGATGTTCCAGGTGATTACTTTGGCTCTGTCATGGAGCTTATTGGGCAAAGGAAGGGCGAATTGCAGACACTCAATCAAGGGGGAGAAGATCGCATGCGGGCTGAATTCTTAGTGCCTGCACGGGGCCTGATTGGTTTTGCCTCCCAATTTCTTACGGAAACAAGGGGTCATGGCATTATGCATCATGCCTTCGCCCACTATGCACCTTGGTCTGGCACAATAACGCAGAGACAGACCGGGAGCCTAGTTGCTTGGGAAGCAGGTACAGCTACCGCGTACGCCCTACAGACAGCGGAAGAGCGGGGCACACTCTTTATTGGCCCTGGAACAGAAGTGTATGCCGGCATGATTGTAGGTGAGCATAGTCGCGCGGGTGATCTAGACATCAATGTGGCTCGCAAGAAGCAAATGACAAATATGAGGGCTGCCGGATCCGATGATCTGGTGAAGCTTAATACTCCCAGGCAGCTCAGCCTCGAACAGCACTTAGCCTACCTGGCCCAGGACGATTGTCTGGAAGTCACGCCTAGGGCTTTGCGCTTGCGCAAACTGCTTTTAGATCGGCATGCCAGGGAGAGGCAAAAGAAGCACACCTAGAAACAGGAGTCTTATGGTTTCACCAGAATTATGAAACAAGAGGTGATAGCTGTGTTCAGATTTATAACGAAGGACATGTGGGTTGGAAATAAAGTTATGCAGTTTAAGATGGTGGATCATCCAGGTGCTGCTGCCACTTTGGTGGTGGAGGATGGCAAGGTACTTCTTGTCGAGCAGTACAGACCGGCAGCGGGGCGCCTAATGTTGGAGCTTCCCGCGGGAACGATTGATCGATCAGAGCCACCTATCGAATGTGCACAAAGGGAATTCCAGGAAGAAACGGGCTATTCCGCCAAAAACTGGGAAACGCTAGGTCATGTGTATCCGACCCCCGGCTATACGAATGAGATTCTGTATCTTTTCTTAGCCAGTGAGATTACCAAGGGTGAGCAGAACCTTGATGAGGGAGAGGATATTAAGGTTCGTTGGGTGCCCCTAGCTGAAGTTATAGAGATGATTGACAATGGCGGTATCAATGATGCCAAAACCATTATTTCCGTTCTAAAATACATTCGTAAAAAATGCACTGACGTTTCGTGCAACCTTCGATAAACTAAGGAAAAAGCCCATGGGAGCAATGCCCGTGGGCTTTTCGTTGGCTACGTGGTTTACGCTATTTGTTGCTTTCTAGGAGGTGGCGAATGGCGGCTACATCTTCAGGGGTGCCGATATCTTTCCAAAAGCCTGTGATCTGGTGAACTTTCACCGCCACGCCGGCGATTACCATTTGCCGGACTGCTGCGGTAAGATCATACTCTCCCCTTGGTGACTTGCTTAGATTCGCCAGATAATCAAAAATCAAGGGCTGGAGGACATAGACCCCTGCATTATTCCAGTTCGTGGTGGATGTACCTTTAGGGGGCTTCTCAATGATATTCTCCAAATAACCTTCATCATTGAAATAAACGGCGGCTCCTGCCGCAGGATCGTCCATCCAGTTGACGGAGCTCACGGGTGTTTGTTCGCGGCGAGCCAGATCGACCATGGCTTTGTAGTTACTCGGCTCAATTAAGATATCGCCGTATGAAACCATCAGGGGTTCATTACCAGCTAAATCTCGAGCTAGGAGCAAGGCGCGGCCCGTTCCATATATGCTTAGATCTTGCTTCAAATATGTGATCTCTACACCGAGAGACTCCCCTGAACCATACCGTTCCTCAATCAGTTCCCCTAAGTGACCAATCACGATCCCAAAGCGGCGTACTCCCGCCCCTTTCATTCCCAGAATGATGTGTTCCAAACAAGTTCTCTGACCTATGGGCAAAAGGGACTTGGGGACGTTTTTTCCTAGTTCCTTCAAACGTGTCCCTTTTCCGGCTGCTAAAATCACACCAAGCACTTAAATCTCTCCTTCAGGGATTGGTAAATTGAGATAGTTGTCGCTGAATACGGCTGCCTTCAGTTCTTTGGCTTCCTTCGGCGTATTTGTCTCGTAGGCTAGACGCAAGATGGGCTCTGTCCCCGAGAAGCGGATGGAGAACCAGTTGTCATTCGTAAAGTAGAACTTCACCCCATCCATATACGATGTTTTGGCCAGTCTCCAGGGAAGCTTTGGCGTGTACTTGTCCTTGATCAATATTTGATCGAGACGGGTTCTGTCTTGGGGATGATAACGGAGATTTACTTCTCCAAAGTAGAGGGTGCCGTATTTTTCGTTGATTTCGGCCAGAAGCTGGCTCAGGCTTTTGCCCGTTTTGGCCAGCATTTCTACTGCGAGGAGAGCTGCCAGAATTCCATCCTTCCCATTAACATGCCCGCGAATCTTCAGGCCACCACTGCTTTCTCCACCCAGGAGCAGATTTTCTTCGTCCATTTTAAAGGAGATGTGTTTGAAGCCTACAGGTACTTCAAAGGCTGGTTCTCCAAAGGAGTGGGCGATGCGATCCAAAACGTGGCTGGTGGTAATATTGCGCACAAGCCCCCCTTTTTCGCCCCGATATGCCTTTAGATAGTAATACAGCAGTTTTAAAATCTCATTGGCGTCAATATAATTACCCTTTTCGTCATAGAGTCCTATGCGGTCTGAATCACCATCGGTGGCAATGCCAATATGGTATTTTCCCTGCTTCATGATGTATTCCATGTCTTGCAGTGATTCCCTGGAGGGACTGGGTGTCCGTTGACCGAACATGGTGTCGCGATCGGCATTGATCAAATCGACCGAACAGCGAAGGGATGCTAGACACATGGCCATGATGTCCTTGGCCACACCAAACATGGGGTTAAACAACACCCGAAAATTGAGTTTCTGCACAGCGTCCACATCAATTTGCGCTAAAAGAGAATCAATGTAGGCGTTTTTATTGGAATACTCTACGATCTGTTTCTGCTGAAGGGCCTCCTCAAAGGACAGAGGGGGAGCCTTAAGCTCTGGAATGGTGTTGCAGATCTCTTCAAGACGATTTGTGACTTCCACAGGCGCGTCTTTGCCGCCTTCGACAATGATTTTAATTCCGTTGTATTCGGAAGGGTTGTGACTTGCGGTAACCATGATCCCCATGGCTAGATTCTCTTGATCAACAGCATACATAAGCATGGGGGTGGGCACCACTTGTTCAATAAACCATACCTTGATGCCGTTATGAACCAGAATCTCTGCTAGCGCCCGAGAAAAACGGCCCGATAAAAAACGCAGGTCATGTCCTACCACGACAGGTTTGTGGGCCTGTCCCAATTCTTCTAAGTAAAGGGCCACAGCCTGCGCCACCCTACGCACGTTGTTAAAGGTAAACTCTTCTGCAATAACAGCCCGCCAACCACCTGTCCCGAATTTCACCATACCGTTCACACCTTTCGCAATCTTAGTCTAGGTATTCGCTTTGAGGGCTGACTTTCCTTTATGGGCAGAAAAAAGCCGCCCGGTGGGCGGCGGCCTTTTAAAACTACGGCCAGAGGAGCTGCAAGATCATCTGTTGACTCACATTTGCTTGAGCAATCATGGCCAGAGATGCCTGCATGCGGATTTGAGCGTTCACCATATTCATGATTTCCTCGGCAATATCTGCATCTCGAATTCTGGATTCCGCTTCTGCAAGGTTAATGGCTGTGTTCTCGAGGTTATTGATGGTGTGTTCGAGGCGTCTGGTCTTGGCCCCAATGTAAGCCCTTTGGCTAGAGACTTTGTTGATAGCTTCATCCAGGGTGCCAATAGCTTTGTCTGCGTCCTCTGCAGTACGTATCGAGATAATACTACCATCTTCGTCTTTGAGTCCCAAAGCAGCTCCACGCATGTCTCCTAGACTGATATCCATGTTTTGGCCTGCGTTGGCCCCAATTTGAATCAGCAAAGGATTTTCTTCATCTCTGCTTCCATCAAGCAGGGGAATGGTATTGAACTGGGTGTTGCCACCAATGTCATCAATGGCTTTCACCAGTTCATCAAACTCAAGTTGCAGTGCACTTCGCTCCGCTTCAGTGAGGGTGCCCGTGGCGGAGTAGACTGCGATCTCTCGAAGACGATGCAAAATGGCATGTGTTTCGCCAAGAGCCCCGTCAGCTACATTAAGCATCGAAATGGCGTCTTGGGAGTTTCTAGAGGCTTGCCGCAAACCACGAATTTGACCTCGCATTTTCTCGGAGATGGCTAGGCCTGCAGGATCGTCTGCGGCGCGATTGATGCGTAGACCTGTGGAAATGCGCTCCATAGCTCTCGCATAATCGACTTGGGCTGATCGAAACGCACTTAATGCTCGTAGGCCCGCTAGATAGAACACATTCATACCCTACCACCTCCCCCTACGTACTATATCGGTTTTTAATTCATTCCCTTTAGAGGGGTGCCCCTTTAAGGGGGTGCCCCTTTAAAGAGCGACTAAAAAGGTGAGTCCCACTAAGATGCCCATAATAGCACCATAGGTAGAGGCGACTGGAACACCCCCGTGTTCGGCTTCAGGCAAAAGTTTATGGAAGACTAGAAAAAGCATGGCCCCCGAGGCAAATCCAAGGGCTCCTGCGAGAGATCGCCCTGAGAGGCTGCCAAGAAGCCCGCCCAGAAGAGCACCGATTCCCATCGGTATTCCCGCCAGGATTGTCAAAAGGGCCACCTGGGTCTTGTTAACCCCCCCGGCCAACAAAGGGGCAGCCATGGCCATACCTTCAGGGATATTGTGGATACAGAGGGCAAGGGCAAGGGAAAGTCCAAGATCTTGGGAAGCGAGATACCCTGCCCCAATAGCAAGGCCCTCAGGAAGATTATGCAAAGCAATGCCGCATCCTAATAGTAATCCTGTTTTGGCAAGACCTTTTGCAGAGAAATGGCTACTATCTATAACGGACGTCATCAAAGAAAGGGCCAGGACGCCGAGGACAATACCCAGCAAGGTAACGCCTAAACCTCCCAAGGAAATGGCTTCCAGGATGAGATCCTGAAAGACAACGGCAAGCATAATCCCGGCGGAAAAGGCTAGCAAGAAGGTTAAAAAGGAGTCTTTGGGACGCTTCAAAAAGGACAGCACAAGGCCTCCTACCCCTGTGCCCAGCGCTCCAGCCATGGTGCCTAAGAATACGATTCTACCCAGTTCCCACAAGACGGCTACCACTCCTTTCTGACCACTCTTAACAGTCTATTATGGCGGCGCAGAAAATATTTTTTCGTTTCAGTGAATTTCTCATGCAAAACCTAT
>DHNI01000101.1 GCA_002409455.1 Firmicutes bacterium UBA5420 | reverse complement strand
TGAATTTCTCATGCAAAACCTATTGACATGGGAGCTCCTTCTCGTTACAATACATTTGTTTAGTGGTTCTAAACAAAGGGTTTAGTGACACAAAACTTAGAAAAGGGGGGAGATAGCGGTGAAAATTGGTGAGAAGATCAAGCGTTTGCGGATGCAGCACAACCTAACGCAGGAAGAATTAGCAGATCGTTCGGAGCTGACCAAGGGCTTTATTTCCCAAGTTGAACGGGAGCTCACCTCACCTTCTATCGCGACCCTGGTGGATATTCTGGAGTCTCTTGGTACGAATTTACAGGATTTCTTCAATCACGAAGTACCTGAAAAAGTGGTGTTTACCAAGGACGATGTTGCGGTAAAGAGCGACCCAGAGCTAAAAAGTGAGATCAGCTGGCTGGTGCCTAATGCGCAGAAGAATGCCATGGAACCCATCTTAGTTCACATTGAACCCCATGGGCAAACGCCCTATGACGATCCTCATGATGGGGAAGAATTTGGCTATGTGCTCAAGGGCCAAGTTTATCTGCACCTTGGCTCTAAGAAGCTGAGGGTTCGCGCAGGGGAAGCGTTTTATTTCCCGGCCCAAGAAGGCCATTACCTTTCGAATACCAGCACAAGACCGGCCAGCGTACTGTGGGTTTCTACCCCACCAAGTTTTTAGTTTACGGAAGGGGGAACGAAAGTTGTCTGAAATTATTGTAGAGCTGAAATCTGTGTCCAAGTTCTATGACGAAACTGCAGCACTCGACGGTATTGATTTATATATCAGGAAGAATGAATTTGTCACCCTCTTAGGCCCCAGTGGCTGTGGAAAGACAACCACTTTGCGCTTGATTGGTGGATTTGAACAGCCATCGGGGGGTACAATCTTATTCGAAGGTAAGGACATCACGAGCATTCCCCCTTATAAGCGTAGGGTAAACACGGTGTTTCAGCGTTACGCTTTGTTCTCCCACCTCGACGTCTTTGAGAATATTGCCTTTGGTCTGCGCATCAAAAAGCTAAGTGAAAAGGCCATCCAAAACAAGGTTACGAAGATGCTAGAGCAGGTTAATCTGGAGGGTTTTGAGAAACGGGATGTCAACTCGCTCAGTGGAGGGCAGCAGCAGAGGGTGGCTATAGCCAGGGCTTTGGTGAACGAACCTGAAGTATTGCTCCTAGATGAGCCCTTGGCCGCTTTAGATCTCAAGCTCCGCCGGGAGATGCAGCACGAACTGAAGAGCATGCAAAAGCAGCTCGGTATCACCTTTGTCTTTGTCACCCATGATCAAGAAGAAGCCCTATCTATGTCGGATACCGTAGTTGTGATGCAGGATGGAAAAATCCAGCAAATTGGCACCCCTGTTGATATTTATAATGAGCCCACGAATGCCTTTGTGGCTGACTTCATCGGGGAAAGCAACATTGTGGATGGAATTATGCGCAAAGACTTTTTGGTAGATTTTAGTGGCTCCAGTTTTGAATGCGTCGACTCGGGCCTTGCTCAAGACGAAGAGGTTGACGTTGTTATTCGGCCTGAAGACTTGGTGCTCATACCTGCAGAGAAGGCTAGACTCTCTGGAACGGTAAGCTCTGTGAACTTTTTGGGCGTGCATTACGAGATGCTTGTAGAGTCCGATGATGGCATGAGTTGGCTAGTCCACTCCACCTTAATGGAACCTGTGGGTACGCGTGTTGGTCTTGGTCTAGAGCCCTTGGATATTCACATCATGAAGAAGGTGAGTTCGCCATGAAGCGCTCTTCGCTCTTTCCCTATATGATTTGGATGATTCTGTTTATTGTTGTTCCTATGTTTCTGGTGCTCTATTATGCTTTCACCATACCCACAGAAACAGGGGCCACTTGGTCTTTGGAGAACTTCGGTCGTTTTTTTGAGCCTATTTATCTAAAGGTCTTAGGGCGATCCTTGCGTTTGGCTGTAATCAGTACGGTGATTTGCCTCATCATGGGCTATCCGGCGGCCATGGTTATGGCAGGCAATGCCTTTACTCGCAAGAATGTGATCCTGCTTTTATTCGTGGTTCCGATGTGGATGAATTTTCTTCTGAGAACCTATGCTTGGCTGACCCTTTTAGAACGCAGTGGCGTGATCAATGTGCTTTTGGCGAATTTGAACCTGCCCCGTTTAAACATTCTATACACCGAGGCTGCCGTGGTTTTGGGCATGGTTTACAATTTTCTGCCTTTCATGGTGTTGCCCATTTATTCCGTGCTCAGCAAGATTGACAAAGGCGTTGTGGAGGCTGCAGGGGATCTAGGGGCAAATTCTTACCGGGTATTCACGAGGGTGATCTTTCCCTTAAGTGTCCCTGGGGTGGTATCGGGTGTGACTATGGTGTTTATGCCAGCCCTGACAACCTTTGTCATTTCAAGGCTTTTGGGAGGCGGGCAATTTACGCTCATAGGCAACCTCATTGAACAGCAGTTCCTTGTTGTAGGTGACTGGGGGTTTGGATCGGCGATTTCTGTTGTGATGATTGTCCTCATTTTGCTTAGCATGGCAGTTATGTCCTTCTTTGAAGGCGAAGAAAAGGATGTGGCGCTATGGTAAGGTTTCTGAAGCGAAGCTATATCTACCTCGTTTTCGCCTTTCTGTATATGCCTATTGCTGTGTTGATGGTGTATTCTTTTAATGACTCCCGTTCACGGGGAGTGTGGGGCGGCTTTACCCTGCGTTGGTATGTGGAACTGTTCCAGGATCGAACCATTATGAGCTCCCTCTATTCCACGTTGTTCATCGGAATCACCTCGGCCATCATTGCGACCATTATTGGTACCTTGGCGGCCATAGGGATTCACAATTCCAGGGGGATACAAAAGAAGCTGATCATGAATGTCACGTATCTACCTGTACTGAACCCTGAGATTGTAACGGCAATTTCTCTCATGATTCTCTTTGTCTTTGCCAGAGTACGCTTAGGCTATCTGACTTTGCTTTTGGCCCATATCACCTTCAACATTCCTTATGTCATTTTGTCGGTGTTGCCGAAATTGCGTCAGCTCAACAAACATCTTTACGAAGCTGCTTTGGATCTCGGATCCACGCCGGCCCAGGCGCTCTGGAAGGTGATTATTCCCGAGATTATGCCTGGAATTATCACGGGATTGCTTTTAGCATTCACGCTGTCTATTGACGATTTTGTGATTAGTTTCTTTACAACTGGCTCGGGAGTGAATACCCTTTCCATCACGATTTATTCCATGGCCAGAAGGGGAATCAACCCCAAAATCAATGCTCTCTCGACGATTATGTTCACCTTTGTGCTTTTGCTCTTGATTGTTGTCAATGTCCGGCAAGCCCGGGAAGAGAAGAAAGAAAGGAATGGTAAACATGGTTCAAAAAAGCAAGTTAGTCCTTTTGGTGCTAAGTTTGGTGGTGCTTAGCATAGCTTTGACCGGGTGTAGACAGGATCAACCCACACTGTACGTCTATAACTGGGGTGATTATATTGATGAGGACATTCTGGGAGAGTTTGAGAAAGAGTTTAACATGAAGGTTGTCTACGACACGTTTTCCACTAACGAAGACATGTATGTGAAGATCAAATCTGGTGGTAGCTCCTATGATCTGATTTTTCCCTCGGATTATATGCTGACCAGGATGCTCGAAGAAGACATGTTGGAGAAAATTGATCTGAGCAAGATTCCAAACCACAAGCACCTTGATGATCGCCTCATGGGTACCGTCTATGATCCCGATAATGCGTACTCCCTACCATATCTATGGGGGACGCTGGGCATCCTATATAACACCACGATGGTGGACGAGGAAATCGACAGCTGGGATGTGCTCTGGGATCGAAAATACGCTAAAGAAATTCTCATGCTCGATAGCCAGCGCGACTCTATCGGTGCTGCCTTACTCAAACTAGGCTATTCCGTTAACACCGTAGATCCTGGGGAA